>NZ_JBWKJZ010000037.1:0-83256 GCF_056431945.1 Streptomyces sp. NPDC045778
CCCAACACCAACAACGGCCACACCCGCCGCACCACCAACACCACCACCACAACCACCTGCAACCCCAACCCCGCCCACGGCCCGAACCGCGGATGATCCTCTCGGGGAAAGCCGCTCCAGAAGGCGACGAAGACGTTGAGTGCGATGAGTGCGGCGACGAGGATGGTGTCCTGAACGGCGCTGCGGCCCAACCATCGAATCGGCCCTATCACGCGGTCACCCTAACGGCGCCCACGCGCCGCATACGCACATGTGGTCCATAGGACACAAGGGAGCGTACGAAAGTGGGTAGCGCGCCGCCGAAGTTGCAACCTTGGTCGCTTCCACTCCACACGAACCGCTCTGCCTGCTCCGCCGCCCCGCTTGTTTGGCTGGTGTCACGAAGACAGCCGAAGGGGCGGAGGAGCAGTGCCACACGAGACGCGGCAGCCGGTGCCGACGCCGGACGTGCCGCACGCGCCGGGCGCGCCGCGCCCTGCCCGGCGCCTGGACCGCCGCGCCGTCCACTGGTGGACGACGCAGAACCTGCTGGTCGTCGTGCCGGTCCTCGCCGCGCTCGCGGCGGTGGCGCTGCTGCCCGACGCGCCGTCGTGGCTGTGGCCCCTCTTCGCAGTGCTGTGCCCCCTCAGTGTCGGCTACGCGCTGCTCACCCCCTGGTACCGCTACCGCGTGCACCGCTGGGAGGCCGGTGACGCCGCGGTGTGCGCCGCGTCGGGCTGGCTCGTGCGGGAGTGGCGCGTCGTGCCGTTCACCCGCATCCAGACCCTGGACACCAGGCGCGGCCCGCTCATGCAGCTGTTCGGCCTGTCCGCGGTCACCGTGACGACCGCGTCGGCGGCGGGCCCGGTCACCATCGCGGGCCTGGACGACACGCTCGCCACCACCATGGTCCGCGACCTCACCGAGCGGGTCCGCGCCCTGCACGAGGACGGCACGTGACGACGGCGACGAAGGGCCCCGACGTGCCGAGCCCGCCCCGGACACCCCCGGCGCAGCCGTGGCAGCGGCTGCACCCGCGCATGGTCGCCGTGAGCGTCAGCTGGCTCGCGGGCCCGGCCGCCGCCCTGCTCGGCACCATGTTCCTGGCCCGCGACCTGCTCAACGCGCACGGCTTGATCGTGCTCGGCTCCTACATCGTGGTCGCCGCCGTGCAGGCCGGACACGAGTGGGTCCGCTACCGGACCACCCGCTTCCGGATCACCGACGGCCAGGTCGAGCTGCACGCGGGACTGTTGTTCCGTACCGACAAGTCGATTCCGCGCGACCGCGTCCGCAGCGCCGACGTGACCGCCAACCCCGTGCACCGGCTCTTCGGCCTCGCGGCCGTCAAGGTCGGCACGGGACAGCACACGGGCAAGAGCGAGGATGACGAACTGGTCCTCGACGGCATCTCGCGCGCCCAGGCGGTCCAGTTCCGGGCCCTGCTCCTGAACCGCGGCGGCCCGGACGCGGCCCCCGCCCTTCCGGTGCCGCTCGCGAAGCTGAGCTGGTCCTGGGCCCGGTACGCGCCGCTGACCGTCACCAGCCTGGCCGGTGTCGTGGCCGTGGTCACCGGTGGCTCCAAGCTCCTGGACACCCTCGGGCTCGACCTCACCGACAGCCGCGTCGCGCGGGGCGTCTGGGACCGGCTCGACGCGCTGCCGGTCGCGGTGGCCGTCACCGCCGTGGCGGCCGTCCTCCTCGCCATCGGGGTGGCCGGCTCCCTCGTGTCCTTCGCCGAGGCGTGGTACGGGCACCGCATCGAGCGGGAGCCGGAAGGCTCCCTGCACCTCATGCGCGGCCTGCTCACCTCCCGTTCGGTGTCCGTGGCCGAGCGGCGCGTCTGCGGCGTCGAACTCAGCCGGCCCCTGCCGCTGCGCGCGGCCGCCGCCGCCCGGCTCACCCTCCTGGCCACCGGCCTCGGCGGGCCCGCCGCCCGTTTCTCCAACCCGGCGCAGCTTCTGCCGCCCGCGCCCCTGGACTCCGCGCACCGGGTGACGGCCGACGTCCTGAACGAGGCGTCGTCGCCGATCGCACGCGTGGCGCTGCGCGGTCACCCCCGGCCCGCGCTGCGCCGCCGTCTGGTGCGCGGTTGCCTGCTGGCCCCGGCCGGAGCCGCCGCTCTGGCCGGGGCCGGGACGGCGGCGGGAGCGCTGCCCTGGTGGACCGCCGCCGCGGCCGCGCTGACCACCGCGGCCTGCGGCTATCCGCTCGCGCGTGACGCCTACCGCGGCCTCGGCCACGCGCTCAGCGGTGACTACATCGTCGTACGCCACGGCACGTTCGTGCGCCGCACGGTGGCGCTGCGGCGCGACCGGATCGTCGGCTTCACCGGCAGACAGTCGTACGCCCAGCGCCGCGCCGGACTGTTCACGCTGACCGCCACGACGGCGGCCGGGAAGGGCGCCGTCCGGATCTACGACGTGGACGTGACCGAGGGGCTGCGCTTCGCGGAGGAGGCGCTGCCCGGCCTCGTCGCCCCGTTCCGCGCCCCGGAGCCCTCGCCCGCCGGGTGACCCCCCAAACCCCCTGAAAGAGCAGAAGAGCAGCAGACCAAGTACTCCGGAGCGCTCCGGAGTGGAGGAAGGAACCGTGTTCAAAGCCCTAGGACGTTTCGTCGTCGGCCACCGGTGGCTGGTGATCATCACCTGGCTCATCGCCGGGGCGGCCGTGATCGGCTTCGCGCCGTCGCTGACCACCACATCCGACCAAGCAGAGTTCCTTCCCAAGCACTACGAGTCGATCCAGGCGCAGAAGATCCAGGAGAAGGCGTTCCCCAAGGGGTTCAGCCCCTCGGCGATCGTGGTGTTCACGCGCGAGGACGGCAAGGCCCTGACCCGCGCCGACTCCGCGCGGGTCGACAAGGTCGGCAAGGCGCTGAAGGCCAAGAAGTACGAGAAGGTGGAGCAGGTCATCACCGCGCCGCCGTCGCCGCACAAGAAGGTGCAGACGGTGATGGTGTCGATGGCCGACGTGAAGGCCGGTGACAAGGGCCAGCAGCACGCCGTCGAGGACATGCGGGACGACCTGAAGCCGCTGGTCGCCGACTCGGGCCTGAAGGCGGGCGTCACCGGTGACGCGGCCACCCAGCTCGACAACGAGGAAGCCTCCAAGGAGGCCGACTCGCTGATCTTCCTCGGCACCATCGGCCTGATCATCGTCCTGATGACGATCATCTTCCGCAGCCCGACGATCACCATCCTCACCATCGTCGGGATCACCCTGGTCTCACAGGTCGCCAACGGCCTCATCGCCACCTGCGCCAAGGTGTTCCACCTCAAGGCCGACAGTTCGGTCTCGTCGCTGCTCATCGTGGTGCTCTTCGGCGTGGGAACGGACTACATCCTGTTCCTGATGTTCCGTTACCGGGAGCGGCTGCGGCTCGGCGAGGACCCGAAGACCGCCATGGTCTCGGCCGTCGGCCGCGTCGGCGAGGCCATCGCCTCGGCCGCCGGCGCCGTCATCGTCTGCTTCCTCGCGCTCCTTCTCTCCTCGCTCAGCTTCCTCGTCTCGATGGGCCCGGCGCTCGCCATCGCCATCGGCGTGACCCTGATCGCCTGCCTCACGCTGATCCCGGCGATCATCTCCCTCATGGGCACCAAGGTGTTCTGGCCGTCCAAGTCGTGGCAGCGCGAGCCGCGCGCGGCCCGGTTCGGCGCCCTCGGCCGGTCCGTGGCCCGCCGCCCCGGCCGGTTCGTGGTCGGCTCCGGGCTCCTCATGATCGTCCTCGCCCTCGGCGCCCTCGGCTACAAGCCGACGTTCGCCAGCCAGGAGGACGAGAACTCCAAGAAGGAGTCGCAGGTCGCCCTGCACGCCATGAGCAAGGACCTGCCCGCGGGCAGCACCAACCCCAGCACCGTCCTGATGCGCTCCACGAACGGCGCGAAGCTCAAGGAGGCCGACATGAAGGCCTTCGTCGCGCAGCTCAAGCAGGTCAAGGGCGTCGGTGACGCCTCGCGCGCCCAGCTCAGCAAGGACGGCAGGACCGCAGAGTTCAACGCGGTCCTCACGATGGACCCCAACGGCCGCGAGGCCATGGACATCGTGCGCGGCCCGCTGCGCACCGCGGCCCACGAGCAGGCACCGCCCGGCACCGAGACCAAGGTGGGCGGCGTCACCTCGGTGTTCGTCGACATCAACAAGGCCGTCAACCGCGACTTCTCCGTGGTCTTCCCGACGGCCGCCGCGCTGATCATGCTCATCCTCGGCCTGCTGCTGCGCAGCGTCGTCGCGCCGATCTATCTGATGGTCTCGGTCGCGCTCGGCTTCGGTGCCACGCTCGGCGCGAGCGTGATCCTCTTCCAGCAGATCGAGGGCCAGTCGGGCCTGACCTTCTTCCTGCCGGTCATCATGTACTTGTTCGTGGTCGCCATCGGCACCGACTACAACATCCTGATGGTCGCGCGCCTGCGGGAAGAGGCGAAGGAAGGGCTCGGCCCGCGCGAGGCCACCGCCAAGAGCATCCAGCACGCGGGCCCGACGGTGGCCGCGGCCGGGGTGATCCTCGCGGGCACGTTCGCCTCGATGCTGCTCGCCAGTGACGTCTCGCTCGCCCAGATCGGGTTCGCGGTCGCCTTCGGCATCATGATCTCGGCCTTCGTGATGGCGATGTTCTTCACGCCCGCCCTCACCGCCCTGTTCGGCCGGGCCGCGTGGTGGCCGCGCCGGATCAGGCCGGACACCCCGGATCGGGGCACGCCCCCGCACGGCGGCTACCAGCATCCGGTGCCCGCCCAGGGTGGCTCGCCGTACGCGCAGTACCCGCCGCAGCACGGCCGGCGCGACTGAGCGCCTGACGCGTCCACGGAAATCGCGCCCCACCGCCGATGCGGTGGGGCGCGATTTCCGTGGGGGATCGAGGAGGAGGAACTCCGTAGGACTCAGCGATTACTCGGCGGATTACTCGGCGATTTTCGTACGGCCCACCCAGCGCAGCTTCAGCGGGTCGGAATCCCCGCCACTCGCCGGTGCGTTCACCCGGGCCCCGCCGACTCCGGCCGGAGCGTCGATGAACTCATAGTGCTCATAGCCGTTTCCGTGCCGGATCTTGACCTTCTCTGCGGAGCAGATCACGTCATGGAGATCGCCGAGGACGACGGTTCCGGAAAGGGTGCTCGGGCCGCCTTCGAGGTGGACGGGATTCACTGTGATGGCGGAGATGCTGGGGTCGATTCCTCGCATGGGTCACCTCTCGTCTTGGCACCTCGGACTCGGAGTGATTGTTCTGCGGCGAGCGGCCTTCGGATAGCCCTCCGGCACCCCTCAATGACCCCTATGTTTTCGCCGTCAGGGCACGGGGGTTCACGACCGCACAGCGGCAGGGACGGGCTCCGGGTGGCGCCGGTGCCCGTTGAGCCCCGGGCGGGGCGGCTGCTCGTCGTCGTCCGGGGCGGCCGCGAGCGCGCTGAACTTCTCGCCCAGCGGCTGGATGACGTTCTTCTCGACCTCGTAGTAGTTCGTGAGCGCCGACAGGGGCACCCGGCGCAGGTGCCAGCGGCCCGTGAGGTTGCAGCCCACCGCGGGCCGGGGCGTGAAGTGCCCGGTCAGCCAGCCCTGGTGCTCGCCGTCGAGGGTGTGCTCCAGACGGAAGTAGTTGAACAGGCTCTGTGCCGTGGTGCGGACCGTCTCACCCGGGTCCTGCGGCCGGGGGTCGGCCACGCCGAACCAGCACTCGGGCTCCCCGGCGTCCTTCACATAGGCGTCGTTGAAGCCGAGCCACGGCCAGACGAAGGCGATGTGGCGCGCGTGCGCGGTGCTCACGTCGTCGGCGCGCTGCCCGTCCGCGATCCGGTCGCCGTCGATGTAGAAGCGCCCGAGCCAGCTCGGCAGCCACAGGTAGTACGGGTACGAGCTGTCGTCGGAGAGCAGATAGCTGTTGGCGTTCGAGAACAGTTCGTTCCCGGCTATGGGACGCAGCCGCACACCGTACTCCGGCAAGCTGAAACGCACACTGAGGACTTCGAAGAACGACCGTACGTCCTGGAAGTAGGCGGCCAAGGTGTCATAGGCGTGCGCGGTTTCGGCGGCGACTTCTTTACGGAAGATCATGGGTATCTCTCCAACGCGCTGAGGCGGTGCTTTCCGGGTTCGCGAGTCACCTGGGAACCCGAATGTGCTAAGACGTCTGCGTGAGCGCGACTGTAGATCACCAGCAGAGTGCGGTAAACCATGCGAGGGCAAACACGGTGACGCCCACTCAAGAGCCAGGGCCCACCCCTACGTTGGTGGACACGGCGATAGTCGGGGCCGGTATCGGCGGCTGTTTCCTGGCCGAGAATCTCGCCCGCCGGAGGAATGCGGAGGACAATGCCCCAAGCGGTCACGTGGCCCTCTTCGAGCGCACGCACCGGGTGGGCGGACGGCTCTGGACCGTGCGCGTGGGGCAGGGGAGAGGGGCCCCCGTCGCCGACCTCGGCGCGATGCGCCTGCACCGCGGGCTCCGGCGGGTCCTCGACGTCGTGGCCCGGGCCGGGCTCGCGGGCGACCTGGTGCCCTTCGACTTCGGGCGCCCCGAGAACCTCGTCCACGTCCGCGGAGTGACCCTGCGGCAGCACGAGCTGGCCGACGCCACGAAGGTCCCGTACGACCTGGCGGATGCGGAGCGCGGCCTGCACCCCGCGGACCTCGTGCGGCACGCGGCTGACACCCTCGTGCCCGGCTTCACCGAGCTGCGCCGGACCCACCACACGGCCCGCGAACAGGGCGACGCGCACCGGGCCGCACGCACGGCCGCCGCATTCCGCGCACTCCGGGACCGAGCAGTCGTCGGCGGCCTCCCGCTGTGCCGGACGACCTACGCCGACGCCCTCAGGGCGGTCCTCGGCGCGGAGGCCGTGGCGCTCCTGCACGACACCGGCGGCTACGACGTCGGCTTCAGCCGTGAGAACGCCGCCGAGCAGCTCGGCCTGCTGTTCCGCACCCCACCCGACGCCGAGTACGTGACGCTGCGGCACGGCATGCAGCGCCTGCCCCTCGCCCTGTGCGACCGCTTCACCGCGGCGGGCGGCAGCCTGCGCCTGGGGCACCGGCTCCTGCGGATCGACCGCGCCGAGCCGGGCGCGGCCCGGGCGGCGGCTGCACGCGGCGAGCCCCCGCCCCGCTACCTGCTGACGTTCGCCCTGGAGGACCCCCGGGGCCGCGCCACCGGCGAGCACGTGCGCGTGCACGCGCGCACCGTCCTGCTCGCCCTGCCGCCGGGGCCGCTGCTCCGGCTCGCCCAGGACGGGCTGCCCTTCACCGCCCGGCTCCGCGCGGACCTCGCCGCGGTCGAGGCCGTGCCCGCGCACAAGCTCTTCCTGCTGTACGAGACGGCGTGGTGGCACCGCCTGGGCATGACCCGCGGACGTGGCACGACGGACCTGCCCCTGCGCCAGCTCTGGTACGGCGGCACCTGCCCGCCGCCCGCGGCCTCCGTCACCGACGGCCCGGCGCTGCTCCTGGCCGCGTACCCGAGCGGACCCGCCGCCGAGGCGTGGCACGCCGTCGAGCCCCGGTACTCCACCGGGGGCGGGCCCGACCCGGCCGCCCCCGTCCCCGGCGCGGCCACCGTCGAGCGGGCCCACCGCCTCGTCGCGCGCATGCACGGCCTGCCCGGCCTCGCGGCCCCGCTGCTCGCCCGCCGGCAGGACTGGAACCGGCCGCCGCACGACGGGGCCTGGCACGTGTGGCGGCCCGGGCACGACCCCGAAACCGTGGCGCCCCGCGTGCGCAGACCCCTGCCCGGCGAGGCGGTGCACCTCGTCAGTGACTGCTGGACACCCGACCCCGGCTCGATCGAAGGAGTCCTCTCCTGCGCCGACGCGGTGCTGCGCGAGCTGGCCGGGGAACGGGGCGACCACGGAGCGGCAGGGGGTGCCCTGGGCGGCCGCGACCGGGCACGGTAGGTTCCTCGTAAAGATTCAGTCATCGGCGGGGGCCCGCGCAGGGTGGACCTCCGGTGCGGTTGTGGCGAGGTGTGGTGGCATGGGTGTGCTGACGGTGGGGAAGGTCCTGCGGTTCGACGAGGTCCGCGGCTACGGATTCATCGCTCCCGAGACGGGCGACGAGGACGTCTTCATGCACGCGAACGACCTCGTGGGCGAGAAGTACCTCTACCAAGAGGGCAGCGTGGTCGAGTTCTTCATGGAGATGGGTGACAAGGGACCCAAGGCGTCGAACATCCGCCTGGTCCACCAGTCCACCTCCCACCAGCTGCCGCGCGGCGGCCTCGCGGCCCGGGCCGCCGCCACCGCGCCCGACGACGGCGAAGTCTCCCCGGCCGACGAGTTCACGCAGGAGCTGACGGAGGCCCTGCTCGACTCCGTCGGCTCGCTGACCGGCGACCAGATCAAGCGCGTGCGGGCCTGTGTGCTCGAACTGGCGCGGGACCACGGCTGGGTCGCCTCCTAGCCCGTGGAGGGCGGTGGGGTGCGCGCACCCCACCGCCCTCGTCGTGTCACCGGGGTCCCGTGCCGGGACTACCGGTCACCGCTGACGCTCAGATGGCCTCCCACAGGGCAGGCACGTTCGGCGGCTCCCAGCCCGGGTAGGCGGTGTGGCCCTGGACGCAGCGGTAGCGGACTCCTTCGTACGTCACGATGTCCCCGGCCGCGTAGGTGGCGCCCAGCTGCCAGGTGGTCTCGCCGCCGCCGGGCACGGTCAGGGTGTACGTGGTGGTGTGGCTGACCTGCCCGGCGCCCGTGAAGGTCAGCGTGTACGTACCGCCCACCGTGCCCGCGGCGACCTCGACGGTGGCGGTCGACGACTCGCCCGAGGTGACCGACTCCGGGCTGAGGGTGACGTTCACCCCTGCCGGGGCGCCCGTGGCGGAGAGCTTCACCTGCTGGGCGTTTCCGCTGGTCGTGGCCGTGGCGACGGTGACCTTCGCGGAGGATCCGGGCTCGACCGTGCCCGCGGCCGGGTCGGCCGAGATCGAGAAGTCGTCCGTCGGGGCGGGCTTGTCGCCCACGGACGTCTTCCAGATCGTGTAGGCGACACCGTCCGCGCTGCGGTTGAGCGCGGTGGCGGCGATGTTGGCGGTGGTGTCACAGCCGGAGTGGTAGCAGGGGTCGTAGGCACGGCCCGCGCTGCCGCCCCACTTCGCGGCCTCGGCCGCGGACTTCGTGGCCGATGCGCCGGTGGCGTAGCCGGAGGTGGGGATGCCGACCTGCTGGAAGGACGCGTCGTCCGACCGGCCCCGTCCCTCGACGTTCTCCTGCGGGGCGAGGTTGAGGGACGTCCAGTACTCCTTCATCGGCGCCGAGGCCGCGGAGTTCAGGTTGTTGATGAAGTAGCCGGCGTTGACCGAGCCGACCATGTCGAAGTTGTAGTACGCCTTGATCTTGGCGCGTTCGGTGCCGTTGAGGGTCCTTGCGTAGTAGTCGGAGCCGTTCAGGCCCTGCTCCTCGTCGGTCCACCAGGCGAAGCGGACGCGGTTCTTCATGGCGGGGTTGTTCTGCGCGAGGGCGAGGGCCGCCTCCAGGATCGCGGCGGAGCCGGAGCCGTTGTCGTTGATGCCCGGGCCCGCGCTCACGCCGTCGAGATGCGCGCCGAACATGTAGACGTTGTCCGCCTTGCCCTGCGGCCACTCGGCGATCAGGTTGTTGCCCGCGCCCGCGGAGCAGCCGGAGGCGCACGTCTGCTCGGTGACCTGGTATCCGGCGGCCTCCAGCTTGCCCTTGACGTAGGCGAGGGAGGCGCGGT
This sequence comes from Streptomyces sp. NPDC045778, assembly GCF_056431945.1. Lineage (NCBI taxonomy): Bacteria > Bacillati > Actinomycetota > Actinomycetes > Kitasatosporales > Streptomycetaceae > Streptomyces > Streptomyces sp. NPDC045778. The sequence goes on from NZ_JBWKJZ010000037.1 coordinate 9,661, forward strand.
AACCGGCGCCGGTGGCGCGGCGGTTGCCGCCGTTCTGCGAGGCGATGGTGTTGAGCTGCGTCAGGTGCGCCTGCACCTTGGCCACGTCGATGTCCGGCGGAGGCGTCGGGTTGCCGCCGCCGCCCACGGTCAGCGTGTACTGGGCGGTGTGCGTCTTGGTGCCCGCGGTGCCCGTGACGGTGATCGGGTAGGTGCCGGCCGCGGTGGACGCCGTGGTGGTGACCTTCAGGGCGGACGTGGAGCCGGAGGTGACGGTCTCGGGGTCGAACGAGACGCTCGCCCCGGTGGGCGCGCCGGTGGCGGTCAGCTTGATCTGCTGGGCGCTGCCGGTGACGGTCGTGGTGGTGACCGTGGCCGTGGTCGAGGCGCCCGGCTCGACCTTTCCGGAGGCCGGACTCAGGCCGAGTGAGAAGTCGTCCTGCCGGCCCTCACAGGTCGGGTCGCCGGTCTGGGCCGGGACGCTGACCGCGTCCCAGGCGGCCTTGGTGGCGTTGAACAGGTCGCAGCTCGCGTCCAGGTTCTTCGCCGAGGTCAGGGTGGCGGTGCGGTAGCGCTTGTACGTCATGCCGCTGGTCTTGAGCAGCATGGCGCCGTAGAAGACCTTGCCGGCGTTCTTGGCGCCCACGCCCGTCACCTGCTTGCTGTTGCAGGTGGGGCTGGTGGGCTTGCCGCCGCCGGGGTTGGAGCCCTCGGCCAGCAGGTAGAACCAGTGGTTCATCGGCCCTGCGGCCTTGTGCTCCTCGGTGCCGGGGATGGAGGCCGAGTAGCAGTTGGGGTCGTTGTTGACCCGGCTCGGGTCGTACATGTTCCGGATCGGGCCGCGGCCCTGGAGGTTGACCATCTCCCCGACGGTGTAGTCGGGCGTGTCGTAGGGGGCGGCCTGGTTGATGTACTCCTCGGTCAGGGCGCCCATGATGTCGCCGGTGGCCTCGCCGAGGCCGCTCTCGTTGTTCGCCCCGCCGGGCGTGTTGGAGTCCAGGCCGTGGCCGAACTCGTGGGCGACGACGTCGACGCCGGCGATCCACTCGTTCGCGCTGTTGTGGCCGATGGTGACGGAGGAGCCGTCCCAGTAGGCGTTGAGCTGGTTGAGGCCCACGCGCACCGGCCAGCTGCGGCCGTTGCCGTCGTGGCCGTTGCGGCCGAACCACTCCTTGAACATGTTCCACTGCTTCTGCGCGGCGAACATGACGTCGACGCACCCGGTCTCCCGGCTCTTGGGATCACCGGTGCCCCAGTCGTCGGTGGCCTTGGTGAACAGGCCGCCGCTGTAGTCCGAGCACTGGAGGCCGGGCCGGGTGGTGTCGCGCAGGACGTAGTTGGTGCCCGACCGGGAGGTGTCGATGGTCAGCGGGCTGGGGCCGTTCCACTTGCTGCGGCCGGTGCCCGCGCGCACGTCGTCGTAGGTGTCGACGACCTTGCCGGTGAGCGCGTCGACGAAGACGTGCAGCCTGCTGGGGTCGCCCGCCTTGGTCCTGCCGGTCAGCACGGTCTCCCAGGCGAGCGCGGGCGTGTCCTTCGCGACCCGGACCACCAGGCGCTCGGAGGCGACCTTCGTGACCTTTGCCAGCTCGGCCCGGCTGGTCCTGACCGCCTGCGCGGCCTTCACCTTCGCCCGGATGGTGAGAGAGATCCTCGCCTCGGTGGCGGAGTGCACGGACCGCACCTTGCCCTCGCCGTCGGCGAGGACGACCGCGTCACCGCCCACCACCGGCAGACCGCGGTAGGTGCGCTCGTACGCGACGGAGTAGAGGCCCTTGCCCCAGGGGATGACCTGGTGCCGGTCGTACTGTTCCTGCGGTCCCTTCGCGAGCGAGTCGAGGCCGCTCCGCGCCGCCTGGTCGGCGGCGGCGACGGCCTTCGCGCGGGGGTCCGGCTTGCCCGCGCCAGGCGCGGCCGAGGCGAAGGTCGCGGGTGCCACCACCCCCCCGAGCGCCATGGCCAGGGTTATCCCGGCCGCTGCGGATCTTCTGAGCATCACGGCTCCTTGTGAGAGGTGTTGAGGCTCTGCCGGCCAGGGGGAGCACGTGTGCGTCAGTGTCCGCGGTCGCGCGATCCGCTCCGCTCATAAACTGACAGTGACATGACATTCCCATGGCTGGCGGAACCCTCACACCGGCCCGGGCCGCGGTCAATGGATCGCGGGTGCCCGGCACACCTTGTCAAGAACTGGCAAGCGCGCCGGGCCGGGCGCCGCCTCACTCCGACACCTCCCGCAGCCGTTCCCGGTACTCCCGCACCTCCGGCAGGTCACCCCAGCGCCCGACGAGCCGGGCGTGCAGCCCGCGCAGCTCGGCGGTGACCATCAACTCGCGCGCCCGTACGGCCTCCTCCAGGACGGGCCGCGCCAGGGCCACCGCCGCGACGGGGTCACCGGCGCACGCCCAGCTGTCCGCGAGGCGCAGGGTGAGCAGCAGCCGCGTGGTGTGCCTCAGGGGCGGAAGCAGCGCGTACGACCTGGCGGTGGCCTCGATCGCGCGGCGGGCCGCGGCGCGGTCGCCCGTCACCACCGCGAGGTCGCGCAGCGCCCCGCCGATCGCCGACTCCAGGCGCAGCACCCCTTCGGCCCCCGAGAGCCAGGGCGCTTCCAGGCGGTCCCTCTGGTCGAGGCGGGCGAATCTGCGCCGGGCCGTGGAGATGTGGCGCCGGCACGCGGCGGCGTCGTGGCTCAGCGCGTACGCGCGCGCCTGGTACAGGTCCGCCAGGGTCGCCATCCAGCGCCGCTTGGCGTCCACCGCCCCGATGGCCTCGGCGTACACGAGCATCGAGGCGGCGTCCCCGTCGAGCCGGACGAGGGTGCACATGTCGCTGAGGAGGGTCGCGCGGGCCTCGGCGTCCTGGACCGCGTCCGCCCAGCGCAGGCCGTGCCCGAACCAGGCCATGGCGACGCCGCTCTGCCCCCGCTCCATCCGCAGGCGCCCGGCGACCTGCGCGTACTGAGCGGCGAGCCGCAGCTGGCCGTACGGGAGGCGGCCCGTGGAGTTGACCGCCTCCGCCCAGCGGGCCACGCCGCGCAGCAGCCGTTCCACGGTGGTGGTGCACGCGTCGGTGGCGTGGACGAACGCTTGGCGGATGAGGCAGGCGAGAACGGCGGTGAGCCCGTGCAGCAGCTCCACCTCCGCGCCGGCCACGGCACCGGCGCGGTCGTACGGCCTGGTCAGCCCGTTCAGGAGGTCGGTCACCGAGCTGGGGTCGGGCGTCGCGCAGCCCACCGTGCCGTGCAGCGGGCAGACCAAGCCCTCGTCGGGCAGCCGTGCGGGCCACTGCTGCGCGGTCAGGGGAACCTCGTCGCCGGGGGTGTCCGCTCCGGGGATCGGGGAGAACAGGGTGGGCGCCGTCAGGGAGCGGCCGGGCACGCGTGGCGACGGGCGCGGGCTCGCGATGGCCGCAGCCAGCTGTCCCCCGGTCCCCAAGAGCGCGTCGAGCCTGCTCACCAGGTCGAAGGGCGGCTCCCGCAGCCCGCTCTCCAGCCTGCTGATGAAACTGTGGTGATAGCCCACCCGCCGACCGAGCTGCACCTGGGTGAGTCCGGCCCGCCGCCGGTGGAAGCGCAGCTGCCGCCCGAACTCCGCCCACCCCGGGTCGACCGCCTGTGACACGCCGACGGACATGGCCCCTCCCCGACCGGGCTCCCCCTGGGGCCAGTGTGACAGGGGAGGTTGATACTTCCCATACCCTTATGGCGTGCGGCACTTGACGCCACCAGGAATCAGGAGCTACCGGCCGGTTCGGTGGGTGAGCCGTCAGGCCTCCGGGTGGTGGACGGCGAAGACCGTGTACGTGTGCGGGTCGGGCGTGCCGAGCGCGGCGGCCCGGTCCCGGTACACCTGGACGTCCGGGTCACCCATGGTGGCCTTGATGTCGGCCTTGCTGCGCCACTGCGCGAAGTAGACGAGGCGCTTGCCGTCACGGCTGGTCATGATGTTGACGGAGATGCAGCCGGGCCGGTGGCGGATGAACTTCTCGGCGCCTTCGCTGAGCACCTCGGCCAGCTCCCGCTGGTTCTCCGGCTCCACTTCGAACACGTTGATCATGGCGAAGGTGCCGTCGTCGGTGCGGATGATGGTCTCGGTCATGGGGGCACGTGCCTTTCGTCGTCGATGGTTACGGTTGCTGTCTCGTCGGGGACGGCTCGGGGGAGGGGTGGCGGGAGGACGCCCGGCGAGAGAACGCCCGGCGGGAGGACGCCCGGCGGGAGGGCGTCCGGGGCCGTCCCTCGGAGCGGACGCCCGGCATCCCTCAGCGAGGGCGTCCGGCATCCCTCAGGAAGGAGCCGTGGCCCACGCGCGGGCCACCTCGACCGCCTGCGCCGGGTTGAGCCGTGGGTCGCACAGGGACGCGTGGGCGGTCGGGGCGGCCCCGGCGTCGAGTTCGGCAGGGTCCGCCCAGACGCACTCGGTCACGTCGTGCGGCGTGGTTTCGAGGTGCAGCCCCGCGGGCGTACCGCCGGCCGCCGCCACCGCGTCCAGGAACCCGTGGACCTCCGCGACCACCGTCCGGACCGAACGGACCTTGCCGCCCGAGGGCGCCTTGACGGTGTTGCCGTGCAGCGGATCGCACAGCCACGCCACCCGGTGCCCGGCCGAGCGCACCGCGGTGACCAGCGGCGGCAGCGCGGTGCGGACCTTCGCCGCGCCCATCCGGGAGATCAGCGTGAGCCGCCCCGGCTCCCTGTCGGGGTCGAGCCGGGAGCACAGGGCGAGCAGGTCCTCCGGCCGGGCCGCCGGCCCGACCTTGCAGGCGACCGGGTTGGTCACCCGCGCCAGCATGCGGGCGTGCGGACCGTCCGGGTGGCGGGTGCGCTCCCCGATCCACGGCAGGTGCGTGGAGGCCAGCAGGACGTCACCGGCCGCGGTGCGCCGCAGCAGCGGCAACTCGTAGTCGAGCACCAGCGCCTCGTGACTCGTCCACACCGGTGCCCCGGTGGGCAGCGTCCAGTCGCTGGTGCGCTGCCGCAGATACGTCACGGCGCGATGGGCGGCGTCGTAGCACTCAAGCAGGCGCCGGGGGTCCGGGCGGCGGGCCGCGGCGGTCGGTTCGGGGCCGTTGACCAGGTGGCCGCGGTAGACGGGCAGTTCGACGCCGTCCACGCGCTCGGTGGTGGCGCTGCGAGGCTTGGCGAACTGGCCGGCGATCCGCCCGACGCGCACCACCGGCCGGCCGGTGCCCGCCACCATCACCCCGGCCAGCGCGTCGAGGAGGCCCGCTTTGCGCATGACCGTCGCCGGTTCGCACTCGGCCGGGTCCTCGGCGCAGTCGCCCGCCTGGATCACCAGGTAGTGGCCGCCCGCGGCCTCGGCGAGCAGGGTCCGAAGGAGCCGGACCTCCTCGCCGGTGACCAGGCCCGGAAGGCGGGCCAGCTCGGCGCGGGCCGCCGCGACCGGGACGGAGTCGGTCCAGTCCGGCTGCTGCGCGGCCGCGCCGAGGCCGCGTGGGAAGTCCTCGTCCAGATCGTGGAGGGCGACCTCGACGGCGAACGGGCGGAGCGGATGTCCGGGGCGCGAGAGTCCGATCACGGGAGCCGCCGTGCCATGGTCAGACCGTCGGCGACGGCGAGCATGACCAGCTCCACGCGCTCGTCGTCGCGGGCGTGCTCGTTGAACGCGTGCACGGCCGCCGCCTTCTCACCGGGGAAGTCGTCGATCACCTGGCCGCTGAAGAGCGTGTTGTCGACCAGGATCAGCCCACCGGGCCGCATCCGCGGGACCAACTCCTCCCAGTAGTCGACGTAGCCGGGTTTGTCGGCGTCGATGAAGGCGAGGTCCAGGTACGGCTCGGCGGGCAGGGCGCGCAGGGTGTCCACGGCCGGGCCGAGCCGCAGCTCGACGCGGTCGGCGACACCGTCGCGGATCCAGAACTCCTGGGCCAGCGCGGTCCATTCGGCGGAGACGTCACACGTGATCAAGGAGCCGCCGGTGACGAGACCGCGGGCCAGGCAGAGCGAGGAGGAGCCGGTGAACGTGCCCACTTCGACGACGTTCCGGGCGCCGAGCAGCCGCACCAGGAAGGTCAGGAGCGCGGCCTCCTCGGGAGCGACCACCATATGTGCCTGATCGCAAGTCAGTTCCCGTGTCCGCGACGCCAGTTCGGACAGGAGCGGGTCGGGGTTCATCCTTCCCTGGGTGAGCAGATAGTCGTGCAGCTCGGATGTGAGCGCGATGTTCCTGAGCGTGTCGTTCCGCAGCACGGGGTCTCCCGATGGTGGTGAGAAAGAGGGGTTCGCGGGGCGGAGCGAAGGGCCGGCCCCGTGGGGTGCGTCCGGCGGGCGGTTCAGGAGGCCGTGCCCCTGGCGGCCAGCCAGTCCGCGTAGACACGGCGGACCGCCTCGGCCGGACGGGAAAGACCGGCGGTCGCGGCGCGCAGGTCGCCCGCGCAGTGCAGTTCGAAGCGCCGCTGGCCGGGACAGTGGTGGTTGCGGACGAAGTACGTGACGGTGGAGCCGTGGGGGCCGCCCTCGTGCGGGTTGTGTCCGCCGCCCTCCCACAGCAGCCCGGCCTCGGTGCGCCAGGTGGTGACGAGCCGGGACAGCAGGGGCGGGGACGGCCGGGCCAGCACGAACGCGGTGTGGTTCTCGAAGCCGCACGCGGCTTCGGTGGCCGCGATCCCGTCGTCGAATCCACCGCTGTCACGGGGGAGGAGGAAGACCTCCACCGCGGCGTGCCGCCGTCCGTCCGGCAGGCGGAGCCGCAGTCGGGTGATGTGCACCTCGCACTCCGCCGGATCCAGTCCGTGGCGCTCGGCGAGGCGGGCGCGCACCACGGTGCTGGGGACGGTCGGCGAGGGAGCGAGCCCCCGCGACTCCAGGTGACGCAGCCCCGCCTCCAGGGTGCGGGGGAACAGCAGGACCGCGCAGTGGTCGAAGACGCACTCGCGCTCGGTCAGCGCCGCCGCGGTCCCGTGCGGCGCCAGCGGCGCGACGAGTGCGGACGCCGGCGCCGTACTGGCGAACCGGGCGTCACGTATCACTTCCTCCAGGCGGTGCAGATCCGTCTCGGTGAACGCCCCCGCTCTGGCCGAACCGTCGGCACGGCGGGTCTTTTGCTCGGCGATTCCACAGGAACGTACGAAAGTCATTGGTGCCCCCTTCCGTGGAGCTTCCGGAATTCTGTGACGGAATCCCGCACCGAGGCAAGGGCGTTCAGATGTCAGCCGTGTTCTTGGTGCTCGAAAAGCGCGTACGCGCCACCAAGGCAACCCTGTCACCTGGGAGAACGTGAAAGTTTCGACGGTACCGATGACATGGTTCGGCAGGAGCGATCGATCTGCTGGAGACATTTCTCGTGAATTCCGGAAGCGGATTCCCCCCTTTCTGTATTGATGTTCCTTGTCGACCGAGAAGCCCTCGCCCGCGAGCCTTCGCCCGGCAAGCTGCGATGACGTGGGTGGCGGAGGCGATTCCGCAGAGGGGCGGCAGTGATGAGGGCGACGATCCGCGGGTGAAAGCCGGGTGAAGATTCCTCGTGCGGCGCTGGCGAAGCCCCTGTATGGGAATTCCTTATCGCGCGCCGACGGCGCGCGGCCCATAGGGATTCCTTATCGGGTGGCGCTGGACGAACGGATCGGGCGCCGCACAGAATCTGAATGCGCGAGACAGCGTCCGCATCGCACTGCCGCTACGGAGGTTTCTTTGTGAACGCTCCCCCTGTCCGTACGAAATCCCCGCCGGTGCCCCGCACGTTCACCGCCGCCCTGGAACGCGCGGCCGCCTGCCGTACGGAACCCGCCCTATGGGACAGCGACCGGTGGCGGACCTGGAGGGACTGCCAGGACCAGGCCGAGCGCACCGCGGCCGCGCTGCACCGGCGCGGCCTGAGAGGCGGCGACGTCCTGGCGGCCAGACTCCCCAACTCCTGGGAGCTGGTGGTGCTGCACGCGGCCGCCGCCCGCCTCGGCACCTTGCTGCTGCCCCTGCACTCCGCCTACGGAACCCGCGAGACGCGGCGGCTCATCGAGCAGTCGGGCGCGGTCGCCCTCGCCGCCACGGCGGTCGTACGAGGCGAGGACCGCGGGGAGGAGATCTCCCTCCTGCGCGAGCGGTGCACCGGGCTGCGGCACCTGTGGGTGTCGGGCACGGGCGCCGCCCCTCCCCGGGCCGACGATCCGCCGGACCTGGCGGAGTTGTTCGACGAGGAACCAGGCCCGGACGCGCCGCTGCCGCCCGCGCCGGCCGACCCGCGGGCCCCGCTGGTGCTGCTCGCGTCCTCGGGGACGACCTCCCGGCGACCCAAGCTGTGCGTCCACAGCCACGGCGGGCTCCTCGGCAACGCGGCGGCCGTGGCGGCGGACGGCGGCTTCGATGCCACCGACACCATCGTGTCGGCGAGCCCGCTCAGCCATGCCTTCGGGCTGCTGTCCGTCCACCTCGCCCTGGTCACCGGCGGAGCCGTCGGCCTGGTCGACCGCTGGGAGCCGGCCGGGTTCGCCGCCGCCCTGGACGCGGTCGGCGCCACCACCATCTTCGCCGTACCGGCCCAACTGCGTGACCTGCTCGCCCTGTCCGGGAAGGACGCGGGCCCGCGCACCCCGACGCTGCGGGAAGTACGCACGGGAGGCGCGCCCGTGCCCCGCGAACTGGCCGAAGGCGTACGCCGCACCCTGGGGGCGCACCTCGTCGTGCAGTGGGGGATGACGGAGGTCGGAGCCGGCACGTACACCCGCGTCGGCGAGCCGCCCGAGGCGGCCGGGACCGTCGGACGGCCGTCCTCCGGCGCACAGGTACGGATACGGCGTCCGGACGGCGAGCCGGCCGCAACCGGCGAGACCGGTGAACTCCAGTACCGCAGCCCCCACATGTTCCGCGGCTACTACCGCGAACCGGAGCTGACCCGGGCCGCGCTCACCCCGGACGGCTGGCTGCGCACCGGCGACCGGGCCGCGCTGGAACCGGACGGCTCGGTGGTCTACCGGGGCCGCGCCGACGAGCTGATCAACCGGGGCGGCCTGAAGTACAGCGCACTGGAAGTGGAGGAACTGCTCGACGACCTCCCGCAGTTGGCGCAGCACGCGGTCATCGCGCGGGCCGACCCGCGACTCGGCCAGCGCGCCTGCCTGGTCGTGGCGCTGCGCCGAGGCGAGCGCGTGACCCTGGACGACATCACGAGCCACCTGGCGGCCAAGGGGCTCGCCACCTACAAACTCCCCGAACAACTCGTCGTGGTCGACGAGTTACCCACCACGGTCACCGGCAAGACGGCCCGCGCCCGACTGCGGGCGATGCCCCTGCCACCCCTCCCCGCGCGGCCCCCGCGGCGCGGCACGGCCGGGCAGCGCCGGTGAGCGGCGAGCGCCGGACCGCCTCAGGAGGCCAGTTGACCGCGCAGCACCGACTGGAGCCCGGCCAGGTTCGGGTTGGACGAGTTCCGGTCCAGCCACGTCATGGTGAGGGACGTACGCAAGGACGCGTCGTCGACCTCGACGACGGCGATCTCGCCCCGGCCCGCCTGCGCCCGCACCGCGAGGGACGGCAGCAGGGCGCAGCCCATGCCCGCGGCCACACACGCGCTGAGGGTGCCGATGCTCGACACCTCCGCGACCGGCTCCTTCGCGGTCGGCCCGGAGAAGGAGTCGTCGAACATCTGCCGGAAACCGCAGCCGTGTTCGGTGGCGAGGAAGGGCTCCGCCGCCAGCTCCCCGAGCCCCACCCGCCCGCGGGCGGCCAGCGGATGGTCCGGCGGGGTGATGACCACCAGCGGCTCCTCGCCCAGGGTCTCGGCCCGCAGCCCCGCGTCCGCCGGGGCGTCGCCGAACGTCAGGCACACGTCGAGGTCACCCCGGCGCACCGCCTTGTACAGCTCGCCCCGATTGTCCTGGGTGATCCGCACCCGCGCCTCCGGATGGAGCGAGCGGTAGCGCGCCAGCACCTCGGGCAGCAGATACAGGCACACCGTCTCCAGCGCGCCCACGGCGATCTCCGAGTCCGGTCGGCTCACCGCCCAGCGGGCCTCCTCCATCAGCTTGAGGATGCGCTCGGCGTACTCCGACAAGGCCGCGCCCTGCGGCGTCAGCCGGATCTGCCGCTGCGAGCGGTCGAGCAGCTCGACCCCGAGATCGCGCTCAAGGGCCTGGATCTGGTCGCTGACGCTGGACTGCGCGTAGTGCAACTCGCGTGCCGCCCGGGTGACGCTGAGCGTCCTGGCGACCGCGTCGAACGTCCGAAGATGCCGCAACTCCACGTCCCGGCCCCCCTCTCGAACATCGATCGGCTGAGCCGATGCTACCCATAGGGCATTCCCGTCGTCACCGGCGGCAGCGCGCCTTTCCGTTCCGCTTGAATGGAATGCGACCCCCGTGAACTCCCTTTCTACGGCGGCCCTTTGGTGCTTCAGAAACGAAGGAGAAAAACATGTCGACGCAGGCGGAAGCCGTTTCCGTCGCACCGGCGCGAATCGAGAAGCCCTCGGCGACCCTGCTGATCGGACTCTCGCTCGGCTACTTCATGGTCCTGCTGGACACGACGATCGTCGCCGTGGCGCTGCCCGCCATCTCCGATTCGCTGCACGTCGGCCTCAGCGGCTTGCAGTGGGTCACCAACGGCTACACCATCACCTTCGCCGCCCTGCTGCTCACCGCCGGCTGGCTGTCCGACCGGCTCGGCGGCCGCAGGACCTTCCTCTACGGCCTCGTGGCCTTCGGCGTCCTGTCCGGTGTCTGTGCCGCCGCCGGCTCCCTGGGCGCCCTGGTCGCCCTGCGCCTCGCTCTCGGCGCGGCCGGCGCGCTGATGCTTCCCGCCTCGCTCGCCGTGATCACCAACGCCTACAGCGACCCGGCCGACCGCGCCCGCGCCGTCGGCAACTGGGCGGCGATCACCGGGGTGGCTCTCGCGGCAGGCCCCCTGGTCGGCGGTGCGCTCACCGACTCCGTCGGCTGGCGCGCGATCTTCCTCATCAATGTGCCGCTGGCGCTGATCAGCTTCGTCATCACCCTGCGCCTGGCTCCGGAGACCCCGCGCAAGCAGCGCAGCGGTCTGGACATCACCGGCCAGCTCAGCGCCGTCGCCACCCTCGGCGCGCTGTCGTACGCGCTGATCGAGGGCCCCGCCAAGGGGTGGGGCGGCGGCCCGGTGGTCGGCGCCTTCGTCCTTGCGGCCCTCGCGGCCGCGGTGTTCGTCGCCGCTGAGGCACGGGCGAAGGACGCGGCGATGCTGCCGCTGCGCATGTTCCGCAGCCGGGGCTTCTCCACCGCCCTCGGCGTGGGCCTGATCGCGAACTTCGGCCTGTCCGGACTGCTGTTCGTCCTTTCGCTGTTCTTCCAGGAGGGCCGGCACTACTCCTCGCTCAGCGCCGGTCTGGCCTTCCTGCCGCTGACCCTGCCCACCGCCTTCAACCCCATCTACACCGGGCGGCTCGTCGGCCGCGTCGGCCCGCGCCGCCCGGCCGCCTTCGGGTTCGTCCTGATGGGCGTCGGCGCCCTGCTCCAGGCTCCGTTCACCGGTGACTCCGGGCTCGACCTCGGCGTCACCGTGGCCGGCCTTCTGGCCTTCGGCTTCGGCGTGTCCTTCGCCCTGCCCGCCCTGGTCGCGGGCATGGCGAGTTCCGTACCCGCCGACCTGGCCGGCATCGGTGCCGGCGCGCTCAACTCGGCCCGCCAGGTCGGCGCCCTCCTCGGCGTGGCCGTCCTCGGCGTGGTGCTCAACCTGTCCTCGACCAGCGCCGACGGCACCAGGTGGGCGCTCGTCGCCGGCGGTCTGAGCCTGCTGTTCGGGTCGGCCGTCGCCTGGACCGGGCTCAAGGGCCGCACCGCGAGCTGAACCGGAGCGGCCCCGGCCCGCGGCGCCCCGCCCCCATCCCAGGAGGAGCATTGACTTCCCTCTCACCGTCCACCCGCCCCGGGGCCGGCGCACCAGCTCCGCGCGTCCACGGGGTCGACCATCTCGCGTACGTCACCTGGAAGCCCCGCGCCACCGTCGAGTTCTACACCCAGGCCCTCGGCATGCCCCTGGTGCACGCCATCACCGCCAACGGCTGGGTCACCGAGGACTACCCGGACTTCGTGCACTTCTTCTTCGACGCGGGGGCAGGCAACCGCATCGCCTTCTTCTACTACTTCGGCCTGCCCGAGGAGAGGGCCCCCAGCGACCTCATGCACCGCTCCCGCCACGTGGCTTTCCACGTCGACACGGAGGACGAACTCCACCTCTGGCGCGCGCGGTTGAAGGCGCACGGCATCCGTGTCACCCGGCCGCTCGCCCACGAACTCATCGAGTCGGTCTACTTCGACGACCCCAACGGCATCCAGCTGGAGATCACCCGCCCTCTGCGCGCGATGTCCGCCATCGACGCCCGGGACGCCGAACTGACGGTCAGGGCGCTCGCCGACGTCGCCGAGTCCCCGCTCCCTTCGGTGGAATCGCTGTGGCGGCGCAAGGCGGAACTGATCCGCAAGAGCGCGGAAGGAGCCGAGCGGTGAGCCTCGCCCTGTACGTGCTCGACGTGCCCGAGTTCCAGCCCGTGCTGCGTGCCGCCGGGGCCGCAGGCCTGACCCCGCGTCAGGTCGGTGACTACGTCGAGCTGCGCACGGACGAGCCGGAGGCCGTGCTCCGCCGCGACGACGCGGTGATCCGCACCGCGGTGTGGCACGCGGCCCTCACCGGTGGCCTCGACGGCCGCATCGTCAGCTTCACCTCCGACACCCTCCACCTCGCCAAGGAGCCGGGATGAGCACGAGCACGGGCAGTTCCCCACGTCACCCGGTCCTCGTCGTGGGCGCGGGCCCGGCGGGCCTCAGCGCCGCCCTGGCCCTGCGCGCCGCCGGCCTGCCCGCCGTGGTCCTGGAACGCCGTACGGAGGGCGCCGTCCGGCCCGGCAGCCGAGCGGCCTATCTCCACGGTGCCTCGCTGCGCGAACTGGAGCGGCTCAGCCCGGGACTCGGCCACGAGGTGGCAGGCCGCGGTCTGCTCTGGACGACGAAACGCTCGTATTGGGCGGGCAAGGAGATCTACGTCCGCACCTACCCGCAGTCGACGCGTGCGGGACTGCCGCACTTCACGAGTCTGCCGCAGGTGATCACCGAGGACCTGATGGCCGCCGCCTGCCGCGAGCAGGGCGTGGCGTTCCACCGGGACGTGGAGGTGACCTCGGCGCGGAGCACTCCCGAGGGCGTCCTGCTCACGGACTCGGCCGGCCGCGAGTGGCAGGCCGACTACGTGGTGGCCGCCGACGGCTCGCGCTCCGTGCTGCGCGCCGCGGCCGGCAGCCCGCTGGAGGGGCCGCGCTCCCGGAACACCTTCGTGGTGGTCGACCTCGACGACGACCCGGAGCACCACCCCCTGCCGAGGGAGCGGGTCTTCCACTACCGGCACCCGGAGCTGGGTGGCCGCAACGTACTGACCCTGCCCTTCGCGGGCGGGTGGCGGGTCGATCTGAACCTTCTGGCGCACGACGATCCGCAGCGGTTCCTCTCGCCGGAGGGCCTGCGCCGCTGGATCCCGCGGGTCCTGCCGGAGGCGTACGGCGAACGGGTCAGCTGGGTCTCCACGTACCGGTTCGCCCAGCAGGTCGCCGCCGACTTCACGGACGTGCACCGGCGGATCCTGCTGACCGGCGAGGCGTCCCACCTGTTCGCCCCGTTCGGCGCCCGGGGCATGAACTCCAGCATTCCCGACGCGGTCCGGGCGGTGGGGGCGGTGGTGCGGGCGCTGGAAGCGGGCCGTGACCGGGCCGCCGCCGGGGCGGCTGTCAGCCGCTTCGCCGCGGAGCGCAGGGAGGCGGCGGTCTACAACCGCGCCTGTGCCAGTGCCGCGCTGGACCACATGCTGGCCCGTCGCCCCTCCCTCCGGCTCCGGCAGCGCGCGGCGGCAGCGGTCGCCACAGCGGGCCGCAGGGCGGGCGCGTGGCTGGACTCCGCGCCGTACGGGCCCAAGCTGGCCGCGCGCGGGGCGGCCCGCGGCTCGTACTGACCGGCGGTGGATCCGCCTCCGTCGCGCGCGGGGAGGGGGCCGGCGCCGCTCAGGGCGGGGAGACGGGGGAGCTTTCCAGGATGGTCCGGGCCGCTGTCCGCGCCGCGTCCACGACGGACTCGCCGGCCGTGGCGGAGAGGGCCAGGTACACCGGCAGAGGCGCGGGCGGGGCTCCCAGGGCGCCGGGCGGCGCCTGGCGGATCGCCGGTTGCCGCACGTGGGTGTTCGCGCCCAGGGCCGTGTAGGCCAAGCCGGCCTGGACGGACGCCAGCAGGGTCAGCGGGTCGGAGCACCCGGTGAGGGAGTACCAGGGGACGCTGTTGCGGTTGAGCGTCTCGGCGATGTGCACGCTGAGCGCCGAGCTGCCGCCGAGCAGGGCGACGGGTATCCGGCCCCCGGCCGTGAGCGGGGCGCGGCCGAACCAGTCGAGCCGCAGCCGCCCCAGCAGCTCGGAGCGGGGAGTGGCCGTGCCGAGCAGCAACGCCGCTTCGAGCTTCCCCGCGCGGACTCCGTCGGCGAGCGCGGCGCTCTGGCCCGTGACCATCGAGCACCGCACCTGGGGCCGCTCCACCGCCAGGCGGGTGAGCATCGTGCCAAGGCCCTCGGTGAGGTGGGTCGAGCAGCCCATGGTGAACGAGTCCCGGCTGGACAGCGCCGACACGCGGCTGAGGACGTCGTTGTTCAACATGAGGACGCGCCGGGCGTGCGCCACCAGTTCCCGGCCGACCGGGGTGAGTCGCGGGGGCCGCTTGGCGCGCTGGAAGACGGGTGCCTGGACGATCGACTCCAGGCGCTGGATCTGTTGGCTGATGGTCGGCTGTGTGACGTGGAGCGACTGTGCGGCCCGGGAGAACCCGTCCTCGTTGACGACGGCCAGCAGAGTGCGGAGAAGCTTCACTTCGATGTCGCGCTGCATCGTTGACTCACACCTGTTCCGGTGGTGACGGTGTCGCCCGCCCCTTGGGCCCACCATGCCGGTGGGCACGGACGATCCACCGTCACCGCCTTGCGGGAGCTGCTGCCTCGATGGGCGGCCAGTCCCACTATGAGTCGTCCGGCCGACGCGTTGCCATCCCTGTTGGCACAACGGGGTTTCCCGTCCTCCCGACGCGTCGACCAGCGAGTACGTCGGGGAGGGCGGCCATATTTACCCTGACGGAGAAAGCCGCCCTACCCATGACGGTCGGCCCCGCGGAACCGCGCGCGCGTCCTTCCGAGGAACTCAGCCCGCGCCCTTCGGCGGAACTCAGCCCGCGTCGACGACGACCTTGCCCACGTGTGCGCCGGACTCCAGGTACCGGTACGCCTCGTCGATCTCGTCGAACCCGAATCGCTTGTCGATCACTGGGTGCAGGCCGTGTCGCTCGACGGCTCGGTTCATCTCCTCGAACGACTCCCGGCCGGCGTTGGTGAGACCTCTCAGGGTGAGCTGCTTGGCGAGCACCCGCAGCGGATCGATGCCGCTGCCGTGCGTCAGCACCCCCACGACGCTGATGTGCCCGCCCATCCGGGCGGCGTCGATGGACTGGGGGAGGGTTCCCGCGCCTCCCACGTCGACGACGTGGTCGACGCCCCCGGCGGTCAGCTCGGCCGCCGCGGTTCCCCACCCGGGCGTCCTCTCGTAGTTGATGACATCCGTGGCGCCGAGCGCCCGCAGCGTCTCCAGCTTCCTGTCGGAGCTGGAGGTGGCGATGACCCGGGCACCGGCCAGCGACGCGAATTGCAGAGCGAACGTCGAGACCCCGCCGCTGCCCAGGGTGAGCAGGCTCCGGCCGGGCGTCGGCCGGCCTTCCTCCAGCACCGCTCGCCACGCGGTGAGACCCGCGCTGGGCAGGGTGGCGGCCGCGCCGAAGTCGAGGTGCGACGGTACGGCGACGACGGCGTCCTCGCCGAACGTCACGTACTCCGCCAGCACACCGTCCACCGTGCCGCCGAGTTCGTCCGCGGTCTTGCCGGGGGTTCCCGGACCCGAGAGCCACCGCGGGAAGTAGACGCCGACGACGCGGTCGCCCGGCGACCACCGGGTCACGTCCGTGCCGACCCGCACGACCTCGCCCGCCCCGTCGGACAGCGCCACCACGTCGGGCTTCACGGGCTTCGGATACAGCCCTTTGGCGATCATCAGGTCACGGAAGTTGACCGACCATCCGCGCATGCGGACGAGTATCTGACCGGGCCCGGGTTCGGGGACGTCACGTTCCCGCTGAACCAACCCGGCACCCGGCTTCGC
The DNA here is from genome assembly GCF_056431945.1 of Streptomyces sp. NPDC045778. NCBI lineage: Bacteria > Bacillati > Actinomycetota > Actinomycetes > Kitasatosporales > Streptomycetaceae > Streptomyces > Streptomyces sp. NPDC045778. The sequence goes on from NZ_JBWKJZ010000037.1 coordinate 25,782, forward strand.
TATGCAGAAGAACTTCACGATCGATCCAAGTCTCGATGAGGAGTGGAGAGCAGGGAGAAGGAAGTTGGGATAAAGGGGGGAGAGGGAAGTAGGGGGTGAGTGGGCGAAGGCGTCACTTCGTCGTGTTCCAGTGGCTCGACGTGGCGAGTTCGCCGTCGACGCGCCTCAGCAGCTGCGGAGTGATCTCGCCGAGCGAGCTGACGATGTGCCGCACCCCGTCCTCGGCCATGAACCGGCGCTGGCGCCGATGAGCGGCGCTGCTGGGAAAGCCGATGAAGCCGGAGCCGTGCTCCCGCGCGGCCTCGGCCACCCGGCTGACGTCGTCGATGAAGACCGCCTCGTCGAAGGCGCAGCCGACGACGTCGCGCACGATCCGCGTGACGCCCGGCCTGTGCTCGTTGATGCTCACGTAGGGGTGCTCGGGGTCGAGGAGGTCCACCACGTGCCCGAGGTGCCGGTCGAAGGTGTGCTGCCGGTCACGGCCGCCGTAGCAGAGCACGCGGACGTCGAGGTTCCGCAGCGATGCCAGGAGGTCCACCACGCCGTCGTTGACCTTGACGGGGTGCTCGCGCAGGTACGCGTCCCGCTCCGCCCAGATCGCCGCGAGCACCTCCGGGACCGGCTGGTCGAGGCCGCACAGCCGCCCGACGCGTTCGGCGACGACCACGTCCCGCAGGCCGACGACATCCCGCTCGGCCTGAGCGTCGTAGTGGCCGCCGTGGCGGGTGACGAAACGCTCGATGACGGCCAGGTAGGTGTCATTGATGAGTACGCCGTCGCAGTCGACCGCGACGAGACGGACCTTGCGCATCCCGTTCATCGTTGCCCGACGCGGTCCGCGAACACCTGCCGCGCCACGGCCATGGCGTTCAGTGCTGCCGGGAATCCGGCGTAGAACGCCACGTGCAGCACCGTCTCGACCACCTGCTGCCGGGTTCCGCCGACGTTCAGCAGGCCGTGGATGTGCACCTTCAGCTGCGGCAGTGCCGAGCCGAGCGCGGTGCAGGCCGCCACCGTGACGATCTCCCGGTGGCGCAGGTCCAGGTGCGGCCGGGGGTAGATCTCTCCGAAGGTGAACTCGATGATGTACCGCGCGAGGTCGGGTGCGATGTCCTGGAGGGCCGCCACCACCTCTGCGCCCGCGTCTCCGTCCACCTGCTCCATGACGGCGAGGCCGCGTGCGTACCGGTCGTCCGCCGCGCCCGAGGGCCGCGCGGGCTCCGCCGCGTCCGCGCCGGACCTGTCGTCCGCGCCCCCCGGCGGGGCGAGCAGGTCCTTCGCCGCGAGGAGGGCGTTGAGCACGGCCGGGAATCCCGCGAAGGAGCTGACCTGGATGATGGACTCGATGATCTGCCGCCGGTCGCAGCCGACATTCAGCGCGGCCTTGACGTGGAACTGGAGCTGGGCGGACGCGTAGCCGAGGGCGGTCAGCGCGCCGATGGTGGCCAACTGCCGTTCCGCAAGGGTGAGTCCTTCCCTGTGGTAGACGTTCCCGTAGATGAACGCGACGCACTGCTCGCCGAACGCGCCCTCGTCCACGCTCTCGAACAGGTCGAGAACCGCCGGGCGCTCCAGTTCGCCCATCCGCTGTATCAGATGCAGTCCCCGATCGAAATCCGACCTCGGTGCGGACCCCTGCGTTTCGACCATCTGTCGTTTCCTTTCTCCGCCCGTCAGGGCCTATGCGTCCGGGGTCAGTTGCGATCGGGTGGCCCCGGCTGCCTTGCGGTGTTCCAGGACGTCTACGCGTTCCTGTTCGACCATGGAGTACTCGATGTCGGCCCTGGCCACGACTCCGCCGTTCTGGCACGCCGACGTCGTCGTACGGAACCGAAGGCTGGACTTCTTCTCCCCGTCGAACTCGGTGATCTCGGAGCGTACTTCCGCGTGCAGCGGGAAGAGGAAATTGTCGAAGCTTATGTCGATGCGGTGCCAGATGCCCGCATAGCCGGAGAAGGGCAGCCCGGGCCGGTGGCTCGTCTCGAACTGCGCGGTGCAGATCTGCCGCATGGCTTCGACGATCAGCATTCCCGGCACATGCCGCGTGGTGTGATGGTCCAGCAGGTGTTCGTTGTCCTTGTGGATGCGGAGCCCGGCCGCGCAGTGCGTTTTCGAGAAGTTCCGGAGATCCGCGAGCAGGACGTTCTCCGCGCGATGCTTGTGCACCACCGGAGGCCGTACGGGCCGGGAGAGGGGAAGCTCCGGGGTGGCGAGGCGCATTCCGGAGCCGTTCCCGGTCACGCCGCCGACCAGCAGCGCGTCCAGGTCCGATCGCTCGATTCCCTGACCGAGGTGAAGCACCCATGCGCCGTCGGTCCGTTCGGTTTTCGCGCCGGCCAACGCGACGCACTCCGAGACCGTCAGCACCTGCTCGCCGTCGGCGAACCGCGCGAACCTGTCCGCCACCAGAACGACATGGCGTAAGGCACCCTCCCCGTGTTCGCCTTCCGGTCCTGACCGTCCCGGTCGACCCCGATCGTGTCGACCCCGGTCCTGTCGGCCCCGACCCGCGGCGGCGCCCGCCGATTCATCCAGCACGATGTTCCCCCTTCGACACCGGGCCCCCCGATGTCACACAGACATTTGTGCGCTCGACAAGGAATCCATCAGGTCCCGTGCCGCCTTGGAGCGATGCCACCGTGGGGCGGCGAGTTCCGCTGCCACCGCTTTCAGCACCGCTCGCACCATGTCGGGCTGCCCGCCGACATCCGTGGAGAGGAACGGTTCCAACTCGGCGGCAGCGCCGTCCAGCTCGCCCAGTCGCAGCCGGGCCCGCGCCCTCTCGATCCGGATCATCAGCTCCATCACCTCCCACCGGTGCTCCGGCGCCAGCGCCCCGTACGCCTGGCGCGCGGTGTGCAGTTCCTTCAGCGCGAGTTCGGTACGCCCCACCGAAAGGAGTGAGGTGCCCGCCATGTAGTGCCGCCGGTCTTTGCTGATGTTGAAGAACCGGTCCTCGTCGGCGACGGCCGGGTCGGCGTCCTCGATCCTCGCCCAGCGCCCGATGGCGTCGAGGACCCGCTGTTCGGCCTGGACGGATGCCCACCCGCGTGCTTCCGCGAGGATCAGGGGCCCGTCGGCCATCCCTTTGCCGGCCTCGGCGGCCAGCCCGTCCGCGGCGAGGCGGGCGGACTCGGCGCCGTTCCCCGCCCAGTACTCCACCCGCGCCTGGGCGGTGCGGACCCAGCGCCGCGCGAGCTGGTCATCGGCGTACTGGTGATAGAGCCAGGCCGCGGAGTTGAGTTCCTGCGCGGTGCCGTACCGCCCCAGGTCCGCGGCGGTCCAGGCCATCATCGCGCAGCACTTCGCGCTCATCACGTACAGATCCCGTGTCTGCTTCGGCCGCTGCCGGTTCTTCAACAGGGCGGCGATCCGCTCGCGCACCAAAGACAACTGGCGGAGAACGGACGCGGGTGGCGCGTGCGCGTAGGCGTTGCCGAGGTAGTTCATGTCGGTCCACAGGTCGTCCAGCTGGACGTCGTCGACGTTCGTCTGCGTCAGAGTCATCGCTTCGGCCAGCACGTTCTCCCCGACGGCCGCGGTCATGCGCGGGGGTGCGGTCTCCGCACTCCCTGGCGGCTGATGCGGGGGCACCGCACCTGACGGCGCGCCGGACGCTCCCGCCGCGTGGTACTCGGCGAGATGGCCGGGTGGCAGCTGCTCCAGATCGCGGAGGTCGAGAAGGTCCCGGAAGCCGGCGCCGTACACCTGGGCCAGGATGCGCAGCGCGGGCAGGGTCGGCCGGACGCCCCGGTCCGGCCACTGCTCGTACTCCCAGATGCGGGAGCCGCGCATGCCCGCGCCCGCGTCCCCGCGTACGACGTTGTAGTGCCGGGCCGCCTGGTCGAGCGACAGGTCGGCTGCCAAGCGCCATGCGGTGCGCGGCCGGATCTGGCATTGCGCGATCAAGTGTTCCGCGACGCGGGGGCGGATGGCCTCCCCGGGAAACCCCAGAGCGGCCAGGCGATCACGTATCTGCCTGCGATGTGCTTTGCTTCCGGGCTTGGCCTGGCGACCCATTCCTCCTCCAACGATGCCGAATTTGCTGTGCGTGGAGATGTGCGCCGAGGGGACGGAAGGAACCCTGTCGGCGTACGGAGAATTGACGCTCCGTCACGGCAGTGGCAACTGGGGAGGGTTTCCCTACCGGAAACGACTGTACGAAGCGCGGTGGAGGCACTCAATGATGTTCTTCCGCTGTCGACAGGAACGAGCCAGCTTCCCGGTGCGGCGGAGATCAAGAGGAATGGTTCCGGTTCGCCGCTGATCAGCCGCAAGAATCGGAACTCTCCCAGGGGAGGAAAACAGGCGGGCGGTATCTGCAGGTGGACGTTGGCAGGAACGCCCCCTGGCGTCATATCCCCGGCGTGTCGCTCCATGCTGTACGAGCCGAAAGGGTGTACTCGGCCGCGTGTGCACCGGAAAGGCCGATCGCGCGGTGCGCCGGTCAAATTCTACGCATTCTTTGCAGGGTTATGGGCGAGTCCTTACCGTCATGCGCATGGCGATGGAGAGAGCGCGGCCTCGGAACATTCCCGCCGCCCGGCGGGGGCCGACCCGGGGGGCGGCGGGATGTAGGGTGCGGCCGTAGCACTTGACCTGCAAGAAGGCAGGCAGGGAGCCCACACCCCAGGAGTACTCCGATGCTTCGCACCATGTTCAAGTCCAAGATCCACCGCGCCACGGTGACCCAGGCCGATCTGCACTACGTCGGGTCCGTCACCATCGACGCCGACCTCCTGGAGGCGGCCGACCTGCTGCCCGGAGAGCTGGTCCACATCGTCGACGTCACCAACGGCGCCCGACTGGAGACCTACACCATCGAGGGCGAGCGCGGCAGCGGTGTCATCGGGATCAACGGCGCGGCCGCGCACCTCGTGCACCCCGGCGACAAGGTGATCATCATCAGCTACGCCCAGGTCGAGGACGCCGAGGCCCGTGCGCTGCGGCCACGGGTCGTGCACGTCGACGAGGGCAACCGCGTCGTGGCCCTCGGCGACGACGCCGCCGCGCCGGTGCCGGGCGCCCCCGACATGGCACGCTCCCCGCAGGCGGCGGCGCGCCCCTAGCGACCCGCGCGGGCCCGCCGCGGCGCGCGGCCCAGCCACCCGCGCGCGGCGGCGCCCGCCGGGCGACGGAGCGGTACGGAGACACGGGCGCCCCGGCGGGCGCGGCGAGGAGCAGGGTCGATGAGCGACACCGGGGCGGCCGGGCGGCCGTTCGGCATCCGGGGCGACAGGGCGCGCGGAGCCCTGCTCGCCGGGGAGGACGGGCAGGCCCTCGGGCGGATCGCCCCCCTTCCCCCTGGCCGCGCCCACCGGGGCCGAGGGCGGCCCGTCGCCATGGTGACCCTCGCGCTCCTGCACACCTCGCCCGTCCACGTGCCCGTCTTCGACGCGCTCCGGGACGAGGACCACCCGGGCCTCGCGCTGCGCCACCTCGTGCACGGGGAACTGCTCGACCGCGCCCGCGAGGAGGGTCCCGAGGCCGTCGCGGACCAGCTCGGGGCGGTCCTGGAGCGGGCCGTCGCCGACGGCGCGGGCGCCGTCCTGTGCACCTGCTCGACGATCGGCGGCGTCGCCGAGGCCCGCGCCGCGGCCCTGGGCGTGCCCGTGCTGCGCGTCGACCGGCCCATGGCGGCCGCCGCCGTCGCGGCGGGCCCGGCGGTCACCGTCCTCGCCACGGTCGCCAGCACGCTCGCACCCACCGCCGCCCTCCTGGCGGAGGAGGCCGGGCGCGCCGCGCGCCCCGTCGACGTACGGACCGTCGTGGTGGACGGCGCGTGGGAGCGCTTCGAGGCAGGGGACCAGGACGGCTATCTGCGTCTGATCGCCGCCGCCGTCGAACGGGCCGACGCCGACGGCGCCGATGTCGTCGTGCTCGCCCAGGCCTCGATGGCGGGCGCCGCCGCCCGCTGCGCCGTCCGGGTGCCGGTCCTCGCGAGCCCGCGGCCCGGACTGCGTGCCGCCGCCGTGCTGTGCGGGCGGCCGAGCGCCTAGGACGGGCCCGCCGAAAGGAGTGGACTCGGCGCGCGGGGGCACGCGAGGCGGGAGAGAGTGGAAGCGGCCGGCTCGCCTCCGCACCTCGGGGCCGGTCGCCCCGCGCCCTCACGAAACGCCGGGAGGAAGCATGACCAACCCGTTCCCCGACCCCGTCCCGCCGGGCCCCACCCCGGGCCCCCGCCCCGATCCGGTCCCTGACCCGGCCCCGGCCCCGGAGCCGACGCCCGACCCGAGGCCCGCCCCGGGACCCGTGCCGGTGCCGCAGCCCCCGCCGTCCCCGGTGCCGAAGCCGCCGGGCCCGGACCCCGTACCGGATCCGGACCCGACGCCCGAGCCGATGAGCTAGCCCGTACCGGTACGGGCTACGCCTCGACCTCCGAGCGGTCACCGCCCCACAGCGTGTGGAACGAGCCCTCGCGGTCCGTCCGGCGGTAGGTGTGCGCGCCGAAGTAGTCCCGCTGCCCCTGCGTGAGCGCCGCGGGCAGCCGCTCCGCGCGCAGCGCGTCGTAGTACGCGAGCGCCGCCGCGAAGCCCGGCGCGGGCACGCCCTGCCGGGTCGCGGCGACGAGCACCGCGCGCCAGTCGTCCTGCGCCGCGCCGATCTCGCGCGCGAAGCCCTCGTCGGCGAGGAGGCTCGGCAGGTCGCCACGCGCGTCGTACGCGGCGCGGATGCGGTCGAGGAAGGCCGCGCGGATGATGCAGCCGCCGCGCCAGATCGAGGCGACAGCGCCCAGGTCGATGTCCCAGCCGTACTCCTCGCTGCCCGCCGCGATCTCGTGGAAGCCCTGCGTGTACGACACGATCTTCGAGGCGTACAGCGCCTGCTCGACGCGGTCGGCGAAGGCCGCGGCCTCCTCCTTGGACAGCGGCTCGGCGGACGGGCCCGCGAGGCCGCGCGAGGCCGCGCGCAGCTGGGTGTGCCCGGACACCGAGCGGGCGAACACCGCCTCCGCGATGCCCGACACCGGCACGCCCAGGTCAAGCGCGATCTGTACGGTCCAGCGCCCGGTGCCCTTCTGCTCGGCCTGGTCCGCCACCACGTCCACGAACGGCTTGCCCGTCGCGGCGTCCACGTGCGCGAGGACCTCGGCGGTGATCTCGATCAGGTAGGAGTCGAGCCGCCCCTGGTTCCAGGTGCGGAAGATGCCGGCGATCTCGGCGGGGGAGTAGCCCGCCACCTCGCGCAGCAGCTGGTACGCCTCGGCGATCAGCTGCATGTCCGCGTACTCGATGCCGTTGTGCACCATCTTCACGAAGTGGCCCGCGCCGTCCGGGCCGATGTGCGCCGTGCAGGGGCTGCCGTCGGCGGCCTTCGCGGAGATCTTCTCCAGCATCGGGCCGAGCGCCGCGTACGACTCCGCGGAGCCGCCGGGCATGATGCTCGGGCCGTTGAGCGCGCCCTCCTCGCCGCCGGAGACGCCGGCGCCGACGAAGTGGATGCCCAGGTCGCGCAGTTCGCGCTCGCGGCGCCGGGTGTCCGCGAAGTGCGCGTTGCCGCCGTCCACGATCATGTCGCCCGGTTCCAGCAGCGGCGCGAACTCCTTGATGACGGCGTCCGTCGGCTCGCCCGCCTTCACCATGACGACCAGGCGCCGCGGGCGCTCCAGGGCCGCCACGAACTCCTTCGCGGTCTCCGTGTACACGAAGTCGCCCTCGTCGCCGAACTCCTCGACCAGCGCCCGGGCCTTGGCGGCGGTGCGGTTGTGCACGGCGACCGTGAAGCCGTTGCGGGCGAAGTTGCGGGCGAGGTTGCGCCCCATCACCGCGAGCCCCGTGACGCCGATCTGCGCTGAACTGCTCATGTGCTAGCTCCTGGGTTCCTGGAGATCCGAAGGACCGTGACGGTCCGGCGCGCCGACTGACCTGCCGCTCATGTCAGGGGCGGCGCGTGTGTCGTAGGTAACGCGCCCGCCCGTCAGTATCACTCCGCGGCGTACCGTGACCTTGGACACCGTGCCCGAAGGAGGAGCCGCCCGTGCCCCATTTCGACCTGCCGCTCGACCAACTGCGCCAGTACCGCCCGGAGCTGCCCGAACCCGAGGACTTCGACGCCTTCTGGGAGAAGACCCTCGCCGCCGCGCGGGAGCACGACCTCGACGCCCGGTTCGAGCCCGTGGACGTGCCGCTCGCCTCGGTCGACGTCTTCGACGTGACCTTCGCGGGCTTCGGCGGCCACCCCGTCAAGGGCTGGCTGCTGCTCCCCGCGGGGGCGCGCGAGCCGCTGCCCGCCGTGGTCGAGTACATCGGGTACGGCGGCGGCCGGGGCCTGCCGCACGAGCGGCTGCTGTGGTCGGCGGCCGGGTTCGCGCACTTCATCATGGACACGCGGGGACAGGGCAGCGGCGGCTCGGTGGGCGAAACCCCCGATCCGGTGGGGAGTGCTCCGGCGTACCCGGGCTTCGTGACGCGCGGGGTCGAGGACCCGCACGCGTACTACTACCGGCGCGTCTTCACCGACGCCGTGCGCGCCGTCGAGGCCGTGCGCGCGCATCCGCTGGTGGACGCTGCGCGCGTGGCCGCGGTCGGCGACAGCCAGGGCGGCGGCATCACGCTCGCCGTCGGCGGGCTCGTGCCGGACCTCGCCGCGATCTGCCCGAACGTGCCGTTCCTGTGCGACTTCCCGCGTGCGGCGACGCTCACCGCCCGGCCTCCCTACCAGGAGATCGGCCTGTATCTGCGGGCGCACAGGGGGAGCGAGGACCGGGTGTTCCGCACGCTCGCGTACTTCGACGGCGTGCACTTCGCGGCGCGCGGCCGTGCGCCCGCGCTGTTCTCGGCCGCCCTGGAGGACGAGACCTGCCCGCCGTCGACGGTCTTCGCCGCCTTCAACGCCTACGCCGGCGCCGAGCGGTCGATGGAGGTCTACCGCTTCAACGACCACGAAGGAGGGGGCGTCTTCCTCCAGGATGTGCAACTCCGTTGGCTTCCGGGGCATTTGAGGAACTGACCAGTTCAACGCCCTCTCGACGGACAGGCCTTGTCACAGTGGCGGCCGACCGGCTAGCTTGCGGCCTTGTCCTGTGGCTGACGTGTGACCTCGCGTACATCGCGTGTCTGAGGGGGCTTTCATGGCCTTACGAGGCCGGCATCGCCGGTACCAGCCGAGCCGGATCAACCGTGCCTCGCTCACCGTCACCGCGAGCGGCGCGGGCATCGCGCTGCCCCTGGTGTCCGCGGGGACGGGCCACGCGGCGGACGTCGACACCTGGAACAAGGTGGCCGCCTGCGAGTCCACGAACAACTGGAGCATCAACACCGGCAACGGCTTCTACGGCGGCCTGCAATTCACCCAGTCCACCTGGGAGGCCTACGGCGGCACGCGGTACGCCCCGCGTGCCGACCTGGCCACCAAGGACCAGCAGATCGCCGTCGCCGAGAAGGTCCTCGACGGGCAGGGGCCCGGCGCCTGGCCCGTCTGCTCGGTGCGGGCGGGCCTCACCCGGGGCGGCGACACCCCGGACATCAAGCCTGCGACGGCGCCCCAGAAGCGCCCGGGCACGGCCAACGACGCCAAGACCGACGGCGGGCGCACGGCCCCCAGGCCGCCGCAGCGCACCGTCAAGGACGTCAAGCCGGAGGTGACCCCGCAGTCCGCCGCGGGCACCGCCCGCATGTACACGGTCGTGCACGGCGACACCCTGTCGGGCATCGCCGACGAGCGCCGCGTGCGGGGCGGCTGGCCGCAGCTCTACCAGAACAACCGCCGGACCATCGGCGCCGACCCGGACCTCATCACCCCCGGCCAGCGGCTCTCGCTGCGCGGCGCGGACGGCAAGGAGAAGCGGCCCGCGCGGCCGCCCGAGCGCAGGAAGCCGCCGGAGGGCAAGGAGCGGCCCGCGCGCGCCCCCGAGAAGCAGCGCGCGCACCCGCGGCCCAAGCCCCCCGCGCAGCAGGAGAGGAAGCAGGCCAGGCCCGCGCCGAAGCGGGACACGGCACCGGCTGGGCGGCAGAAGGCCAAGCCGGCCACGCAGGCGCAGTCGGGGGCCACGGCGCCCGTCGCCGCGTCGATCGGCACGCCCTACCGCGCGTCCGGCAGCTCCTGGTCGAAGGGCTACCACACGGGCGTCGACTTCCCCGTGCCCACGGGCACCTCGGTGAAGGCCGTCGCCGCGGGCACGGTCGTGGAGTCCGGCTGGGGCGGCTCGTACGGCTACCAGGTCGTCATCCGCCACACCGACGGCAGGTTCTCGCAGTACGGCCACATGTCGGCGCTCTCGGTGAAGGCCGGGCAGAAGGTCGTCCCGGGCCAGCGCATCGGCCGCTCCGGCTCGACCGGCAACAGCTCGGGCCCGCACCTGCACTTCGAGATCCGCACGGGCCCCGGCTTCGGCTCGGACGTCGACCCGCTGGCCTATCTGCGGGCGCGAGGCGTCCGCATCTGAGGATCCGCGCGCCCGGGCGGCTCGCCTTACGCGCGCGCCGCCCGGGCGTCCGCGCGGGGGAAGGCCTGCATCACCGGTTGCATCGGCACGCCCGCGAGCCCGGCGAGACTTTCGGGCAGGAACGGCTGCTCCGGCGCGGGGGGTTCGTCCGCCCGGGGCCGGGAGCCCGCGTCGGCGGCGGGGCGCTCGTCGTGGACCGCCGCGCGTTGCTCGGTGACCGCGGCCGTGCGCTGCTCGGTGACCTCGGCCGACTCCTGCGGCGACCCGGACGAGGAGGCGGGGACGCGGCGGGCCGCCGGCTCGGCGGGCAACTCCTCGCGGGGCGCGGCCGGCGCGGCGTCACCGCGCGGCGCGGCCGCGGCGGAACTCGCGGCGGCCTCCGCCCCGATGCGCTCGGTGGTCAGCAGGATCAGCCCGCCCGCGGCGACGACACCGCAGGTCAGCGCCACCGCCGTGCCCATGGCTCCGTAACGGAAGGACTCCCCGAACAGGGTGAGGCCGACCGCGGCCGCTATCACCGGATTCACCACCGTCACCGTGGACAGCGGCGCCGCGAGCCCCGCGCCCCGGTAGGAGGCCTGGGACAGGAGCAGTCCGGCCACCGCGAGCACCGCGATCACCGCGAGGCTCGGCACCTGCCGGGTCAGCGGCTCCTGGGCGTCCCAGTCCACCGCCACCGTCTTCGTGAACACCGAGGAGATGCCGAAGGCGATGCCCGCCGCCGTGGCGAGCAGCACGCTGCGTACCGCCGGGTGCCGGTGCGCCGCGTGGGCCAGCAGCATCAGGGCGACCACGGCCCCGCCCGTGCCGAGCGCGAGCATGACGCGCTCCGCGTCCAGGAGGGAGCGGGAGTCGGCGGCCCGGGTCAGCGAGAGCAGGCCCGCGAGGCCCACCGTGGCCATCAGGGCGCCGCGCCAGGCGGTGGCACCGGCCTTGCGGCGCACGAACATCGCGGCCATCGGCAGGGCGAACACGATCGTCAGGGCGCCCAGGGGCTGCACCAGGCTGAGCGGCCCGAAGGCCAGCGCCACGACGTGCAGCAGCCCGCCGAGGCCGTTCAGGACCACCGCGACCCACCACACTCCGCGGCGCAGCGGCGCGTACTCGTGCTGCGAGGCCGTCGCCGCCACCTGCTCCTGGAGGATCGCCCCGCCCGCGTACGCCACGGCGGAGACGAGGGAGAGCAGGACGGACAGCGCGAGGGCACTCATGAGGCGCTCCGCAGGTGAAGGCAGCGCCGGTCGGCCCGGTACGTATCGTGCCGGTACGTCCGGTACGTCCGGTGCGGCGTGCGGTCGGCTTCCATGTTCACCACAATGTCGCGCGGAGCGCTTCCAGTCGTCGTCCCTGAGCAGTCAATCCGTCCTACTGCCGATGGAGTACGACCCCCCGTATGTCCTCCCCAGGTCTGGTTACCCATGGGACCGGGGGCTTCTGATGTACTGCGGCGATGACAGCTCACAGCCCTGACATCGCCTGGGACGTGGTCGGATCCGTCGGCGGCTTCTTCGCCCTGCGGACGGGGGAGCCGCCGGGGCGGACCCTTCCCATGGTCGCACGCGTGTACGAGGTCGGCAGGGCGGTGACGGAGGGTGACCCGCTGTCCTTCCGCGTCACCAAGGTCGCCGCCCGGCTCGCCGCTCCCGAGCCCCGCGTCGCGGCCTCCATCGCCCACCTCGGCCTCGCCGCCCGCCTGTGGTCCCTCGCGCTCGGCCCGGCCGCCCTGTACGGGCGCGTGCCCGACCTGGACCCGCGGCTGCTGCGCTGGGACGCCGACGGCAGCTCGCCGGACGACCTGTGGCTCAGCGGCGACCGCACGTTCCCGGCCGATGCCGCGCGCCTGAGGCAGGTCGTCCTGGAGGGCCACCTCGCCCCGCTCGCGGACGCCCTGCGCGCCCGCTTCCGGATCTCCCCGGCGCTCCTGCGCGGCAACGCGGGCTCGGCGCTCGCGGGCGCGGCCCGCGAACTGCACGCCTGGGCGGAGCGTGCGGGCCGCCCCGACGTGGGACGGCGGGCCCTCGCGCTCGCCGCCGACCTCTTCGCCCTCCCGGAGCTGCGCGCCACCGGCACCCTGGACGGCACCGCGTTCCGGCGCCGCAGCTGCTGCCTGTACTACCGCTGCCCGAACGGCGGCCTGTGCGGCGACTGTTGCTTCGACCGGCCGCCGCAGCGGTCTTCCCTCGAAGCGCCCGCTGGGTGACCATGAGGGGGCCGGCCGACGACGGGGGGCTCCGCTCGTGAAAGTGGGACTGCTCACCCGTGAGTACCCGCCGGACGTCTACGGCGGCGCGGGTGTCCACGTCGAGTTCCTCGCCCGCGAGCTGCGCGCGCTCACCGACCTGCACGTCCACTGCTGGGGCACCGACGCCGCCGCTGACGAGGGGGCCGGCGAGGTGGTGCGCCACCGCGCGTGGAGCGCGCTCGACACCGCCAACGACGCCCTGCGCACCCTGTCCGTGGACCTCGCCATGGCGGCCGGGCTCGACGGCTGCGACCTCGTCCACACCCACACCTGGTACGCCAACCTCGCGGGCCACGTCGGCAAGCTCCTGCACGGCATCCCGCACGTCCTGACGTCGCACTCGCTGGAGCCGCTGCGCCCCTGGAAGGCCGAGCAACTGGGCGGCGGATACGCCGTGTCGAGCTGGGCGGAGCGCACCGCCGTCGAGGCCGCCGACGCCGTCATCGCCGTCTCCGGCGCCATGCGCGAGGACATCCTCGCCTGCTATCCGGCCGTCGACCCCGCGAAGGTGCGCGTCGTCCACAACGGCATCGACACCGCGCTGTACCACCCCGACCCGGGCACCAGCGCCCTGGCCCGGCACGGCGTCGACCCCGGCCGCCCGTACGTCCTGTTCGTCGGCCGCATCACCCGGCAGAAGGGCGTGCCCCACCTGCTGCGCGCGGCCCGGCGACTGGAGCCCGGCATCCAGCTGGTGCTGTGCGCGGGCGCGCCCGACACCCCGGAGATCGACCGGGAGTTCCGCGTCCTGTTCGAGGACCTGAGCCGCGCCCGCGACGGCGTCCACTGGATCCCGCGCATGCTGCCGCGCCCCGAGGTCGTCCAGCTCCTCACCCACGCGGCGGTGTTCGTGTGCCCATCGGTGTACGAGCCGCTCGGCATCGTCAACCTGGAAGCCATGGCCTGCGGCACGGCCGTCGTCGCCTCCCGCGTCGGCGGCATCCCGGAGGTCGTCGCGGACGGCACCACAGGGCTCCTCGTGCCCTACGACCGGCACGACGAGGAGCGCTTCGAGCACGACCTCGGCCTGCTCATGAACCGCCTGGCCGCCGACCCGCGCCGGGCGGCGGCCATGGGCGCGGCCGGACGCTACCGGGCCCGGCGCGAGTTCGGCTGGGACGCGGTGGCGCGGCGCACGGTCGAGGTGTACGCAGACGTGCTCGGCGTACACGGCGTACTCAAGGCAACGTAAGCGGGCACCCGGACACCGGGGGCGCACGGGCGCCCCCTCTCGGAGCGTTCCGGGCCCACAGGGCGGTAGAGGGGGCGGCGATGCGCGGCGGACCTTCGGTCCTTGGAATCGTCCTCGCGGGCGGCGCGGGCAAGCGGCTCATGCCGCTCACCGCCGACCGCGCGAAGCCGGCGGTGACCTTCGGGGGCACGTACCGCCTCGTCGACTTCGTGCTCTCCAACCTCGTCAACGGCGACGTCCTGCGCATCTGCGTCCTGACGCAGTACAAGTCGCACTCCCTCGACCGGCACGTGTCCACCACCTGGCGCATGTCGAGCCTGCTCGGCAACTACGTCACGCCGGTCCCCGCCCAGCAGCGCCTCGGGCCGCGCTGGTACCTGGGCAGCGCGGACGCGATCCTCCAGTCCCTGAACCTCGTCCACGACGAACAGCCGCAGTACGTCGCGGTGTTCGGCGCCGACCACGTGTACCGCATGGACCCCCGGCAGATGCTGGCGCAGCACGTCGAGTCCGGCGCGGGCGTCACCGTCGCCGGGATCCGCGTGCCGCGCGCGGACGCCCGGCAGTTCGGCGTCATCACCCCGGCGCGCGACGGCACACTCGTGACGGGCTTCCTGGAGAAGCCGCAGGACCCGCCGGGGCTCCCGGGCGCCCCGCACCAGGTGTACGCCTCCATGGGCAACTACATCTTCACCACCAAGGCCCTCGTCGACGCCCTGCGGCAGGACGCCGAGGACGAGGAGTCGGCGCACGACATGGGCGGCTCCATCCTGCCGATGCTCACCGAGCGCGGCCTCGCCCAGGTGTACGACTTCGACGGCAACCACGTGCCGGGGGAGACCGCGCGGGACCACGGCTACTGGCGTGACGTCGGCACGCTCGACGCCTACTACGAGGCGCACATGGACCTGATCTCCGACCAGCCCGTGTTCACCCTCGACAACCGCTGCTGGCCCATCTACACCCACCCCGGCCAGCTCCCGCCCGCCAAGTTCTGCGCGGGCGGCATCGCGGGGGAGTCGGTCGTCAGCCCCGGCTGCGTCATCCGCGGCCAGGTCACGCGGTCCGTGCTCTCGCCCGGGGTCACGGTCGAGGAGGGCGCGGTCGTCCAGAACTCGGTCCTGCACGACAACGTCCGCGTCGGCCGGGGCGCGGTGGTCCGCGGCGCCGTCCTGGACAAGAACGTGGACGTCCCGCCCGGCGCCACGATCGGGGTGAACCCGGAGCGGGACGCCGAGCTGTACACCGTCTCGCGGGCCGGGGTCATCGCCCTCGGCAAGGGACAGTGCGTACCGGAGTGAGGGCCGGCGCGCGGGAGCGGTGGGCGCGCCCGCCCCGGCACGGGAAGCGACGGTTCTACTAGCTTTCGTAGACCCGTTACCGAGGGCGGATGTGGACTTCTGTACCTATACCACTGCTCGTACCCGCCGCGTACGCTGAGCGGCAGTTCCTTGGGGAGCGGGGGTCGGGAGGGTGTGGTCCGAGGTGTTCCGGTGCGGGCGTACGGGAAGGGCGGGCACCCACTCCATACGCCCGCGGCGCATCCGTACGCGAGACGGCCGCACCCCCGCCGGTTCGCGTCCCTGAAGCCGACCGCCCCACGGATCGCGCCGGAGCGTGAGCGCTCCGCACGGACCAGGGCCGGGTGCGCCCCCCGTCGCACCCGGCCCTCCACCGACCGGTGACCACCGAGGCCGTCGCCCCGCCGCGACCACATGCCCGGACCCCGAGTTCCGTACGACAACCGGCACGGCAAGTCCAGAAGGTGAGGATGAACATGGTCGACAAAGGCACTCCCAACGCATTCCTCAGCGGTGGCTCCCACGCGTTGATCACGGACGAGGACCGGCTGCACCACCTGCCGGACCCCGGCGTGGACAAGGTCAAGGTGCTGTGCGGCAACCGCTACGAGCACTTCGAGGCCAGCTCCGAGACGACCCGCGTCGACGACCGCGAACTGCGCGTCTTCGTGTGGACCCAGCGCACCTACGTCGCGGAGTGAGACGGCGGGCCCTCCCCCGGCAGGACGCGGGGGAGGGCCCGCCCGCGCGGCGGGCGCGCTTGTCCGGGCCGTCGTCGGTGTGCCAGATTTCGTGGGCGCGTGCGCGCGCACATCCTGTGACCGATCTGTGCACACCATGCAAAACGAAGGGACGTAAGGGACGTAATGAGCACCGAGACGCTGGAGTTTCAGGCTGAAGCGCGGCAGCTCCTGCAGTTGATGGTCCACTCGATCTACTCGAACAAGGACATCTTCCTGCGCGAACTCATCTCCAACGCCTCCGACGCCCTGGACAAACGGCGCCTGGCCGGCCTCACCGACGAGGCCCTGCGGGCCGACGACCTGCACATCGCCGTCGAGGCGGACAGCGAGGCCCGCACCCTGACCGTGCGCGACAACGGCATCGGCATGTCGCGCGAGGACGTGGTGGGGCTCATCGGCACCATCGCCCGGTCCGGCACGGCCGAGACTCTGCGCCGCCTCAAGGAGAAGAAGGAGAACAAGGGGAACAAGGAGAACGCGGAGGGCGCCGAGTCGGTCGAGCTGATCGGCCAGTTCGGCGTCGGCTTCTACTCCGTGTTCATGGTCGCCGACAAGGTCAGCCTGCTCACCCGCAAGGCCGGCACGGAGGACGGCGTCCGCTGGGAGTCGGACGGCGGCGGCACGTACACCATCGAGACCGTCGAGGACGCGCCGGAAGGCACCTCGGTGACCGTGCACCTGCGCCCCGCGGACGAAGAGGACGCGCTGTACGACTACGCCGACGACCGGAAGATCCGGGAGATCGTCAAGCGGTACTCGGACTTCATCTCGTTCCCCATCCGCATGGGCGACGAGACCCTCAACTCGATGAAGGCGCTCTGGGCGCGGCCGCGGTCCGAGGTCAAGGACGGGGAGTACCGGGAGTTCTACCGGCACATCAGCCACGACTGGACGGACCCGCTCGACGTCATCCAGATGAGGGCGGAGGGCACCTTCGAGTACGAGGCGCTGCTCTTCATCCCCTCGCGCGCCCCGCACGACCTCTTCCAGCGCGACGCCCGTCACGGCGTCCAGCTGTACGTCAAGCGCGTGTTCATCATGGACGACACCCGCGAGCTGCTGCCCGACCACCTGCGCTTCGTCAAGGGCGTCGTGGACGCGGCCGACCTGTCCCTGAACATCTCCCGCGAGATCCTCCAGCAGGACCGGCACATCCAGCTGATCCGCCGCCGCCTCGCGAAGAAGGTCCTCTCCACCGTCAAGGACCTCATGAAGAACGACGCGGAGAAATACCGCACGTTCTGGCGCGAGTTCGGCCCCGCGGTCAAGGAGGGCCTGCTCGACCGGTCCGAGGACCACAAGGCGATCCTCGACATCGCGTCCTTCGCCTCCACCGCGGGCGACGAGCCCACCACCCTGGCCGACTACGTCGCCCGGATGAAGGACGGCCAGGACAAGGTCTACTTCATGACCGGCGAGAGCCGCGCGCAGGTCGAGAACTCCCCGCACCTGGAGGCCTTCCGGGCCAAGGAGTACGAGGTCCTGCTGCTCACCGACCCGGTGGACGAGATCTGGGTCGAGTCGGTGCGGGAGTACGACGGCAAGGAGTTCCAGTCCATCGCGCGGGGCGCGGTCGACCTGCCCGCCGACGAGGAGCTGTCGGAGGAGGAGTCCGGGGCCTACGCGCCGCTGCTCGGCTGGCTCAAGGAGACCCTCGACGACGTGAAGGACGTCCGCCTGACGACCCGCCTCACCAGTTCGCCCGCGTGCCTCGTCAGTGACGCCGAGGGGCTCACCCCGGCGCTGGAGAGGATGTACAAGGCGATGGGTCAGGAGGTCCCCGCGGTCCAGCGCATCCTGGAGCTGAACCCCGAGCACCCGCTGGTCGCCGGCCTCAAGGCCGCGCACGAGCAGCGCGCCGACGCCCCGGAGCTGACCGAGACGGCCGAGCTGCTCTACGGCACCGCCCTGCTCGCGGAAGGGGGCGACCTGGCGGACCCGGCGCGCTTCGCCAAGCTGCTCGCGGACCGCCTCGCCAGGACGGTGTGAGCCCTGGGCGGCCGGCTGTGTGACCCCTGAGGCGAGCCTGCGTGCCGCGCGCCGCCGCCGCGGCGGGCCTGCGCCTGCCCATCCGGCGGGTGCTGCTGCCCCTCGGCGGCGCCGCGCGGCACCCCGCGCCCGGTTTCGACCCGCTGGACCACGCGCGGCTCGCCGCCCGTACGGGATCTCCACGCGGCGGCGGGCGCGCTGCCGCGGCGGAGGGCCTGGAGCGGCTCGCGGTCTGCTCGCGCGGAGCTGACCGGGCTGGTGGCCGCCTGTGACGACCGAACGAGTTTGATACCAGGCCCCCGCGCTACGTAAAGTTCCGCTTTTGGAGTATCCGCGGTCGATCCCAGGCGAACCGCGGCACGAGCGCGATGAGGAACGACAGCGGCGATGACGGTCACAGACGAGAGCCAGCAGGAAGGCACCGGCGCCGTCGCCGGGGCCGACGCGTACGGTCCGGGCATCGACCCCGAGCGCCTCGCGGTCTGCCTCAGCGTGCTCGACGAACTCGACAAGCTGGAGGTCGACCACCCCGACGCGATCACCGTGCGCCGCGCCACGGCCGGGATCTACCGCACGGTGAAGCAGCGCCGCCGCCAGGAGCGCCGGGCCGCGAAGACCGCCCACGACAAGGCCGTCACCGAAGCCACCGCCACGGGCTCCGCGCAGCGCATCGACGACGAGACCGAGGGCATCCTGCCCTCGTCCGTCACCGAGGCGGGCAAGCTCGCGGGGATACTCCAGCGCCCCCGCTCCTGCTACACGTGCAAGGCGCGGTACGTGGAAGTCGACTACTTCTACCACCAGCTCTGTCCCGAGTGCGCCACCCTGAACCGCGCCAAGCGCGACGCCGGCGCCGACCTCACGGGCAAGAGCGCGCTGCTCACCGGCGGCCGCGCCAAGATCGGCATGTACATCGCGCTGCGGCTGCTGCGTGACGGTGCCCACACCACGATCACCACGCGGTTCCCGAAGGACGCCATCCGCCGGTTCAAGGCCATGGAGGACTCGGCGGACTGGATCGACCGCCTCGAAGTCGTCGGCATCGACCTGCGCGACCCGGCCCAGGCCGTGGCCCTGGCCGAGCAGGTCGCCGAGCGCGGCCCGCTGGACATCCTGATCAACAACGCCACGCAGACCGTGCGCCGGCTGCCCTCCGCCTACGCCGCGCTCGTCGAGGGCGAGAGCGCCCCGCTGCCCGCCGGTGAGCTGCCCGCCCACCACGTGATCGGCGCGTTCAACTCCGGCGCGGTGGACGGCCTGGCCGCGCTGCCCGTCGGCGTCACCGGTCTCGACGCGCAGAAGGTCGCCGACCTCGCCCTGGTCGCGGGCAACGCGAGCGTCGAGCGGCACCGCGACGGCAGCGCCATCGACGCGGGCGGCCTGGTGCCGGACGTCGTGGACAGCAACACCTGGGTGCAGTCCATCGAGCAGATCTCCCCCGTGGAGCTGCTCGAGACGCAGCTGTGCAACTACACGGCGCCCTTCATCCTCATCAGCAAGCTGCGCGCGGTGATGGCCGAGGCCGCGCGCAAGGCCCCGAGCAAGCGGGCGTACGTCGTCAACGTCTCCGCGATGGAGGGCGTGTTCGGCCGCGGCTACAAGGGCGCGGGCCACCCCAACACCAACGCCGCCAAGGCCGCCATGAACATGGTGACGCGGACCAGCGCCCAGGAGATGTTCCAGACCGACGGCATCCTCATGACCTCCGTCGACACCGGCTGGATCACCGACGAGCGCCCCCACTACGACAAGCTGCGCCTGGCCGAGGAGGGCTTCCACGCCCCGCTCGACCTGGTCGACGGCGCGGCCCGCGTCTACGACCCGGTCGTGCGCGGCGAGGCCGGCGACGACGTGTACGGCGTCTTCCTGAAGGACTACGCGCCCGGCAAGTGGTGACGCGCCGCGCGCCCGCCTGGTGGTCAAGGGTGGCACGCGCCTCTTCCGGGTGACGGGGCGTCTCCGCGCGGGCGGATGTCCGGAAGTCACCCCTTAGGCCCAGCGCTATCGAGCAGAAGCCCGCTCATTTGGTTAATCTGGTGCGAACGGACGGCTGGAAGGCATCCACCACCGCCTCCCGGCCGTCCAGGGACAGGCTCGCCACCACGGCCGCGATCCCGCCCGCATCCGGCGCCACCGCGACCGCGAAGCCAGCGAAAGCAATGAGGCATCGTTTGTCCGTTACGCGACACAGAGGAGTGCGCGGTGACACCAGATCTGACCAAGCAGGACACGCGGCCGGTCGAAGCCGGCGGTGAGCGGGCGGTCCGCCCGAAGCAGCTCCGCAATCTGGAGGCCTGGGCCAAGGCGGCCCCGATCCGTCTCGCCGGCTACGAGGACGACCTCGCCGAGCCGCACATCCTGCCGGGTATCGACTGACGGTATCCGCCCGCACGTCGCACGCACCCCGCGCCGATCTCCATGGCGCGGGGTGCGTGGCGTATGCCGGCCTTCTCCGCCCGCCCCGGGCCCCAGGGCCCCGGGGCGGGCCTCGCAAGATCCTCCCAAGGAAATTCTGCAAAAACTATTTTGGAAAGTACGGAGGGCGATCTAGGCTCCCCGTATGGCTGACGAACACCGGGTCCTCGACCCCGAGCGGGACGCCGCCGCCCTCAAGGCCCTCTCCCACCCCCTGCGCATCAGGCTGCTCGGCCTGCTGCGCGCGGACGGCCCCGCCACCGCGAGCGAGCTGGCGGCCAAGACCGGCGAGTCGTCCGCCTCCACCAGCTATCACCTGCGGGTCCTGGCGAAGTACGCGTTCGTGGCGGAGGCCGAGCACCGCGACGGGCGCGAGCGGCGCTGGCGCCCGGTCCACGCGGTCACCAGCTGGAACAACGTGGACATGGACGCCTCGCCGGAGGGACGCGCCTTCCGCAGCAGCATGGCCCGGCGCCAGATCGACCATCTGAACCGGTCCCTGGCCCGGCACGAGCGGGACCTGGACGCCGGCCGCTTCGGGCCCGAGTGGCGCGAGCACGCCGGGATCACCGACCTCATGCCCCGCCTGACCGCCGGCTCCCTCGCCGAGCTGTGGCAGACCTTCGAGGCGAAGCTGGCCGAGCTGACCGCGCGGGACGCCGAGGACCCCCGCGCGGAGCAGGTCGTGGTCTTCGCCGCGACCCTGCCGGTGACGGCGTACGCGGCGAGGGAGGCCGGTGAGCCCGGCGAGTGCGGGCAGGGTGCCGGTTCCGGTGGCGCGGACAGCGATGCGGACACCCTCGGAGCGCACGGCCCTGACGCCCCCGGCGCACCACGTACCTCCGGTGAGCCCGAGGCCGCCGCCGGTCCGCACCGGAACGTCACCTGGGGCGTGGCGTGACGGCCCGGCAGCCCCTCGCCCCGCACGCCGCCCGGCGCAGATACGTGCTCGCCTGCGGCCTGTTCTGGCTGCCGCTCGGCCTCGCCATCGCCCCGATGGTGCCGCTGATGACCGAGCGGGGCCTCGCCCTCGCGGCGGTCGCGGGATGCGTCGCCGCGCACTCCCTGACCGCCTCGCTGCTCGAACTGCCCACCGGCGGGCTCGCGGACGTCATCGGCCGCAAGGCCGTGCTCGCCGCCGCGGGCGTGCTCGACGTGGTGGCGCTCACCCTGCACGCCCTCGGCACCTCCGCCTGGGTGCTCGCCCTCGGCATGGCCCTCAAGGGGGCGGGCCGGGCCCTGTCCAGCGGCCCCGCCGAGGCCTGGTACGTCGACACCGTGCAGGCGAGCGCGGGGCCCGACGCCGAGCTGCGCACCGGCCTCGCGCGCGGCGCCACCGCGACCTCCGTCGCCCTGGCGGCCGGCACGCTCGTCGGCGGCGCGCTGCCCTGGCTCCTCGGGCTCGGCCCCGACCTCGGCGGCCGCCTGGAGGAGGCCACGTCGGGGCTCGTCCTGCCGCTGTCCGTGCCCGCGCTCCTCGGCGTGGCCGTGGCGCTCGTCTTCATCGTGTACGTACTGACCGCGCTGCCCGAGCCGCCCCGCCCCCGGGCCACCCTGCGAGGCGTGCTGCGTGGCGTCCCGGGCACCATCGCCGCCGGGATCCGCCTGGGCGGCAGCGACGCCCTGGTGCGCAGGGTCGTGCTCAGCGCGGGCGCGGCGGGCAGCGCCCTGGTCACCGTCGAACTCCTCACGCCGGGCCGCGCCGCCGACCTCACCGGCGCGGCGGAGTCGGGCGCCGTGGTGTTCGCGGGCCTCGCCTGCGCCGGGTTCCTGTGCTCGGCCCTCGGCAGTCAGCTCGCCGCGACCGTCGCCCGCATCGCCGGCGGCGGGGAGCGCGCCGTCCTGCTCTGCCTCGGCGCCGCCGGGGGCGGGCTGCTGCTGCTCGCGGCCACGGCGACCGCCACGGGCCCGGCCCCGGTGCTGCTCGCGGTCGGCGGCTACGCGCTCGTGTACCTGGGCCTCGGCGCGGCGAACCCCAGTCAGAACGACCTCCTGCACCGCCGCGTGCCCAGCGAGGGCCGGGCCACCGCCCTGTCCGTCCAGTCCCTCGCGCTGCAACTGGTCGGCGCCGTCACGGGGTTGATCGCCGGCTTCCTCCCGGCCGGGCCCGCGCGCTGGCTGCTGGGCGCCGCCGTCCTGCTCGCGGGCGCCGCGCTGTGGGCGCGCCGCACGGAACCGGACGCCGGAGCGGAGGCCCCCGCCGAGCGGTTCCCGCTGGTCAACACCGAATCAGCGGCGGAACGTTGACGTGACGCGGAGGAACCGCGACGCCGCGCACCGCGTTTCCTCCGGGGTGAGGTGACGGACGGCGTGAGGGGGACGCGGTGCTGGGGCTGACCATGCTGGTGACGTGGGCCAGGTCGATGCGCGACCGGTTCGGACCGCAGCCACCGGAGGTTCCGGGGACGCGAGGGACGGGGGATACGGAGGAGACGGGGGAGACGGGGGAGACGGAAGAAGCAGGGGAGGCGCGGCAGACGTATGTGGCGGCCGGCCGGGCGGCTGCCGAGGAGCGGCTGCGAGCCCTCGCGGCGCTGCCGCCCGCGGCCCGCCGCGACGAGGTGGCGGAGCGCTCGGCCGACGCGACGACCAGCCTGCTCGTGGACCTCTTCGCCTTCGGGGCGGCCTGCGACGACCCCTGGCGGGTGCGCGAGGAGGCCGAGCTGCTCGCCGACGTCCTCGAAGCGGTCGTCGCCGCGCTCGCGGTCGGCCGCGCCCCCCGCCGGAGCGACGCCCGGCGCGTCGCGCGGATGCTGGCCGCGCAGACGCATCTGCTGCGCGGCATCGCCGCCGACGCGCTCGGGCACCGGCGCGAGGCACACCGCCACTTCTCGCTCGCCGCGCACCCGGCCGCCGCCCGGGTCGACGGCGTCGCCTTCGCGCTCGGCACCGTCGGAGCCGCCCTCGCCGACGAGGAGACCGACCTCGCCTCCCTCGCCGAACTGCCGGAATCCGCCCAGGACATGCTCGGCCCGCTGGAGGAGATGTGCGGCCACGAACTCACCGGGCTCCGCCGGGCGCTGGAGGTACGCCGCGCGGCGTACGCCGTGGTGGCGACGGTCGCCGAGGACGGCGACCCCGAGGAGGGCAGCAGGGAAGCGGCCGTGAAGCGCTGGCTGGACCAGTGGGGTCCTGGCGCCGAGGCCGAGCTGTGGATCGCCTGGACGGACGTGCTCCTCCGCGGGCGGCACGAGAGCGAGGGCGGGGGCGCGGATGGGGACAGCGGCGGGGGAGAGGCGCTCCTGGAGTGGGCGGTGCTCGGCGACCGGGTGCTCGCGGACAGCCCGGAAGCCCCGCGGTTCCGCCGGACGCTCGCCCACCGCCTGCGGACCCAGGGCGCGACGGACCGAGAGATCCGCGCCCTGGCGTCGCTCGTGGCCGACACCCCCGCGGACCCGCGGGCGGTCACGTCGCTCGCCCACGCGTACGCGGAGGCCGACCGCCTGGACGAGGCCGTCGCGCTGCTGCGCTCGCGGATCTCGGACCCGCCGGTACCCGACGACGAGCCCTTCGTCGAGCTGATCGTGCTGCTCCTCGCCACCCGGCTGCGCCCCGAGGCACAGGAGTGGGACGAGGAGCTGGCCCGCGTCACCGGTGGCCGCCGCCTCACCGACGCCCTGCCCACGACAGGCAACGCCCCCGCCTCCGCCGCACGGCCGCCCGTGTACCCGCGGCTCAAGGACGGCACGGACCCGTCGCAGCGCCTCGCCGAGGACGAGCCGGGCACGGCGGCCGAGGCCGCGAAGCCGCTCGGCGTCCCCCCGGTGACCCGCGCCCAGCAGGAGGCATCCGAGCTGATCGGCCGCGGCGAACACCACTTCCACCGCGGTGAGTACGCGGACGCCGCGACGTACTACCAACGCGCCCTGGACGCCGACCCGGACAGCTCGCTCGCCCTGCTGATGCTCGGCGACGTGCACTTCGTACGCCGGGAGACGGGCGTCGCCCGGGTCTGCTTCCAGGAGTCGCTCGCCGTCGAGGAGACGCCGCTGGCCTGGCGCTTCCTCGGCGACACCTTCCGCGACGCGCGTGACGGCGCGGAGGAGGCCCGCCGCTGCTACGCACGCGCGCTGGCCCTCGACCCCGGCTGCGGCGGGGCCCGGCAGTCCCTCGAAGCGCTGCCACCCCGGACCGTGGCACCGGCACCGGCCCCCGACGCGCCCGCGGCCGACCGCGCGGTGGCCGAACCCGCGGCGGCCGAGGCCTCCAAGGCCCCGCCCCAGAAGGCGGAACCCCACGCGCCCGTCCTCGGCGAACTGCTCGCCGCGGCCGGCGACGACGCCCGCTTCGACGCCTGGCTGCGCGCCGAAGGGGCGGAGCACTGGGCGGGCGCCCTCGCCACCCTGCGGAAGACGGTCTTCCAGTGCGCGGCCGAGGCGGGCGACTTCGAGCGCTCCCTGCTGCTCGCCCGGCGCGGCGTACAGATCGCGGAGCACCTGGACCGGCAGTGGCCCACCGGCGACCCCGATGAGCCCGGCCGGGCGCGGCTGCTGGCGAACGCCCTGGGGCAGGCCGCGGCCGTCCTCGACACCATGGGGCGCTACAGCGAGGCGTACGACCTGCTGCGCCAGGCCGAGCGCTGGCTGGTGACCGACGAGCACGAGCGGGAGCGCACCGGCCGCGACCCGTGGCTCGACCACGGGCAGTGCGGCAGCCTCGACCACTGGGCAACGCTGTACCGGGACCTCGCCCGGGCGGCGCGCCGCCGCGGCGACGCGGCCGCGGCGGAGGAGTACCAGCGCAGGCTCGACGAGATCACCGCCGACGCCCCAGCCGGCGACCACGACCGGGTCGTGTCGCTCGTCGAACTCGCCATGGCCTGGCACGAGCTGGGGGAGCGGGAGCGCGCCCTGAGCTGGTTCCACGAGGCCCTGCCGCTCGCCGAGCGGGAGGCGCCGCGTTCCCCGGAGCCGGTCGCCCTCGCCACCGTCCACCACTGCCTGGGCGTCGTCCTCGGCGAGCAGGGATTCCCGCGCAGGGCCCTGCACCACCTCGCCGAGGCCCGGCAGCACGACTCCGGCAACGCCGACCGGCTCGCCCAGGACTGGCTCGCCACCGCCGCCGTGCTGCGCCGCCGGCCCGACCTCGGCCACGCCGTGCTGGCGTACGAGCAGGTCCTGCATCTGTCGGGGGTGCCGGGGCACAGGGGCGACCCGCTGTTCTGGGCGCCCCGCGGCGAGCCCACGGCGACGCGCGGCCACCGCGTCCTGGCCGCCGGGCGCGCCTGGCCCGCGATCCTGCCCATGGCCCGCGCGGCCTGGGAGTACGGCGAGCGGTGCACGGCCACCGACGTGCTCGAACTCGGCGTGGAGCTGGCCGACCTGGTGAGCGCGGCCGAGCCGGACCCCGAGCGCCGCACCCACCTCCAGGACGGCCGGGCCGAGGCGTACGAACTGCTGACCCGCTATCGCCTCCAGTGCGCGGCGAGCGCGGCCCGGCGCGAGGGGGAGGACCGGGCGGCGGACCGCCCGGACCAGAGCCCCCGTCACCACGTCGCCGCGGCCTTCACCGCCTCCGAGCGCCTGCGCGCCCGCTCCCTGCTCGACGCCATGAGCACCGCCCAGCTCCGCGCGCCCGACGGTGTGCCGCCCGCCCTGCTGGCCGACGAGACGGCCCTCCTCCGGGAGCGCGCGGCCCTCGCGGCGGCGCCCGTCGCGGACTGGGAGCGCCACCACGACCTCACCGCGCGCCTCGACGTCCTCTGGCGGCAGCTCGCCGGGTACGGCCCGCTCGCCGAGGAGTACGTCGCGGTCCGCCGCGCCACCGCCATGGACCCCGGCGCCGTCTCCCGCCAACTCGCCGGGCAGCACGCGGTGGTGGCCTCGTACGCGGTGCTCGACACCGGGGAGATCGCCCTGTTCACCCTGGGCGGCGACACCGAGGAAGAACCCGTGCGCGTGACCCCGGTCGACGCCGACGGCGTGGCGGTGCTGCGCTTCATCGAGGACAACCTGGGCAGCGCCGGGCGCGTCCGTGAGATGGCCGAGGCGAGGGCTGGCCTCTTCCACCGCGTCCTCGACCCGCTCGTGGCGCCGCTGGCCGCGCTCACACGGCCCGAGGACACCGTCGTCATCTGCCCCACCGGGGCGCTGCGCCACGTGCCCTTCCACGCCCTGAGCGCCGACGGCTCCGGGGCGCTGATCGACCGCAACACTGTCGCGTATCTGCCGACCGTGTCGCTCCTGCGCACCCTCGCCCTTCCCCAAGCCCCCGGCCCCGCTCGAACAGGGGAGACCCCCTACGCCGCCGTCGTCCTCGGTGACCCCGGCGGTGACCTGCCGCACGCGCGCGGCGAGGCCGAGGCCCTCGGCGAACGGCTCGGCTGCGCCCCGCTGCTCGGTGGGCGGGCGACCAGGGAGCGGGTGCTGCGCGGCCTTCCCGGCGCGCGCGTGTTCCACGCCGCCTGCCACGCCTCCTCCGCCGCCGCGGACCCGCTGTCCTGCGGACTCGTCCTCGCCGACGGTGTCCTGACGGCCCGTGACATCCTGCGGCAGGACTGGCACGGCGTCCGGCTCGCCGTCCTGTCCGCCTGCCAGACCGGCACCGGCCGCACCGACGACACCCTCGGCCTGAGCTGGTCCCTGCTGTACGCGGGCGTGCGGTCCCTGGTGACGAGCCTGTGGCGGGTGCCGGACGCCACCACGGCCGCCCTCATGGGCGACTTCCACGACCTGACCGCCGCGGGCGAGGCGCCCGGTGCCGCGCTGCGCACCGCCATGCTCGCGGCCCGCGACCGCCCCGGCGGCGGCCACCTGGCGAGCTGGGCGGCCTTCCGCCTGTTCGGCGACTGGCGCACCCCGCACCCCGGCCCGCGTTCCGCGGCCCGAGGGGGTACCCCGTGACCGCGCGTCACGTCCCGGACCGTCCCCGAGGGCCTCGGCCGGGAAGCTCCGCCTGAGGGCCGAGCTGGGGCGGCGGCGAGGCGCGCCGCCGTCTCGCGTGGGCGCGCGAGGGGTTCACCGCGCCGCGTGCGCTGCGCCCGTGCTCTCCCGCTCGATCAGCGTCGGCAGCGGCACCTGCACCGTCGCCGCGGGGCCGTCGTCGAGGAGGCCGAGGAGTTCGCGCGCGGCCGTCCGGCCGAACGAGACCGTGTCCCGGGACAGGGCCGTCAGCCACGGGTGCACCATGCGGCACAGGGCCGAGTCCTCCCAGGCCACCACCGACACGTCGGCGGGCACGGCGAAGCCGAGGGATGCCGCGGCCGCCACCCCGGCGACGGCCATCACGTCGTTGTCGTAGACGAGCGCCGTCGGCGGGGCCGCCGAGCGCAGCACGCGGCGGGTCACGGCGGCACCCTCCGCGTCCGAGTAGTCGGTGGTGACCGACCGCACCCCGCTCAGGCCCCGGCGCTCGGCCTCGGCGCGCAGCGTGCGCACGCGGCGCTCGGTGTGCGCGAGCCCTGGGAGCCCGGCGATGTGCACGATGCGGCGGTGCCCGAGCGCGTGCAGATGGCCGACGACGGACGCCATGGCGCCCGCGTCGTCGGCCCACACGGTGGACAGGCCCGTGCGCGGCGGCCGGCCGGGGTCGGGCACCCCGCCGGTGACCACCGCGGGCAGCCCCAGCTCCTCCAGGAGCGCGGGCCGCGGGTCGTCGGTGCGCGGGTCCACCACGAGGACGCCGTCGACCCGGTGCTCGGCCCACCACCGCCGGTACGCCGCGCACTCCGCGTCGACGTCCTCCACCACCTGGAAGAGCAGCCCCAGTTGACGCTCGGCCAGGACCTCCTGGATGCCCGAGATCAGCTGGAGGAAGAACGAGTCGACGCCGAGCGTGGCCGCGGGCCGGGCCACCACCAGGCCGACCGTGGCCGCGCCCTCGCCCGACAGGGCGCGCGCCGCCGTGCTGGGCCGCCAGCCCAGCTGCTCGGCGACCCTGCGCACCCGGTCGCGGGTGACCTCGGAGACCCCGGGTCTGTCGTTGAGCGCGAAGGAGACGGCGCTCTCGGAGACGCCTGCGCGCCGGGCGATGTCCTTCATGGTCGGCCGGCGCGCCGGTGACCGCTTGCCTTGCACCCGTTGCCCCTTTCCGCGTGCGGAGTACCCGATGCACTCCGGCCGCGCAGGTACTAATGCGCTTGAGCTAGCACACCCTAAAGCGCATTAGCTGTCGGTGACAAGGCTTTCAACCAACGGCTCTGACCTGGGAGTTAGCCAGTCAGCTCGGTCTCGTACGCGGCGAATCGGCACCAATCCATTGACTTTTCACCGGAACTCCATGCAGGGTCTGCCTCGGTGCGATTCAGCGATTGAGTGATTCATGACCCCGTGATCCCACGCGGGTCCGCCACCGCTGCCGGTGGCCCGTGCCGCCGTACGCCGGGCCGAGCAAAGGAGCCGTTCACGTGCGTCATTCCCGGATATCCCGCAGCCCCCGCAGGGCGATCCCCGCGGCCGCCGCCGTCGCCGCCGTCTTCTCGACGTTCGTTCTGAGCGCCTGCGGCGGCAACGACGACGGCGGCTCGACCGACGCCTCGGGCAAGGTCGAGGGCAAGATCACCTTCCAGACCTGGAACCTGAAGGCGAACTTCAAGTCGTACTTCGAGGGCCTGATCGACGACTTCGAGGACAAGTACCCGGGCACCGAGGTCAAGTGGGTCGACCAGCCCGGCGAGGGCTACGCCGACAAGATCAGCGCGGACGCCGCGGGCGGCACCCTGCCCGACGTCGTGAACGTCTCGCCGGACCTGGTGGCGCCGCTGGCCAAGGCGGGCATCGCCCTCGACCTCGACCAGGCGGCGGGCAAGTACGAGAAGGAGTACCTGCCGGGCGCCTGGAAGAGCCATCAGGTCCCCGGCGTGCGGGGCACGTACGCGTTCCCGTGGTACCTGAACACCGGGCCGCTGTTCTACAACAAGCGGCTGTTCGAGGAGGCGGGCCTGGACGCGGCCAAGCCGCCGAAGACGTACGACCAGCTCTTCGCCGCAGCCCTGAAGATCTCGAAGAAGAGCGGCGGTGACATCGCCACCCTCGCCAACGTCCCCACCATCGAGGACTTCGGCCGCTACGGCGTCCCGCTGATGAACAAGGAAGGCACCGCCTTCACCTTCAACGACGCCAAGGGCGTCGAGCTGCTCACGCAGTACAAGAAGCTGTACGACGCCAAGGCCCTGGACGGCCAGGCCCTGACCGCGACGCCCGAGTCGACCGGCAAGAAGTTCCTCACCGAGGCCGTCGCGATGAACCCGGGCAGCGCCCTGGACCTGGAGAAGTTCAAGAAGGACGCCCCCGCCCTCTACAAGAACATCGGCATCACGCCGCAGATCAGCTCCACCGGCAAGGACAACATGTACGTGATGGGCGTGATGGTGAACAAGCGCACCAAGCAGACGCCCGCCGCCGTCGCCTTCGCGCACTTCGTCACCGACGCGCAGCGCCAGATGTCCTTCGCCAAGAAGGTCGCGATCTTCCCGAGCACCAAG
Organism: Streptomyces sp. NPDC045778; assembly: GCF_056431945.1. Taxonomy (NCBI): domain Bacteria; kingdom Bacillati; phylum Actinomycetota; class Actinomycetes; order Kitasatosporales; family Streptomycetaceae; genus Streptomyces; species Streptomyces sp. NPDC045778. The sequence continues at coordinate 55,469 of NZ_JBWKJZ010000037.1, forward strand.
GGCTCCCTGGACGACCCGTACTTCACCAAGGAGGACGGCACGGACGAGACGCGGGTGCGCATCGCCGCCGCCAAGTCCCTGAAGACCGCGGTGAACTACACGCCCGTGCTGTTCAGCGAGCAGATGAAGGTGGCCCTGCGCAACTCCGTCGCCAAGGCCCTCCAGGGCAAGGACAGCCCTAAGGAAGCGCTTGACAACGCTGTCAAGCAGTGTGACCGCCTGCTCCAGCAGAGCTGACCCCCTACAGGAACGTCGGCCATGACCGCCATGAAGACTCCAAGTCCCGCCGCGTCCCCGGCGCTGCCCACCGGGGACGCGCCCAGGACGGCGAAGGCCGCGCGCGCCGGACGCGCCGGCCGCCGCGTCCGGAGGCAGCTGCCGACCAGCCCCTGGCTGTTCGCCGCCCCCGGCCTCGTGATCGTCGGCTGGTTCATCCTCTATCCGTTCGTCAGCACGGTGATCAACGCCTTCACCGACAAACGGCAGTTGGTCGAGGGCAAGTACGTGGGCCTCGCCAACTTCCGCGAGCTGCTGCACGACGACATGTTCTGGATCGGCCTGCGCAACAGCACCCTGTACGTCCTCGTGGTCGTACCCGCGCTCGTCATCCTGCCGCTGCTGCTCGCGATGCTCGTACAGAAGCAGATCCCCGGCATCACGTTCTTCCGGTCCGCCTTCTACACGCCGGTGGTCGCCTCCATCGTCGTCGTCGGCCTGATCTGGGTGTGGATGCTCGACGAGCGGGGCCTGGTCAACGCCGTCCTGGAGGCGGTCGGCGCGGGCAAGGTCGGCTTCCTCAGCGACCAGTGGCTGCTGCTCTTCTCCGCCATGGGCGTCACGGTCTGGAAGGGCCTCGGCTACTACATGATCATTTACCTGGCGGCGCTCGCGAACGTCCCGCGCGAACTGCACGAGGCCGCCGCCGTCGACGGCGCGGGACCGGTCCGCCGCTTCGTCAGCGTGACCATGCCCGCCGTGCGCTCCACCATGGTCCTGGTCGCCGCGCTGTCCTCCGTGGCCGCGTTCAAGGTCTTCTCCGAGGTGTATCTGATGGCGGGGCCGACCGGCGGGCCCGCGGGCGAGGACACCACGCTCGTGATGCTCGTGCAGCGCACCGGCACCGGCCTGACGGGCCGCGTCGGCTACGCCTCCGCGATCTCCGTCGTCATCTTCGTCGTCACCGTCGCGCTGATGCTGCTCGTGCTGCGCGCGGACCGGAAGGAGAACCGATGAGGACCCCCTCCGCCGAAGCGGACCGCGCCGACCGCGCCGACCGCGCGGAGCGCGCCGCGGCCCCCCGGCCGCGGAAGTGGCGGCCGACGGACGAGAACGGGCGCCGCATGCGCGCATGGGAACTCGTCCTGCGCTACGTCCTGCTGTTCGCCGTCCTGGCCCTGATGATCGGCCCGTTCCTCTGGCAGTTGTCGACGTCCCTCAAGGGCCCGCACGAGAACATCTTCAGCTCCCCGCCCACGTTCCTGCCGTCCGACCCGACCCTGCACAACTACGAACGCGTCGCCGACACCATCCCGGTGTGGGACTACGCGCTGAACTCCCTGAAGGTCGCCGCGGCGAACGTCGTCACCAACTGCGTGGGCGCGGCCCTCGCCGGGTACGCTCTCGCCCGCCTGCGCTACCGCGGCCGCAAGGCGGCGACCCTCGTGTTCATCCTGGCCATGCTGGTGCCCGTCGAGGGCATCATCATCGCCCAGTTCACGACGATGCGGGACCTCGGCCTCAACAACACCCTCATCGGCGTGCTGCTGCCCGGCTGCGTCTCGGCGCTCAACGTGCTCCTGATGCGCAACGCGTTCCTCAACGTGCCGTACGAGATCGAGGAGGCCGCGTTCGTCGACGGGGCGAACGTGTGGCAGCGGTTCTTCCGCATCGCGCTGCCCGCCGTGAAGGGCACCCTCGCCGTCGTCGCCATCTTCGCCTTCATGGGCGCCTGGGACGACTTCCTGTGGCCCCTGATCGTCCTGAGCGACCCCGACAAGTTCACCCTGACCATCGGCCTCAACTACCTGCACGGCACCTTCGCCAACGACGAGCGCCTCGTCGCCGCGGGCACGGTGATCGCCGTGCTGCCGCTGATCGTGCTCTTCGCCTGCCTCCAGCGGTACTTCTTCCGCGGGGTCGGGGAGGGCGCCGTCAAGGGCTGAGTCCCGCCCCACCCACCCCCCTCCTTGAGAACCAGGAACCGCCTTGACGTCTGACGACCTGCCAGGACCGGCCGCCGCCCCCGCCGCGCCGCCCCGCTTCGGCGCCAACTACACCCCCAGCGAGGGGTGGTTCCACCACTGGCTCGACTTCGACCTGGACGCCGTACGCCGTGACCTCGACGCCATCGCCTCGCTCGGCCTCGACCACATCCGGGTGTTCCCGATCTGGCCGTACTTCCAGCCCAACCGAACCCTGATACGGCCGCGCGCCGTCGAGCAGCTCGTCGCGCTGGCCGACGCCGCCGGCGAGCGCGGGCTCGACGTCAACGTCGACGGGCTCCAGGGCCATCTGTCCAGCTTCGACTTCCTGCCCGCGTGGACGCAGACCTGGCACCGGCGCAACCTCTTCACCGACCCCGACGTGGTCTCCGGCCAGCGGGAGTACCTGCGCACCCTGGCCGCCGCGCTCGCCGACCGGCCCCACTTCATCGGCATGACCATCGGCAACGAGATCAACCAGTTCGCCGCCGGGCCGCACCCCGACCCCGACCGGATCACCCAGGAGCAGGCCGAGGCCTGGCTGGAGCAGGTCCTCGCCGCCTGCGAGGAGGGAGCGCCCGGGCGCCTCCACCTGCACGCCGAGTACGACGCCGCCTGGTACCAGGACGACCAGCCCTTCACCCCGGCGCAGGCCGCGCGGCTCGGGTCCGTGACGGCCGTGCACTCGTGGGTGTTCAACGGCACCGCGCAGCGCCACGGCCGTGACGGGGTCGCGACCGGGCAGCACGCCGCGTACCTCATCGAGCTGTCCAAGGCCTGGGCCCTGGACCCGCGCCGGCCCGTGTGGCTCCAGGAGGTCGGCGCGCCCGCCCCGCTCATCCCCGCGGCGGACGCGGCGGCGTTCACCGAGACGACCGTGGCCGCGGCGCTCGACTGCGCGGACGTGTGGGGCGTGACGTGGTGGTGCTCCCACGACGTGTCGCGCTCCCTCGCGGACTTCCCCGAGCTGGAGTACAGCCTGGGTCTGCTGACGAACGAGGGCCGGGTGAAGCCCGCCGGGGCCGCCCTCGCCCGGCTCGCCAAGGAGCGCTGGGAGGTGCCCGCGGCGCGGACCACCGCCGTGGTGGTGGACGTCGGCGCCGGCGCGGGGCGGCGGGCCCGGTGCGGGCCCGGCGGGGACGTCTTCGAGGCTTTCGCCCGGCTGGCCGGGCAGGGGGTGCGGCCCGCGCTGGTCCTCGCCGAGCGGGCGGCGGACGCGGGGTACCTCGCGGAGCGAGGCATCACGGAGGTGGTCGACCCGTCGGACGTCCTCTGACCGCCCTCGCGGGCGCTCCCGACCCGGGGGCTGCGCCCACGGCAGGGCCATCAGCCTCAGCCACTCACGCGTGACCTTTGGAGACACCCCTCATGCACGACGACCGCAAGCTCGTAGAAGGCCGGCTCAAGCGCGTTCTGGACGAGCGCATACGGCCCGCCGTCCATCCCGAGTCCGTCCCTCTGACCGTGGCCGTCTGGAACGCCCCGGGCGAACCGGTCCCCGTGGCCGAAGGCCTCGCCGCCACTCCCGAGCCCATCGAGGTGGGGGCCCGCTGGGGCGCCCCGTGGGGTACCAGCTGGTTCCACGTCAGCGGGACCGTCCCGGCCGCCTGGGCGGGCCGCACGGTGGAGGCGATTCTCGACCTCGGCTTCGACGAGAACATGCCCGGCTTCCAGTGCGAGGGCCTCGTCTACCGGCCCGACGGCACCCCGGTGAAGGGCCTCAACCCGCGCAACCAGTGGGTGCGGATCGCCTCCCCGGCCGAGGGCGGCGAGACGGTGGAGCTGCGCGTCGAGGCCGCGTCCAACCCGGTCATCCTCGACTACCACCCCTTCCTGCCCACGCAGCTCGGCGACAAGGACACCGCGGGCAGCGAGCCGCAGTACCGCCTGGAGCGCATGGACCTCGCCGTGTTCGACGAGACGGTGTGGGGGCTCGTCATGGACCTGGAGGTCCTGGGCGAGCTGATGGAGGAGCTGCCCGAGGACTCGGGCCGCCGCCACGAGGTCCTGCGTGCGGTCGACCGCGCCCTCGACGCCGTGGACCTCCAGGACGTGAACGGCACGGCCGCCGCCGCCCGCGCCCGCCTGGAGGGCGTGCTCGCCGCGCCCGCGCACGACTCCGCGCACCGCGTCAGCGCCGTCGGCCACGCCCACATCGACTCGGCGTGGCTGTGGCCGCTGCGCGAGACCGTACGGAAGGTGGCGCGGACCACCTCCAACATGACGGGCCTGCTCGACGACGACCCGGACTTCGTCTTCGCCATGTCGCAGGCGCAGCAGTGGGCGTGGGTGAAGGAGCACCGGCCCGAGGTGTGGGCGCGGGTGAAGAAGGCGGTCGCCGAAGGGCGGTTCGTGCCGGCGGGCGGCATGTGGGTGGAGTCCGACACGAACATGCCGGGCTCGGAGGCGATGGCCCGGCAGTTCGTGCACGGCAAGCGCTTCTTCATCGAGGAGTTCGGCGTCGAGAACGACGAGGCGTGGCTGCCGGACACCTTCGGCTTCGCCGCGGGCCTGCCGCAGATCATCAAGGCCGCCGGGTCCAAGTGGCTGCTCACGCAGAAGATCTCGTGGTCCCAGACCAACAAGTTCCCGCACCACACCTTCCAGTGGGAGGGCATCGACGGCACCCGGATCTTCACGCACTTCCCGCCCGTCGACACCTACAACTGCGCGGTCAAGGGCAGCGAGATCCACCACGCCGCCCGGAACTTCAAGGACAAGGGCGTCGCCCGGCACTCCCTCGCACCGGTCGGCTGGGGCGACGGGGGCGGCGGCACCACCCGCGAGATGATCGCGAAGGTGGCCCGGCTGCGTAACCTGGAGGGCTCGCCCACCGTGCGCTGGGAGACCCCCGCGGAGTTCTTCGAGAAGGCCGAGGCGGAGTATCCGAACGCCCCGGTGTGGGTCGGCGAGCTGTACCTGGAACTGCACCGCGCGACCCTCACCAGCCAGGCGGGCACCAAGCAGGGCAACCGCCGCAGCGAGCACCTCCTGCGGGAGGCCGAGCTGTGGGCGGCGACGGCCGCGGTCCGCGCCGGATTCCCGTACCCGTACGAGGAGTTGGACCGCATCTGGAAGACGGTGCTGCTCCACCAGTTCCACGACATCCTGCCCGGCTCGTCGATCGCCTGGGTGCACCGCGAGGCCCGGGCGACGTACGCGGCCGTGGCGGACGACCTGAACGCGATCATCGACGCGGCGCAGCGGGCGCTCGCGGGCGAGGGCGGGCGCGCCCTGGTGTTCAACTCCGCGCCGCACGCCCGCGGCGGTGTCCCCGCGGGCGGCGCCCACGCCCCGGTGACCGACGGGCAGTCGGGGATCGCCGCCCGCGCCGACGGCGGCTACGTCCTGGACAACGGCCTGCTGCGGGTCGAGATCGACGCGCGCGGGCTCGTGGTCTCCGCCCGCGACCTGGTGTCGGACCGCGAGACGGTCGCGCCGGGGCAGGCCCTGAACCTGCCGCAGCTGCACGCCGACTTCCCCAACATGTGGGACGCCTGGGACGTCGACGAGTTCTACCGCCACACCGTCACCGACCTCACCGATGCCGAGGCCGTCACCCCCGGCGACGGCGCGTCCGTGCGGGTCGAGCGCCGCTTCGGGGACTCGCGGATGACGCAGGTCCTGACGCTCGCCCCGGGACAGCGGCGCCTCGACATCGACACCGAGGTGGACTGGCACGAGACGGAGAAGTTCCTCAAGCTGGCCTTCCCGCTGGACGTGCACGCCGAACGGTACGCGTCCGAGACGCAGTTCGGGCACTTCCACCGGCCCACCCACACCAACACCAGCTGGGAGGCCGCGAAGTTCGAGGCCTGCAACCACCGCTTCGTGCACGTCGAGGAGCCCGGCTGGGGCGTCGCCCTCGTCAACGACTCCACGTACGGCCACGACGTGACCCGTACCGTGCGGGACACCGACGCGGGGACGACCACCACGGTGCGCGTGTCCCTGCTGCGCGCGCCCCGCTTCCCCGACCCCGAGACCGACCAGGGCGTGCACCGCTTCCGGCACGCGCTCGCGCCCGGCGCGGGCATCGTCGACGCGGTGCGCGAGGGCTGGCGGATCAACCTGCCCGAGCGGCGGGTCACCGGCGGCGCGGCCCAGGTCGCCCCGCTGGTGAGCGTCGACGACGACGCCGTGGTCGTCACGGCCGTCAAGCTCGCCGACGACGGCAGCGGTGACGTCGTGATCCGCTTCCACGAGGCGCGCGGCGGCCGGGCCCGCACCACGCTGCGCCTCGGCTTCGAGGCGACGGCCGTGGACGTGACCGACCTCCTGGAGCGGCCCCTGGCGGGAGCGGACGCCCCGGAGCGGGACGGCGGGGCGGTGGCCGTGTCGCTGCGGCCGTTCGAGCTGGTGACGCTGCGGGTGCGGCGGGCCTGACGGGTCACGCGCCGCGCCACGTGCGCAAGCCGCCGCCCGCGCCCTGAACGGGGAGAACAGGCGCGGGCGGCGGCGGTCAGCACGCTGCCGCGAGGAAGTCGCGCAGCAGCTCGTTGAAGACGTCCGGCCGCTCCATGTTGGGGTAGTGCGCGGTGCCCGGGACCGTCGCGGTGCGGCCGTGGGGCAGGGAGTGGGCCAGGCGTTCGGCCATGCCGATGTTGTCGGAGGTGTCGAGGTCCCCGGTGACGGCCAGGAGCGGCAGGGGCAGGCGCGCGGCCCGGGCCCAGGTGTCGGTGACGGGCACCAGCAGCGAGGGCTCGGCGCCGCTGTGCTTGGCGACGGTCTGTTGCGTCATCTCCCGCAGGCGTCGTACGACGTCCCGGTCGACGTCGTCGAGCGTGCGGTGCGGGCCCGCGGCGAACAGCATGGTCGCGTCGACGAAGGCCGCGGCGTCCCCCGCGGCCGTGGCGCGGGCCCACTCCGCCTGGATGGCCAGGACCCAGGGGCTCTGGAACTCCGGCTCGCTGGTGCCCGCGCCGCAGACCACGAGGGCCCTGACGAGTTCGGGGTGTTCGAGCGCGGTGTCGACCGCGATGCCCGCGCCCATCGAAAGCCCGACGACGACCGCGGGGCCGACGTCGAGATGACGCAGCAGCGCCGCCAGGTCGTCGGTCTGGCGGAACGGCACGGTCGCGTTCGCGGACTGGCCGTGGCCGCGCACGTCCGGCGCGATGACCCGGTGGTGCCGGGCGAAGACGTCGATCTGGTCGTCCCACATGCGGTGGTCGAGGAAGCCGCCGTGGAGCAGGACCAGCGGGTCGCCCGAGCCGGTGTCGCGGTAGGCGAGCGTGCCGTCGCCGGTCGGGAACGCGTGCAGGCGGGAGCCGTCCGCCTCGTACGGAACAGAGTACGGAACAGAGGACGGAACAGAAGCGTCAGTCATGACAACCAAGGTGTCATGTGGGCGGCGGGATGGCAACCGAGGTGTCATGATGCGGGGGTGAGTGATGAACGGCGGAACCCAGGCGAGCCCCTCGACCCCGACGCGCTCGCCGATCGGCTCACCGAAGTGTTCGACCTGGTGGGCCCGTTGTACCGGCGTACGCAGCGCAAGGTGGAGCAGGCCGAGCCGGTCGAGGGCCTGTCCGTCGGGGTGCGCGCGGTCCTTGACCTGCTGCGCGGGCACGGCCCCATGACCGTGCCGCAGATGGGCCGGGCCCAGTCGCTGAGCCGTCAGTTCGTGCAGCGCATGGTGAACGACGCGGCCGCGCGCGGCCTGGTCGAGACCGCCCCGAACCCCGCCCACCGGCGCTCGTCCCTGATCCGGCTCACGCGGGAGGGGGAGTCGGCGATCGCGGCCGCGACCGCGCGTGAGCACGCCGTGCTGCGGCAGGTGCGCGGCGACCTCACCGACGCCGAGGTGACGGCGTGCGTGCGTGTCCTGACGCGGATGCTGGAGCTGTTCGACGACGTCGACGTGGACTGAGCCCGCCGCCGGGCCCTCGGCGAGGGCTCAACTCCCGTTCGCCGCCCGGGTGTTCGGCTGCTGTTCGTACTGCCCCCGCAGCCATGCCTCCACCTCGCCCACGTGCGCGGCCGCCGCCGCCCGTGCTGCCTCCGGGTCGCGGGCCGCCAGGGCCCGGTGGATGCGGTCGTGCTCGCGGCGGGTGCGCTCGAAGGCGCCCTCTTCCTGGTAGCCGCGCCACACCCGGGCCCGGAAGGTGCGGGACGACAGGCCGTCGAGGATCGCGGCCATCGTGTCGTTGCCCGCCGCCAGGGCGATCGCACGGTGGAAGGCCAGGTCGTGGGAGAGGATCTCCTCGGGGTCGTCGGTGGCGTTCATGGCCGTCAAGTGCTCCTGCACCTCGGCCAGTTGACCGGGCGTGATGCGCGCGGCCGCGAGTCCCGTGGCGGTGGACTCCAGGACGCGGCGCACTTCGAGCAGCTCCACCAGGCGGGGGCCGCGGGTGAGGTCCGCGACCACGCCGAAGGTCTCCAGGAGGTCGCCCGCCTCAAGGCGTGTGACGTAGATGCCCGAGCCGTGCCGCGCCTCCAGGACGCCGAGCACGGTCAGGGCCCGGATGGCCTCGCGCATGGAGCTGCGCGAGATACCCAGCTGGGCGGCCAGGTCCCGCTCGGTGGGCAGGCGCTGGCCCGGCTCCAGGAGCCCCTCCGCGATCATCGCCTTGATCCGCTCGATGGCCCGCTGCGTCACGGTGCCCTTCTGCGCGGGCGCGGCGCTCTGCGGGGCCTGGTTCACGTGACGCTCCTTCACTGCCGGGTGCCGCGCAGTGTAGCCAGAGATGTGGTCCGACCACTACGGCCGGAATGCGGGAGAAGTTGGCGCCGAGGGGTGTTGTGCGGCCCAAGTGGTCTGATAAATATTCGCCCATCCGCCGCTGCACCGCGGCGCGGCGGCCCCGCTCGGTACCACTCGATCCCGCTCAGTCCCCTCGACGAGGAGCCGTCAGATGGTCGGCAGCACAGTGCGGAACACCACCGGCAGGCCCCGGCGGGCGCGGGCGCTCGGCGCCACCGCGGCGGCCTGCGCCGCCCTCGCCCTCACGGCCTGCGGCAGCACCAAGGACACCGGGGGCGGGGGCGGCGGGGGAGAGGGCAAGGTGGGGGTCGTCCTGCCGCTGCTCACCTCGCCGTTCTGGCAGGCGTACAACGACTACGTGCCGAGGATGGCGAAGGCCGAGGACGTCGACGCCCTCAGGACCGTCAACTCCAACAGCGACCCCTCGCAGCAGATCACCGACATCAACAACCAGCTCAACCAGGGCGTGAAGGGCCTCGTCGTCGCCCCGCTCGACAGCGCCGCGATCTCCGCGGGGCTCGACCAGGCCGAGCGCAAGGGCGTGCCCGTGGTCGCCGTGGACGTCGCCCCCGAGAAGGGCAAGGTCGCCATGGTGGTCCGCGCCGACAACGTCGCGTACGGCCGCAAGGCCTGCGACTACCTGGGCAAGGAGATCCGCAGCGGCAAGGTCGCGCAGATCATGGGTGACCTCGCGTCCGTCAACGGGCGCGACCGCTCCAAGGCGTTCCGCGACTGCGTCAAGGAAAAGTACCCCCGGCTGAAGGTCCTGGAGATCCCCGCCAAGTGGGAGTCGGACACCGCCGCCGCCAAGCTGGACACCCTGCTCACCTCCCACCCCGACATCAAGGGCATCTACCTCCAGGCGGGCGGCGTCTACCTCGCACCCACCCTCCAGACCCTCAAGTCCAAGGGGATGCTGAAGAAGGCGGGCGAGAAGGGGCACATCACCGTCGTGTCGAACGACGGGATCCCCCAGGAGTTCGACGCGATCCGCGAGGGCCGGATCGACGCCACCGTCTCGCAGCCCGCCGACGCGTACGCGAAGTACGGCATGTACTACATCAAGGCCGCGATGAACGGGAAGAAGTTCGCGCCGGGCCCCACCGACCACGGCTCCACCATCGTGAAGCTGCCCGGCGGCAATCTGGAGGACCAGTTGCCCGCGCCGCTCGTCACGAAGAAGAACGTCGACGACGCCGAGCTGTGGGGCAACGCGTCCCGATGAATACACAGAACGCGCAGAACGCACAGAACACGCAGGACGCGCAGGACGCGCAGAGCCCACCGGGCCCGCGTAATGCCCCGCCCCTCGTCGAGGCGAGCGGCATCGTCAAGCGGTACGGGCCCACCGTGGCCCTCCAGGACGGCCGGCTCACCGTGCGGGCCGGGGAGTCCCACGCCCTCGTCGGCCGCAACGGCGCGGGCAAGTCCACCCTCGTCTCCCTCCTCACCGGCCTCCAGGCCCCGGACGCGGGCCGCGTCGCCTTCGACGGCGAGCCCGCCCCGCCGCTCGCCGACCGCGACGCCTGGCGCCGCAAGGTCGCCTGCGTCTACCAGAGGCCCACCGTCGTCCCCGAACTGACCGTCGCCGAGAACCTCTTCATCAACCGGCAGCCGCGGGGCCGCGGCGGACTCATCAGCTGGCGCCGCCTGAAGGCCGAGGCCGCCGACGTGCTCGGCGCCTGGGACGTGCGCGTCGACCCCGGGGCCCGCACCGCGGACCTGAAGGTCGAGGACCGTCAGATGGTCGAGATCGCCCGGGCACTGGGCTTCGGCGCCCGGTTCATCGTCCTGGACGAGCCGACCGCCCAGCTCGACAACCGGGAGATCGAGCGGCTCTTCACGCGCATGCGCGCGCTCCAGGAATCCGGCGTCACCTTCCTGTTCATCTCGCACCACCTGCAAGAGGTGTACGAGGTCTGCCAGGCCGTCACCGTGCTGCGCGACGCCCGCTGGATCACCACGGCGCCCGTCGCCGACCTGCCGCGCGCCGCCCTGGTGGAGGCCATGGCGGGCGAGGCGCTCACCGGGAGCGGGGCCCGGCCCCGCCCCGGCGTCCCCGAGGAGGCACCCGTGCTGCTCGACGTGCGCGGCCTCACCAGCCCGTCGTACGCCGACGTCGACCTCACCGTGCGCCGCGGCGAAGTCGTCGGGCTCGCCGGGTCGAGCGGCAGCGGGAAGATCAACCTGGCGGAGTCCTTCGCGGGCCTGCACACCCCGACCGGTGGCAGCGCCACCCTCGACGGCGTCCCGCTGCCCTTCGGTGACGTGCCCGCCGCGCTGCGCGCCGGAGTCGGCTGCGTCCCCCGCGACCGGCTCGGCGAGGGGCTCGTCCTCTCCCTGTCGATCGGCGACAACGCCACCCTGAGCGTCCTCGGCAGGATCGGCCGCCACGGCTTCGTCGCCACCGACCGCAAGCGCGCCTTCGCCCGCCGGCTCATCGAGCGGCTCGACATCCACGCCGAGGGCCCCGACCAGCCCGTGTCCGACCTGTCCGGGGGCAACGCGCAGAAGGTCGTCATGGCCCGCGCGCTCGCCTCCGAGCCACGCCTGCTCGTCCTCATCAACCCCACCGCCGGCGTCGACGTGAAGTCCAAGGAGTCCCTGCTCGCCCGCGTCGACCGGGCCCGCGACGACGGCACCGCCGTGCTCGTCGTCTCCGACGAACTCGACGACCTGCGCCGCTGCGACCGCGTCCTCGTCCTCTTCCACGGCCGCGTCGTCGCCGAGCACCCGGCCGGCTGGCACGACCACGAGCTGATCGCCGCCATCGAAGGAGTGGCCCGTGACCGACACGGCTGACACCAAGGCACCCCCGCTCGCCCCCCTGAGGGCCGCGGAGCCCCGCGCGGCCAAGGCCGCCCTGCTGCGCCGCGCCCGCGAACTCGCCCTCGTACCGGCCCTGTTGCTGCTCATGGTGCTCGGCGCCTTCGTCAACGACTCGTTCCTGACCGAGCGGAACCTCATCTCCGTCCTCGGGGCGTCCGCGGCCCTCGCGATGGTCGTCCTCGCCGAGTCCCTCGTCCTCATCACCGGGAGGTTCGACCTCTCCCTGGAGTCGGTCGTCGGCATCGCGCCCGCCGTGGGCGCGCTGCTCGTGCTGCCCGCCGCGCAGGCCGGGTTCGGCACCGAGCTGCCCGCCGCCGTCGGGCTCCTCGCGATCGTCCTGGTGGGCGCGGCGATCGGCGCCTTCAACGGCCTCCTCGTGGTGAAGCTGAAGCTCAACGCCTTCATCGTGACCCTCGCCATGCTGATCGTGCTGCGCGGCGTACTCGTCGGCGCCACCGAAGGCAAGACGCTCTTCGGCATGCCGGAGTCCTTCTTCACCCTGGCCACCTCCACGTTCCTGACCGTCCCGGTCTCCGTGTGGATCGCGGCGGCCGCGTTCGGCACCACCGGGCTCGTCCTGAAGTACCACCGGGTCGGCCGCGCCCTCTACGCGATCGGCGGCAACGCGGACGCCGCCCGCGCCGCGGGCATCCGCGTGGAGCGCGTCATGCTCGGCGTGTTCGTCGTCGCCGGGACGCTCGCCGCCGTCGGCGGCCTCATGCAGACCGGCTACGTCGGGGCCATCAACGCCAACCAGGGCCAGAACATGATCTTCACGGTGTTCGCCGCGGCGGTCATCGGCGGCATCGGCCTGGACGGCGGCAAGGGCACCATGTCCGGCGCGCTCACCGGCGTGCTGCTGCTCGGCGTCGTGCAGAACCTGCTGACCCTCGCCCAGGTGCCGTCCTTCTGGATCCAGGCCATCTACGGCGGGATCATCCTCGTCGCCCTGATGATCGCCCGCGTCACCACGGGCCGCGCACAGGACTGAGCCGACTCCCCGCCTCCCCCTGCCGGAAAGGCCTTCCGTGTCCCCGAATCCCCGCCGCGTCACGGCGGTCGACACCTACGACATACGGTTCCCCACCTCACGGGACCGTGACGGGTCCGACGCGATGAACCCGGACCCCGACTACTCGGCGGCGTACGTCGTCCTGCGCACCGACGCCGAGGACGGCCACGAGGGCCACGGCTTCACCTTCACCATCGGCCGGGGCAACGACGTCCAGGTCGCCGCCGCCGACGCGCTGCGCGCCCACGTCGTCGGACGCCCCCTGGACGCGCTGTGCGCCGACCCGGGCACCCTCCACCGCGACCTGGTGGGCGACAGCCAGCTGCGCTGGCTCGGCCCCGAGAAGGGCGTGATGCACATGGCCGTCGGCGCCGTCGTCAACGCCGTCTGGGACCTGGCCGCCAAGCGCGCCGCCAAGCCGCTGTGGCAGCTGCTCGCCGACGCGGACCCCGCCTGGCTCGTCTCGCAGGTCGACTTCCGCTACATCGCCGACGCGCTCACGCCCGCGGACGCCCTCGCGCTCCTGCGCGCGGGCCGCGACGGCGCGAGGCGGCGCGAGGCCCGGCTGCGCGCGCACGGCTACCCCGCCTACACCACCTCGCCCGGCTGGCTCGGCTACAGCGACGAGAAGCTCACCCGCCTCGCCCGCCAGGCCGTCGCCGACGGCTTCACCCAGATCAAGCTCAAGGTCGGCGCCGACCTCGCCGACGACGTCCGCCGCTGCCGCGCCGCCCGCGCCGCCGTGGGACCCGGCATCCGCCTGGCCATCGACGCCAACCAGCGCTGGAACCGCGACGAGGCCGTGCGCTGGACCCGCGCCCTCGCCGAGTTCGACCCGTACTGGGTGGAGGAGCCCACCAGCCCCGACGACGTCCTCGCGCACGCCGCGATCCGCGACGCCGTCGCGCCCGTGAAGGTGGCCACCGGCGAGCACGTCCAGAACCGCATCGTCTTCAAGCAACTCCTCCAGGCGGGCGCCATCGACGTCCTCCAGATCGACGCGGCCCGCGTCGGCGGCGTCAACGAGAACCTCGCGATCCTGCTGCTCGCCGCCCGCTTCGGCGTCCCGGTGTGCCCGCACGCGGGCGGCGTCGGCCTGTGCGAACTCGTCCAGCACCTGTCGATGTTCGACTACGTGGCCCTGTCCGGCACCACCGAGGACCGCGTCATCGAGTACGTCGACCACCTCCACGAGCACTTCACCGACCCCGTCCAGGTGCGCGCCGGGCACTACGCCGCGCCCACCGCGCCCGGGTTCTCGGCCACGATGCGCGCCGAGTCCATCGCCCGCTTCACCTACCCCGACGGAGCGTTCTGGGCCGCCGACCGCGCCCGGCGGAAGGGAGCAGCCGCATGACGGACTTCGAGGGCCTCAGCGCCCTGGTCACCGGAGGCGCGTCCGGCATCGGCCGGGCCACCGCCGACCTCCTCGCCGCGCGCGGCGCCCGCGTCGCCGTGCTCGACCTGGACCCGGGCGGCGTGGCCGCGCCGCTGCGCGCGTACACCGCCGACGTCACCGACGACACGGCGGTACGAGGCGCGGTCGCGGCCGCGGCGGCCGACCTCGGCGGCCTGGACGTCCTCGTCAACAACGCGGGCATCGGCGCGCAGGGCACCGTGGCCGACCACGACGACGCGCAATGGCACGCCGTCCTCGACGTCAACCTCCTCGGCGTGGTCCGCACGACCCGCGCCGCGCTGCCGCACCTGCGCCGCTCCGCGCACGCGGCCGTCGTCAACACCTGCTCCATCGCCGCGACCGCGGGCCTGCCGCGGCGCGCCCTGTACGCGGCGTCCAAGGGCGCCGTGCTCTCCCTGACGCTCGCCATGGCGGCCGACCACGTCCACGAGGGCATCCGGGTGAACTGCGTCAACCCCGGGACCGTGGACACGCCGTGGGTCGGCCGCCTGCTCGACGCCGCCGACGACCCGGCCGCCGAGCGCGCCGCCCTGGAGGCCCGCCAGCCCACCGGCCGCCTGGTGCGCGCCCAGGAAGTCGCCGCCGCCATCGCGTACTTGGCGAGCCCCCTGTCCGGCGCCACCACCGGCACGGCCCTCGCCGTCGACGGCGGCATGCAGGGCCTGCGGCTCAGGCCCGCGGCCCCCCGGTGAGCGGCATACGCACCCGGCGCCTGGGCCGCGGCCCCGTCACCGTCGGCGAGCTGGCCCTCGGCGGCGCGGGCCTCGGCAACCTCTACGCGCCGGTCACCGACGAAGACGCCGCCCTCGCCCTCGACGCGGCCTGGGACGCGGGCCTGCGCACCTTCGACACCGCGCCGCACTACGGCCTCGGCCTGTCCGAACGCCGGCTCGGCGCGGCCCTGCGCGGGCGCCCCCGGGACGCGTACACGCTCTCCACCAAGGTGGGGCGGCTCCTGGAACCCGTCCCCGGGCCCGTCCGCGGCGACGACCTGGCCGACGGCGGCTTCGCCGTGCCCGCCGCGCACCGTCGCCGCTGGGACTTCAGCGCCGACGGGGTACGCCGGTCCCTGGAGTCGAGCCTGATCCGGCTCGGCCTCGACCGCGTGGACGTCGTCTACCTCCACGACCCCGACGACCACGGCGAACAGGCCTTCCGCGAGGGCTACCCGGCCCTGGAGCGGCTGCGCGCCGAAGGCGTCGTGGGCGCGATCGGCGCGGGCATGAACCAGGCCGCGATGCTCACGCGCTTCGTCCGCGACACCGACGTGGACGCCGTGCTGTGCGCGGGCCGCTACACCCTCCTCGACCAGGCGGCGCTGCCCGCGCTGCTGCCCGCCGCATACGAGCGGGGCGTGTCCGTCGTCATCGGCGGAGTCTTCAACTCCGGCCTCCTCGCCGACCCCCGGGACGGGGCACGCTTCGACTACGCGCAGGCACCGCCCGCGCTGCTCGACCGCGCCCGGCGGCTGCGGGCCGTGGCCGCACGGCACGGCGTCAGCCTGCGCGCCGCGGCGCTCGCCTTCCCCTTCGGGCACCCGGCCGTGGCGAGCGTACTCGTCGGCGTCCACGCCCCGTCCCACGTACGCGACGCGGCGGAGCAGTTCGCCGTGGAGGTGCCCGCCGCGTTCTGGACGGAGGCGCGGGTTACGGGCCTGCTGCCACCCCACGTGCCGGTACCCGGGGAGGAGCCCGCGCAGAGAGAGGAACTGCCATGACAGAAGCGGTCGTTGACGCACACCACCATGTGTGGGACCTCACCGTGCGCGACCAGGACTGGATCACCGGGCCCGAGATGGCCCCGCTGCGGCGCGGCTTCTCGCTCGCCGACCTGGCGCCGCACGCCCGCGCGCGAGGCGTCGCCGCCACCGTCCTCGTGCAGACCGTCACCGTGCCCGAGGAGACCCCGGAGCTTCTGGCCCTCGCGGCCGCCGGCGACCTGGTCGCCGGGGTGGTCGGCTGGACCGACCTCACCCGGCCGGGCGTCGCCGACACCCTGGCCGCGCTCGCCGAACTCCCGGGCGGGCACCGCCTGGTGGGCATCCGCCACCAGGTGCAGAGCGACCCCGACCCCGAGTGGCTGTTGCGCGCGGACACCCGCCGGGGCCTGGCCGCCGTGGCGGACGCGGGGCTCGCGTACGACCTCGTGGTGCGCCCGGACCAGCTGCCGCTGTGCGCCGAGGCGGCCGCGCGCCTGCCCCACCTCACCTTCGTCCTCGACCACCTGGGCAAACCGCCCGTGGCCTCGGGCGCCCTCGAACCCTGGGCGTCGTCGCTGCGCGTCCTCGCCTCCCTGCCGAACACCGTGTGCAAGCTGTCGGGCCTGGTGACCGAGGCCGACCGGGCGACCTGGACGGTGGCGGGCCTCCGGCCCTACGCCGACACGGCCTTGGAGGCCTTCGGCCCCGCCCGGCTCATGTTCGGCTCCGACTGGCCGGTGTGCGGGCTCGCCGCCTCGTACGGCCAGGTCGTCGACGCGGCCCGGGAGATGACGGCGGAGCTGAGCGCCGCCGAGCGCGCGCAGGTGTTCGCGGGCACGGCCCGGCGCGTGTACGGCCTCAGCGCTCCTGGTCCGGCGGGTCCGCGGGAGCCGCGGGGGTGACACCGGCGGGGCCCTCCGGCGGCAGGGCCTCCTCCTCGGAGCACTCCTCGGCCGCGGGGCGGTGACAGCCGCGCGGAGCCCCCGCCCAGACCCCGAGGTCGGCGAGGTCAGCGAGGTCGGTGGGGTCGGCGGGCACGTGCTCCGCGGTGGCGGGGGGCGTGGCGTCAGGGTCGGTCATCGGTGTCTCCTCGGGTCCGGCGCCGCGGCTCGTGGATCTCCACGACGTCCAGGTCACTCGCTCGCACGTACAGCCCGCCCGTGCCGGCAAGGCGCGGCCCGAAGGAGCCGTCGGCCTCCATGCGGTACTGGGACTCCAGGAAGAGGTCGCCGGGCTGGGGGTAGGCGGAGGCACGCGAGCGCGTCCCGTACCAGCCTCCCGCCCAGCCGCCGTTCTTGAGCCGCACCCGCACGTAACACGCCCCGCGGTCCTGGAACAGGGCGTCCCAGGCCGTGGGGGTCCGCTCGTGCCGGGCCGCGCGCCGCCGCCGCCTCCAGCGGGCCTCCACCCAGGCGAGCAGGGCGGGACCGGCGACGGCGAGCAGGAGCAGGCACAGGCCGAAGGCGCGCGGACGGTCGGCGACGCCCGCGAGCGGGGTCCCGCCGCCGCCCCGCAGCAGCCGGACGAGCTGCGGCCCCGCGGCGATCAGGTACACCGTGTCGAGCAGCACGCCCACGCCGAGGGCGCGCAGGACGCGGTTGCCGCTCTCCTGCTCGGCCTCCCGGATGCCGAGGAACCCCTCCCTGGCGAAGAGGTACGTGGTCCCGGGCAGGACGAGGAGCACCACGATCGCCAGCTGCTGGACGGTACCCGGCGTCATCCGCGCCCCCTTCGCCGTCTCCGTCGGCCACGCTTGCCTGCCCGGCCGCCGGACGCGTCGTCCCGCCGGGCCTCCCAGGCGACACCCTGCGCCAGTTTCCGCAGCTCGTCCAGGTCACCGAGGTGCGCGTGCAGCTTCACCCAGTCGCCCTGCGCCCGGCCGACCCGCGACAGCTCGTCCGCGGCCCGCGCGAGCAGCCCGGCCGCGTCCGCCTCGGCGGCCCCGGTGTTCCTCGCCCAGCTGAGCCGGGCGAGCACCAGCAGGAGGAAGGCGGCGAGCATCCGCTGCGGCTGCCGGGTGCGCCGCTCCAGGAGGGACAGCGCGCGCGAGAAACAGGTCGCCGCGCGGTCGAGCCGGTCGCGCCGCAGGCACTCAGCCCCGTCGACGACGAGGCCGTTCACCTCCGCGAGGACGCCGGGGCCGAGGGGCGGCGCGCCCGGCCGGCCGGCGAGCGCCCGGTCCGCGTCCTGAAGCAGCCCTACCGTCTCGCGCCGCATCGCCCGGGCCCCGCCGAGCGACGCGGTGAGGACCAGCACCTGGTCCAGTACGCCGACGGCGTCCGCCGCCCGCCCCCGGGCGAGGAGGGCCGCGCCGAGCAGCCGGCAGGCGCGTGCCGTCTGCGGCCGCAGGCCCGCGGCTTCGAAGACGGGGCGGCACTCCTGGAGGAAGGCCAGTTCGCGCTCCCCGGCGGGCGGCCCGGACTCCAGCGCGAGCAGGGCGTTGCTCCCGGCCTTGACCAGCGTCTCGCGCGCGTCGGCCCGGCGGCAGTGCGTCCAGCTCTCCAGGTACGCGGCGAGCCCGCGGGCCGGGTCACCGGCCTGGCTGTGGGCCATGCCCAGGTAGAGCTGTAGGTGTCCGAGCAGGGCGGGTTCGCCCGCGGCCTCTTCGGTGGCGACCCGCAGGGCCCGCTGCCCGGCGCTGACGGCCTCGTCGTAGCGCTCCTCCTCCGCGTAGGCGCGGCAGAGGCAGCCGAGCAGATAGCCGAGGGTGCCGGCGGCGGTCGTGCGCCGGAGCTGGGGCAGCTCGACGAGCTGGAGGTGCGCGATCCGCGCGTACGCGGGCAGCCGCTCCAGGTCGGCGAAGTCCCGGATGGGAGGCGGGGGCGTCACGGGCCCTCCCGCGTGCTCGTCATGGGCCCTCCCATGTACTCGTCATGAGCCCCCACCTGCTCGTCATGTGCCCACCAAAGCGAAGGGCGCCCACAAGTACGGGTGCGCGAAGGGCCGTTCGGGTACGCCGTCGGACGTCAGCCTGCGCCGGATCTCGGCGGGCAGCCGGTCCAGGGCGAGCAGTTGGGGCACGGTCGCGCCCCGCAGCCACAACTGGGCCGCCCGCAGGGCCTCTGCGGGCGGGCAAGGACCGGGTGGCGCCTCGCCGGGGCCCGGCGCGGGCTCGAGGCCGAGCAGCCGCCGGTAGCAGGCGACCATCAGCAGGACGGCCGCGGTGTCGCGCGCCTCCCACTGCGTGCAGATCACCCCGGCCCCGCCCGCGAGCATGATGCCCGTGGGCAGGCCGATCGCCTCGTCGGGCAGCCGGGCGTCCACGAGCCCCGACTCGCAGGCGGACAGCGACACGAGCCGGGCGCGCTCCAGCGGCCGGGGCCTCGCGTCCAGCAGGTCGGCCAGGGTGACGCGGCCGCCGTCCAGGTCGAGCCCGGAGGCGAGCGGGTCGTCGGGGTCGTAGGCGCCGTGGCAGGCCAGGTGGACGTGGGTGGCGCGGGGCAGCTCGGACAGCAGGTCCCGGGTCACGTGGAGGCCCTCGCCCGCGGCGGCGAAGAGCCGGGTGAGCGCCTCCGCCTCCGGCGCGGCGAGGATGCCGCTGTCCGCGCCGGAGCCCGACGCCGCGACCAGGACGGGGGCACAAGGCTCCGCGGCGGCCCGCCGCCGGGCCGCGAGGAGCAGGCGCACCGACGGGACGTAGGCCACGCCGTGCGTGACGAGCAGCGGTTCGCCGGTCGCGGGCAGCGTCGCGGCGTGCAGCGGGAGGTGGGCGAGGGGGCCGCAGGCCACCACGGCCGCGCCTGTCGCGGCGGGGCCGAGGGCGTCGGCGAGGGGCGCGACCAGGCGGCTGCCGAGCCGGGCGAGGAGGGGCACGAGGCCCCGCCCGTCGGCACGCGCGGCCCCGGCGACCTCGTGGGCCAGGCCGGTGGCCTCGTCGGCGGTGAGCGGCGACCGGACGGCTTCGAGTCCGGGCCCGGCGTCGCCCGGGTGCCTCACGATCAGGGACACGCTCCCGGCCGGGGCGCAGGCGACGTAGCACAGCGGCTCCCGGGGGCGGGCCGCGGCACGGACGTCGTCCCAGGCCGTGGGCCGGAGGAACGCCTCCATGCCGGGCAGTTCCCGGATCCGCGTGACGGCGTCCGCCAGCGCGGCCCGGGCCCGGCCCAGGAGTTCGCCCACCTCGTACTCGGCGGCCTCGACCTCCCGCTCGTCGTGCCCGGGGGAGCGCGGTCTGCCGAGTTCGCGGTTGCGGGACTCCAGCGCCTGCACGGTCCCGGCGGCCCGCACGTACGCGGCGTGCGCCTCCGGGTCGGTCCGTGACACCTCCGTGAGCTGGGCGTGGTCCGGTGAGAGCGCCAGGTTGAAGGTCCGCGTGCGGCCCCGCTCCAGGCACAGCACCGCGTCCTCGAGCCGGTCCGCGCGGGCGAGCGCGTAGGCGGCCCGCTGGTGCAGATCGCCCGCCGACCACAGGTGCCGCTCCCGCGAGGCGCTCACCAGGCAGTACCGGAACAGCTCGGCGTCGGCCGCGACGGCCTGCCCGTACGCGGCGCAGGACCGGGCCCAGTCGCCCTGCTCGGCCAGGGCGTCGCCGAGGGCGGCCGCCACGTCCCGCAGCACCTCGGGGCGGTCGTGCGCCAGGGCCACGGCCGCGTCGAGGGCCGTCACCTCCAGTTTGCGCAGCTCGTCCGCCCGGGCCGGGTCGAGCGCGCGGCAGCGCCGGGCGGCGTCCGCCACCTGGCCCTGGGTGAGGGCGAGTTCCGCCCTGGCGGGCAGTCCCTCGTAGGCGTCGAGGGCTTCCCGCACCTGGCGCAGGCCCTCGTGGGCCGTGGCCACCGGGTCGTCCGTCGCGCGCCGCTCCGCCTGCTGGAGCAGGGCGAAGCCGAGCTTGGTCGTGCTGCGGGCCCACAGCTGCGGAGCGGTGTCCTTGGGACGGTCGGCGAGCGCGGCCCGGTGCAGCCGGACCTCCTCGTCGTACTCGCCGAGGACGTGGGCGATGAGGGCCAGCTTGTCGCGCGTGCTGGACGCCTCGCCGCGGTCCCCGACGCGCTCGTAGATCCTCAGGGCGCGCAGGGCGTGCTCGCGGGCGCGCAGGTGGTTGTCCCGCCGGTCCCCGCGGGTCCGCTTGCACAGCGAGACCGACAGCCTGGCCTGGGTGTTGGCCCACTGCTCGGGGTCGGTCTCCTCCGACTCGACCTCGTTGAGCCGCTCGTACAGGCGGATCACCCGCTCCTGGTTCACGGCGGGGTCGCCCTGCTGCCGTACGTTGTACGCGCCCGCGAGGAGGCTCTGGGCGTCGCACCACACGTGTCTGGTGGTGGCGGGGTCGAGCCGCTCGACGACCGGTTCCAGGAGGCGGATGGCCTCCTCGATCTCCTCGGGGGCGGTCTGGGTGCCCCGCTCGACGAGCACGTTCGCCAGCTCGGTGCGCGCCCGCGCCCATCTCTCGGTCGCCGGGTCCGAGGCCTCGAGGGCCGTGCGCAGATGGCGCAGCGCGTACTCCTGGTTGGCGCGGAAGTCGCCGATGGGCCGCCGGCCGTAGGCGCGGCCCACTTCGAGGTGGGCGACGGCCCAGGCCTCGGGCTCCTCATCGCGGGAGAGGGCGCGGGTCGCGCGGAGCAGCAGGCCGATGCCGCGTTCGACGTCGACCGTGTCGCCTTCGCGGCGCATGGCGCACAGGGCCTGGCCCAGGCACATCTGGAGGGCCGCGCGCAGTTCGGGGTCGCCGTCGCCGAGCAGGTCGAGGCCCTGCTCGGCCAGGCGGACCAGCTCGTCGACGAGCGGAGCGTGCGTCACCGACCTGCCGAGTCCGGTCGGCCATCGCGTGAGGATCCGGTCGAGGAGTCGCAGCACTTCGGCCGGCGGCGGCCCGTGGCCGGACTTGACGGGGAAGGAGCCCGACTCGGGCACGGGGAGGTCCCGCGGGTCGTACGAGCGCAGGAAGATCGGCGCCGCCTCGTAGGGCAGGCAGACCGCGCCGTACTCCTCGGCCTCCTCGGCGCTGACCGGGCCGAGGCGGTCGAGGAGGGCCTCCACATAGGTCGTCCGGTTCGCCTCGTCGGCGGCGACCGACGAGTTCGGCGGGCAGAAGAAGAACAGCTGCGGCACCGAGCGGCTGCCGTACACGAGCAGCGGCACCCCCTGGCGGGTCCTGGCCGCGCAGGCCCGGCACGTGACCGCCGGGATCTCTCCGTCGATCACCTTCTCGACCAGATCCGGCCGCGCGTCGGCGTCGACGGCCATGTACGTCTCGTCGTCCGCCGACGCGCCGCAGTCCTGGCAGTTCCAGCGGAACCGCAGGACGGACGAGTAGTCCATCGCTCCCCCCGGAGGCCGCCCGCCGCCACCCCCTGGCGCGGGCCCGTCCGCTCCCCTGAGGGAACGGTAGGGGCCGGGCACCGAGGGTGTCCACGCCGCGCGACAAGGCGCGTGGGCCGGAGTACTATCCGCGCTCGCGCTCCGGATGCCCGGCCGCGTCGAGCCTGGTCGGCGGCAGGAACTCCCGTACGTACGTGCGCTCCCAGCACGCGCCCGTCGCGCGCAGCTCGCGCCAGGTGGTGTAGCGGTAGCGGTACAGCCGGGCCCGCACGTACCGCGGCGGCCGGTCGGGGAAGGGGCAGCGGCGCAGCAGCCGCAGGGTGTCCCGGTCACCCGCCAGGAGCCGCTCCACCAGCGGCCCGAACCAGGCGCGCGCGTACGTGGGGGAGAGCCCGGCGAACCACATCAGCCAGTCGAGGCGCAGATGGTAGGGCGCGAACTGGCGGGGCCAGCGGCGCGGGTCGCCCGGCTTGCCCTTGAACTCGTACTCCCGCCAGCCGGAGTCCCGCCGGGGCGGCTCGTCCGCCGTGCCCTCGATCACCACCTCCTGGCGCACCCGGCTGACGCTGCCGAACGCGCCGTAGGCGTTGACCAGGTGCAGCGGGTCGAAGGAGGTGTTCATGACCTGCCGCCGGGACAGCATGTTGCGCGCAGGGCGGTAGCTCAGGCCGAGCAGCGCGACGGTGGCGGCCACGACCAGGACCTCGTACCAGAGCGGGGGAGCGGCCAGGTGAGCCGGCGCCTGTGCCGCGCTCCCGAGGAAGAGGCGGAAGTCGACGGCGGACAGGGCGAGCACGACCGTCAGCCAGTTCAGCCAGGAGAAGTTGCCGGAGAGCACCAGCCACAGCTGGGTGACGGCCATCAGGCAGGCCGCGCCCGTCGCCACCGGCTGCGGGGTGAACAGGAGGAAGGGCACGGCGAGTTGGGTGACGTGGTTGGCCGCGGCCTCCACCCGGTGCAGCGGGCCCGGCAGCCGGTGGAAGAACCAGCTCAGGGGCCCCGGCATCGGCTGGGTCTCGTGGTGGAAGTACAGACAGGTCAGCTTGCGCCAGCAGGCGTCCCCGCGCATCTTGATCAGGCCCGCCCCGAACTCGACGCGGAAGAGGACCCACCGCAGCAGGAAGAGGACCAGGACCGGCGGCCCGACGTCGTCGCCCGCCAGGAACACGGCGAGGAAGCCGACTTCGAGGAGCAGCGACTCCCAGCCGAAGGCGTACCAGGTCTGTCCCACGTTCACGATGGACTGGTAGAGCACCCACGGCAGCAGCCAGAGCGCCATCGCGGCCCCGAGCGGCAGCCATCCGTCCGCGCCCGCGAGGAGCGCGGCGGAGACCGCGCAGCCCGCCCAGGCGCAGCCCGCGAAGAACCGGTCCGAGTAGTGCAGCTGGAACACGCTCGGGGCCGCGCGGAACGGCACCCGGGCGACGTACCGGGGCACCGGCAGCATGCCGCGCTCGCCGATGAGCGCGCGGAACTGGAGCGCGGCGCCGAGGAAGGCGACGAGGTAGACCGCGGCGAGCGCCCGCTGGAAGACCAGGCGGCTCAGCCAGTACCCGTCGGCCGTGAACCACTCCACGTCCCTATTGTGACGCTGAGTGAGCCATCGGTCCCGCTGACCCGGGCGGTCCCGCGCGAACGGCGGCGCCCACGCGGCACGGCAGCCCCTAGGGCGTCACCAGACCCGCTTCGTACGCGATGATCACCAGCTGCACCCGGTCGCGCGCGCCCAGCTTGGCGAGCAGCCGCGTCACATACGTCTTCGCCGTGGCCACGCTGATGCACAGGCGCTCGGCTATCTCGGTGTTGGACAGGCCGCCGCCGACGAGCGTGAGCACCTCGCGCTCCCGCTCGGTGATGCCCGTGACCTCACGCGCCGGGGTGGCCGCGGGCCGCGGGCGGATGGCGAACTCCTTGATGAGGCGGCCGGTCACACTCGGCGCGATCAATCCGTCCCCGGCCGCGACGACCCGCACCGCGCCCAGGATGTCGTCGAGCGCCATGTCCTTGACCAGGAATCCCGACGCACCGGCGCGCAGCGCCCCGTACACGTACTCGTCGTCGTCGAACGTCGTCAGGACGACGACCTTGGTGGCGTCCCCGGCCGCGGTGATCCGGCCGGTGGCCTCGATGCCGTCCACGCCGGGCATGCGGATGTCCATGACCACGACGTCGGGCGCGAGTTCCGCGGCGAGGCGGACAGCCTCGGCGCCGTCACCGGCCTCACCGACGACTTCGAGGCCATCGGCCTCGGCGATGACCATGCTGAGGGCCGTCCGCACCAGGGGCTGGTCGTCGACGAGCAGGACGCGGACCGTCATCGCGCGCCCGCCGGGACCGGGAGCCGCGCCGCGACCCGGAAGCCGCCGCCGGGGCACGGCCGCGCGGAGAACTCGCCGTGCAGCAGGCTCACCCGCTCCCGCATGCCGAGCAGCCCGTACCCGGCACCCTGGCGGTCCGCCGCGCCGGTGCCCCTGCCTTCGTCGACCACCTCGATCCGCACCTCCTCGGCCTGCCGCTCCACGGTCACCCGGCAGGACGCGGTGCCCGCGTGCCGCACCACGTTGGTGACCGCCTCCTGGATGATCCGGTACGCCGACACGTCGACCTCCGGCGGCAGCGGCCGGGGCGGGCCGAGCCAGCACACGTCGACGCGGACCCCGGCGGCCGTCGTGCGGGCGGCGAGCCGGTTGACGTCCGCGAGGCCCGGGCTCGGATCGCGCGGGGCCGCGTCGGCGGCCGCGCCCGGCTCGGCCTGCCGCAGCGCGCCGAGCATCCGGCGCAGGCCCGACAGGGTCTCGCGGCTCGCGGTCTCCACCGCGCCGAGGGCGTCACGCGCAAGCTCGGGCCTGGTGTCGATGACGCGCCGGGCGGCACCGGCCTGGAGGGCGACGATGCCGATGGTGTGCGCGACCATGTCGTGGAGTTCGCGCGCGATCCGCAGCCGTTCGGCGGTGACCGCCTGCGCGGCCGCCTGGGCGCGCACCTGCTCGGCGTGTGCGCGGGACTCGTGCGTGGCCCGGCCGAGCAGCCAGGCGATGACGGCGGTGAGCGCGACGGTCAGCTCGGCGGAGGTGCCGACGACCCAGCCGCTCAGGAGCCGTACGCCGAGGTAGGCGGCCAGGGTGCCGAGAGCCATGGCGAGGGCCGCGACCCCGGTCCCGCGCGGCCGGAACGCCGCGACGAAGTACAGGGCGACGTCGACCGCGAGGAACTGGAGCAGCGGGATCTCCCCCACGCTCAGCGGCATCGCCCCCAGGGCGGACCCCGCGAGCAGCAGCGCGAGGCCCCGCAGCGGCCGGTGTTCGACGCGGACACAGCCCCACAGGGTGACGGCGGTGGCGAGCGCGAGGGTCACCAGGCCGTCCCAGCGGAAGAGCAGCACGCCCGGCCAGACGGACGGCTGCGACTCGCCGGGGAGCCGGAACCGGAAGAGGAAGGTGAGCGCCGAGCCCGCGCACCAGGCGAGCGCCATCCAGGTGGCCGGGGAACGGCGCTTGAGCAGGGGCGGAGCCGGTGTCGCGGACATGCCCGAAAGGGTAGCCAGATGATCGACGACGGGCATCGGACCAGGGGTGTACACCCCTGGTCGACACCGGCGCACCACGAAGTGTCAGCCCCGGTCCGATGCCGGACGGCCGCCTCCCGCGGGAGCGTTGTCCCCGTGATCGAAGTCATGGAACTGACGAAGCGGTACGGCCCCACCACGGCCGTCGAGGACCTGACGTTCGGCGTGCGCCCCGGCCGCGTCACCGGGTTCCTCGGGCCCAACGGCGCGGGCAAGTCCACCACCTTGCGGATGATCCTCGGCCTGAACGACCCGACGTGGGGCACCGTCACCGTCGGCGGCCGGGTCTTCCGCGACCGCCCGCGGGGCCTGCGCCACGTGGGCGCGCTGCTCGACGCCGGTGACGTGCACGGGGGCCGCACCGCCGCCGCGCACCTGGCGGTCCTCGCCCGCTCCAACCGCGTCCCGCGCCGCCGCGTCGACGAGGTCCTCGACGAGGTCGGCCTGACCGGCGCGGCCCGGCGCCGCGTCGGCGGCTTCTCGCTCGGCATGAAGCAGCGCCTGGGCATCGCCGCGGCGCTGCTCGGCGACCCGCCGGTGCTGCTGTTCGACGAGCCGCTCAACGGGCTCGACCCGGAAGGCGTGCTGTGGGTGCGCGGCCTGTTCCGGCGCCTGGCCGACGAGGGACGCACCGTCTTCGTCTCCAGCCATCTCATGTCCGAGGTGGAGCACACCGCCGACGACCTCGTCGTCATCGGGCGCGGGCGGCTCATCGCGGCCGAGAGCCTCCAGCGGTTCGCGGCCCGCGGCAGCGGAGCGGGTGTGAGCGTGCGCACGCCCCGCGCGGCCGACCTCGCCAAGGTGCTGACCGCCGAGGGCGCGACGGTGCTGCGGGACGGCCCGCGCCTGACCGTCACCGGCCTCGACGCGGGCCTGATCGGCGACCTGGCCTGCCGCCACGCCCTGCCGCTGCACGAACTGGTGGCCCGCCAGGCCTCCCTGGAGGACGCCTTCATGGAACTCACCGCCGACAGCGCCGAATTCCGCACGGGCGAACGCGCCGCCCGCCCCGCCGCGCACCCCGCCCGCCCCGCCGCGCACCCCGCCCGCACAGGAGAGAGCCGATGACCGCGCCCCTGACCCTGCCCGGCGAGGCCGCCGCCGAGGTGCCCGCCGAACCCCGGGCCCGCTTCCGCGACCTGCTCGCCGCCGAGTGGCTCAAGCTGTGGTCGCTGCGGTCCACCCCGTGGGCGTACGCGGTCGTCTTCCTCGCCGTCGTCGGCTTCAACGCCGGTACGGCCTACGACACCTACCGCTACTGGACGGCCCACGACGCGGATACCCGGGCCGACTTCATCCGGGACGGCATGGCGCTCCAGGAGGCCTTCACCGGCAACGCCGCCACGATCCTCGTCCTCGCGGCCGGAGCCGTCGGCGCCACCGTGGTGACCGGCGAGTACGGCACCGGGCTCATCCGCACGACGTTCGCCGCCGTCCCCGCGCGCCGCTCCCTGATGGCGGCCAAGGCGGCCGTCCTCGCCGCCGTCACGACCGCCCTCGGCGCGCTGATCGCGGTGGCCTCCTTCGCCGTCACCCAGGCGATCCTGTCCGGGCGCGACCTCGGGGTCCCCTTCGGCCATCCGGGCGCCGCGCGGGTCGTCACGGCCTCGGCGCTGCTGCTGCCGGTGGGCGCGCTCACCGGCATGGCGATCGGCACGCTGGTGCGGCACACGGGCACGACGATCGTCCTGAGCGTCGTCACCCTGCTCGTCCTGCCCGTGGTCTTCAGCTCCGACCGGTACTGGGCCGCGCTGGTGTCGCACGCGATGCCCCTGGAGGCCTGGCAGCGCCTGACGCAGCCCGACACCTTCCAGACCCCGTACCCATGGTCCACGGGCGGCGCGTGGACGGTGTACGCGGTGTGGGCGCTCGCGGCGGTGCTGATCACGGTGACGGGGGTGCAGCGCAGGGACCAGTGACCCGGGGGGTGATGGGCGGGGCGTGGGGGGGGGGGGGGGGGGGGGGGGGGGGGGCCCCCCCCCCCCCCCCCCCGAAACCCCCCCCCCCCCCCCCCCCCCCCCCCCCCCCCCCCCCCCCCCACCCACAAACCCCCCCCCCCCCCCCCCCCCCCCCCCCCCCCCCCCCCCCCCCCCCCCCCCCC
>NZ_JBWKJZ010000038.1:0-80493 GCF_056431945.1 Streptomyces sp. NPDC045778
ACCACCAAAACGAGAAAGGCAAGCAAAGAGCACGGAGCGAGGGGGGGGGGGGGGGGGGGTGTGTTTCCTCCCCCCCCCCCCCCCCCCCCCCCCCCCCCCCCCCCCCCCCCCCCGCGGCCAGCAGGTCGAAGGCCCGCTGCGCCTGCCCGAGCCAGCGCAGGCTCCGCAGCGTACGGCCGAGCTGGAGCCGTTCGGCGGCGACGGCGAGGCCCGCGCCGCGCTCGCCGACGAGGTGGTCGCCGGGCACGCGGACGCCGTCGAGGGCGATCTCCCACTGGCCGCTCGCGCCGAGCACGGGCAGCTCGCGGACGACGCGGAAGCCGGGCGAGCGCGTCGGCACGACGAACAGGGACAGGCCCCGGCGATCCGCCGGCGCGCCGTCGGTGCGGGCGAGCACGGTCACCAGGTCGGCGTCCGCCGCGCCGGACGTGAACCACTTGCGGCCGGTCACCACCCAGTCCCCGTCGGCCCGCCGCACCGCCGAGGTCGCGGTCAGGAACGGGTCGGTGCCGGGGCTCTCCGGCTCGGTCATGGCGTAGCAGGCGCGCAGCTCGCCCGCGACGATCCGGGGGAGGTACGCGGCGCGGACGCGTGCGCTGCCGTGCCGCAGCAGCATCCGTACGTCCAGCAGCGGCGCGGACCCGAGCGCGGCGGGACCGTGGTCGCTTGCGCCCTCCGCCTCCGCGTACCTCGCGTACGCGCTCAGGCCGAGCCCCTGGCCGCCCAGTTCGGCGGGCAGGGGCAGCGCCCAGAGGCCCGCGTCCCGGGCGCGGCCGTGCAGCGCGTCCAGCGCCTCGCGGGCCTCTGGCCCGCCCGCGTCCAGGACGGCCTCGCGGGGCATGACGTGCTCCCCTACGAACGCCCCGACGCGCTCGCCGAGCCCCGCGTCCGTACCGTCCCGCTCCCGCAACTCCGTCACTGACGCCACCGCTTCCTTCCGTTCGCCGGGAACCCGCGGGCCCGGGCGCCCGACTGACTCTCCATGGAACTGGTCGGGCGCCGACGCCCCCGGGTTCCCGCCTTCGCGGCGGCCCCGGCGCGGCGGCCGGAAGAGGAGACACGACGGACATGACCCAGGCAGCGTCACTAGACCTCACCGCGGGGGCCGGGGCACGGCCCCTGGACGCGTTGCGCTGCGACGTGGCGGGGCCGCCCGAGCTGACCGGCGTCGTCGCGGCGCACCTGCGGCTGCTCGGCGCGCACACGACCCGGTCCGGCGAGGCGGCAGGCGGCGGCCGCGCGCTGCTTCGCGGCGGTGGCTTCGGGCCGCTGGAGGCCGAGGTCCTGTGGGACGACCCGATGGGCCCGGCGCGGGACGCCGTGGCCCCGCTCGCGGGCGCCGCTCCCGGCGGCCCCGGCCCCAGCCCCGGCCTCGTGCACGACGAGGCCACCGCCCAGGCCGTCACCGGCGTCATGGCCGTGCACGGCCGCCGCGACGGCGCCCCGCGCGGCCTCGGCGTCGACTACACCGCGACCGCCGCGGGCGTCCTCGCCGTCCAGGGCCTGCTCGCCGGACTCGTCGCACAGGCCCGCGGCGGGGCGGCGGGCCGGGTGACGACGAGCGCGGTGCGCGCGGGCCTGCTCGCCGTCTCGCAGTACGCCGCGGCGGCCGGGGCCGACGAGGGCGAGGCGGCGACGCTCGCGCCCGGCGGGCCGCCGTTCACCTCCGCCGACGGCGTCGTCTTCGAGCTGGAGACCCTCGACCCGGGCGCCTGGGCGGCGTTCTGGCGAGCCCTGGGCGCGCCCGCCGACGCGCTGCGCGCGGGCTGGCGCCCCTTCCAGTTCCGGTACGCCACCGCCTGCGCGCCCTTCCCCGAAGCCCTGCACACCACCGTGCGCGGCGCCGACTGGCCGCGGATCCAGTCGGCCGCCGCCGCGTCCGGCGCCGAGGTGTGCGCGCTGCGCACGCTCGCCGAGCGCGCCGCCGAGCACGACCACGCGCCGCCGTGGACGCTCACGCCGTACGGTCCCGGCGGGCTCATGACGTGTCGTCAGATCCCTGCTGCCGACCGTCCTCTGGCCGGGATCACCGTCCTGGAGGCCGGGCGCCGCATCCAGGCCCCGCTGGCCGCGCACCTGCTGCGCCTCCTCGGGGCCGACGTCGTGCGGATCGAGCCGCCGGGCGGCGACCCGCTGCGCGGCATGCCGCCCGCGTGCGGCGGCGTCTCCGCGCGCTGGCTCGCCCTCAACCGCGGCAAGGACGCCGTGGAGGCCGACATCAAGTCCCCCTCCGGGCGCCGCCGTCTGCGGGACCTCGTCGCCGACGCGGACGTGTTCCTGCACAACTGGGCGCCGGGCAAGGCGGCGCAGCTCGCCCTGGACGCGGAGGACCTGGCGCGCGTCAACCCCGGCCTCGTGTACGCGTACACGAGCGGCTGGGCGGGCCGGGTCGACGGCGCGCCCATGGGCACGGACTTCATGGTCCAGGCGCGTACCGCCGTCGGCGAGGCGGTGCGGCCCGCCGACGAACCGCCCGCGCCCTCCCTGATGACGCTCCTGGACGTCCTCGGCGGGCTGCTCGGCGCGGAGGCCGTGCTCGCGGGGCTGCTGCTGCGGGAGCGGGCCGGGGGACGGGGGGTGCGGGTCGACTCCTCGCTGCTCGGGGCGGCCGACCTGCTGGTCGGGCCCGCCCTCGCGCGGGGCACGCGCCGCCCCGCCGGGTTCCGGCGGCCCCTGCCCACGGCTGACGGGTGGGTGGCGCCCGCGGACGGGTGCGCCGCCGCCGTCCGCGCGTACGACGTCAGTGGTCTGGCCGCGGTTGACGCGGTGCGGCTGCTCTCCTCGCACGGGCTGCGGTCCGTCGTGGTCGCCTCCGAGCCGGGAGCGCTGCTGCCGGGGGCGCTCGGCCGGGACGCGCACGGGGCGCCCGTGGTGCCGGACCCGTGGGCCTTCGGCTGACAGCCCGTTCCCTCGCGGGGCGTCCCTGGCCCGCCCCTTCCCGAACAAGGGGGCTCCGCCCCCTTGGGCCCCCGTTTTCGGCGCTCCGCGCCTCGTCCTCGAACGCCGGACGGGCTGAATTCCTACGTCGGCCCACCCATACGCCGCCACCCCACTCCAAGGAGCCCCCGTGCCCCTCGCCCTCAAGGACCTCCTTCCCGCCGCCCTCCGCAGGAGCTGGGCGGTGGACGGGACCTGCCCGGACCTCGACCTGTACAGCCTGTTCCGGGCGCGGCAGGTCGGGGACCCGCATCGCGCGGCCGTCGTCGACGGCAAGGGCAAGCTCTGTTACACCGCCCTCGACCGCAAGGTCCGATGTCTGGCCGTCGGGCTCGGAGGGCTCGGCATAGGGCCGGGTGACGTCGTCGGCGTGCAGCTGCCCAACGGGCGCGACGCGGTCATGACGGACCTCGCCCTCGCCGCCCTCGGCGCGATCGCGCTGCCCTACCCCGTCGGCCGGGGCGCCGCGGAGGCCACGAGCCTGCTGCGCCGCGCCGAGGCCGTCGCGGTGGTCGCGGCGGCGGAGCACCGGGGCGCGCACCCGGCGCGGGCGCTCGCAGACGCGTGGGCCGCCCTGCCCGCGCTGCGCCACGTCGTCGCGGCGGGCCGGGGCCCCCAGGCCGAAGGGACGCTGCCCTTGCGGGAGTTGCTCCGCGCCGACCCGAAGGAGTTCGTGGCCGCGCGGCCCGACCCCGACGGCCCGGCCCGCATCCTGGTCTCCTCCGGCTCCGAGGCCGAGCCGAAGATGGTCGCGTACTCGCACAACGCCCTCGCGGGCGGCCGCGGCAACTTCTTCGCCTCGCTCATGCCCGACCCGGCGACCCCGCCGCGCTGCCTCTTCCTGGTACCGCTCGCCTCGGCCTTCGGCTCCAACGGCACGGCCGTCGCCCTCGCCCGGCACGGCGGAACCCTCGTCCTGCTCGACCACTTCACGCCCGAGGCCGCCATCGCCGCGATCCGGGAACACGAGCCCACGCACGTCCTCGGCGTACCGACGATGGCCCGGATGATCCTGGAACGCCTTGCCGCCGACGGCGGGAAGCTGCCGCCGCCCACCGCGCTCGTGCTCGGCGGCTCCCCGCTGGACACCACCACGGCGGCCGCGGCCCGCGAGGCCTTCGGCTGTCCCGTCGTGAACCTCTACGGCTCCGCCGACGGCGTCAACTGCCATACGGGGCTGGAGGGGTACGCGGACGCACCCGCCCCGGAGCACGGCGTCGTGGCGGGGCGGCCCGACCCGCGCGTCGCCGACATCCGCGTCGCCGACCCCGCCACCTGCGAGCCCGTACCGGACGGCACCGTCGGTGAGATCGTGGCGCGCGGCCCGATGACCCCGCTGTGCTACGTCGGCGCCCCCGACCTCGACGCCCGCTACCGCACCCCCGACGGCTGGGTCCGCACCGGCGACCTGGGCCTGATCGACGGCGCCGGGGTGCTGCACGTCGTCGGCCGCCTCAAGGACGTGGTGATCCGCGGCGGCGCCAACATCAGCCCGGCCGAGGTGGAGCGCGAGCTGAGCGCCCATCCGCTGATCCGGGACGTGGTGTGCGTCGGCGTCCCCGACCCGGTGATGGGGGAGCGGCTCGCGGCCTGCGTGGTGCCCGCCGCAGGGCCCGCCGCCGCAGTGCCCCTGACCCTCGACGCCCTCGGCGCGCACCTCACGGGGCGCGGCCTGGACCGGACCAAACACCCCGAACGGCTGCTGCTCGTACGGGAGATGCCGCTGACCCCCGCGGGCAAGCCGGACCGGGCGGCCCTGCGGGAGCGGGCGGTGGCGGCCGTCTGACGCGCGGGGTCCCTCACGGTCCGGCCCGGACCGTGAGGGACCCCACGCGTGGACTACTCCGCCCGCATGGCCTTCTTCAACTGCGCCGCCGCGTTCCGGTAGACCGGCAGCAGATCCAGATCGTCCCCGGGGTAGTTGACGATCTTCAGCTGCTCGGCGCCGGAGCCGGGCAGGACCGTGCCGGTCGACATGTGCGCGTTGTCGAGCACCAGCGCGGGCTTCTTCCCGGCAAGCTCGGCGACCTGCGAGGCCTTCACGGGCTCCGGGCCGTACGTGCCCACGGTCCGGGCGCCCGCCATCCGCGCGGACCAGGTGGTGAACACCTGGCTGACCGCGGTGGGTGCCTTGCCGCCCGGCCAGGCGGACTTGAGGTCGGCGGACAGCTTCGCGTACTGGCGCTCGAAGGAGGTCTTCCACTTCTTCGCGGACACCTCGGTGCCGAAGACGCCGCCGAGCCGGGTCACCTCGCGAGCGGCCTTGGCCGCGTCGTTGTCGAGGTTCACCTGGACCAGCTCGGCCTTCGAGCCCGCCGCTTCCTTGATCTTGTCGGCGTACGGCTCGAACGGCGCGTAGAGCACGAAATCGGCCTCGGCGACGGCCGCGAGGTCGGAGGGCTTGGGGTCGTAGTCCGGCGCGTGGTGCGTGGACGGCGGCACCAGGACGGTGACGTCCTTCGCGCCCGCCGCCTTGGCGAAGGCGCCCTCCCACGTGGTGGTGGCGACGACCACGGGCCCGTCGCCCTCGCCCGCGTCGGTCTTCTTCGGCTGGTTCTCGTCGGCGCAGGCGGTGGCCGTGAGGGCGAGCGCGGCGCTCAGTGCAACGGCCCCGGCGGCGCGGGCGAGGTGCTGGGGGACGCGGGGGATGCAGGGGACACGGACGCCGGTGCGCGCCATGAGGTGATGCTCCGTTCGGGGATGAGGTGGACGGCGAGGACGACGGCCCCCGCCAGCAGGACGAGGACGGGCCCGGGAGGCCAGTCCAGCCACAGGGCGAGCAGAAAGCCCGTGGTGTTCACGACGACGCCGATGGCCACGGCCCACAGCGCGATCGTGGTGAGCCGGTTGCCGAGGCGGCGCGCGGCGAGCGCGGGAAGCAGCGTCAGCGCGTCGACGAGCAGCGCGCCGGTCAGCTTGATCGCCCCGGCCACCGCGACGGCGACCAGGACGAGCAGCACCACGGTCAGCCCGCCCACGCGGACCCCGGAGCACTGCGCCAGCTCACGGTCGTACAGCAGCAGCGCGAGGTCGCGCCGCCGCCAGAAGAACAGCGCAGGTACGGCGACGGCGAGCACCGCGACCACGGTGATGTCGGCCGTGGTGACCGACAGGATCGACCCCCAGAGCAGCGCGAACGCCCCGGAGGCGTTGACCCCGGCCACCGACAGGACGAGGAGCGCGGCCGCGATGGCCATGCTCATCAGCAGCCCCATCGCGCCCGACAGGCCGTCCGGCGTGCGGGCCAGGGGCGCCACGCCCGCGCCCGCGAGCGCGCAGGCCACCAGCGCGCACAGCATCGGGTCGAGCCCCGTGAGCAGCCCCACGGCGATGCCGAGCAGCGCGACGTGCATCATCGCGAACCGCACCGGCATGATGTCGAGCCCGACGATCACGACGCCGACGACCGGAAGCCCCACGGCGGCCAGCAGCAGCGCGGACCCGGCGCGCTGCACGGGCACGAGCTGGAGCATGAGGCCGAGGTCGGCGGTGGCGAGGGTCATCCGGCCGGCCCCCTCACGGCGGCGGTCGGCGGGACTTCGCGTAGGCGGCCCGCCGCCATGTCCAGGACGCGGTCGCAGCGCGCCGCGAGCGTCCGGTCGTGCGTGACGACCAGGAGCGTCACGGGCAGCGAGGTGAGCAGTTCGGCCGCCTCCTCCTGGCCCGCGAAGTCCAGCGCCGCGGTGGGCTCGTCCGCGAGCAGCACCCCGGCTCCCGCGGCGACGCAGCCCACCGCGCGTGCCAGGTAGGTCCGCTGGAGCTGGCCGCCGGACAGGGTGTGCAGCGGCTTGCGCCGAAGGCCGCCGATACCGAGGCCGTCCGCGGCGGCGGCCGCCGGGCCCGGGGCGCCGCCGGAGTCCAGCAACTCGCCCGCGAGCAGCGGGAAGCGGCCCGTCGCGGGCTTCTGCGGCACCCACGCGCAGGCGCGCCGCCGCCAGGCCCGGTCGGCGGCCGAGCGGGTGTCGCGCCCGCCCACGAGGACCGTGCCGCGGGTCTGCCGGTGCAGCCCGAGCACGGCCCGCAGGAGCGTGGACTTGCCGGAGCCGTTCGTCCCGGTCAGGGCCACGCGCTCGCCCGCCGCGACCTCCAGGTCGACGCCGTCCACGGCGACGACGCGCCCGTGCCCGCAGGTCACGTCGCGCAGCTGTACCTCAAACCCGCCCATCGGCCCTCACGCGCCTTCCTTCCGCCGCATCGGCTCACACCGTGTGCGGCAGTAGTCGGACGCGCGGTTCGCGGAGTTCCCGTACGTCTGTGAGGAGTCGCCGCGTGGGGCGCGCTCAGCTGCCGGGCCGTACCACCACGGCCGTCACCCGCACCTCGCCGCTGTGCCGGAACCGCAGGACGAACGGCACCTCGGCGCCGAGCCGCAGGGCCCGCCGCGGACGCAGCATCACGTCGAGCCCGTCGGGCTCCATGGTGATCCGCCTGCCCGCGGGCACGGTCGCCGACCGGACCATCCGCATCGACTCGACGTTGCGGCCCGGCCGCTCCACGGTCCGGCTGAGCATCACGTCGACGGCGGCGGGCGAACGCACGGACTCCAGGACGTCGTCGGAGTCGCCGGAGTTGGTGACGCGGAAGAACGCGGCGGTCTCCGCGACGCTTCCGTAGGTCAAGAACACCCGCCCGTCCGTCACCGCGATCCGCGCGGGCCCGCCCGCGGCCCCCGCCGCGACCCAGGCCGTGAGTCCGCCCAGGGTCAGCGCGGCGGCGACGACCGGCGCGAGCGCGGCGAGCAGGCCACCGCGCAGGCGTGCGTACAGGGCGCTCATCGCGGGCTCCTCTCCCGTGCCGCACGCGGCACCGGCTCCCAGGTCCGCAGGCGCAGGCTGTTGGCGACCACGAGCAGGGAGCTGGCGGACATGGCGACGGCCGCCGTCATCGGGCCGAGGCGGCCCACCGCGGCCAGCGGCACGGCCAGCGCGTTGTAGCCGAACGCCCAGACGAGGTTGGCGCGGATCGTGGCCAGGGTGCGCCGGGCGAGGCGGACGGCCACGGCGGCCGCGCCCACGTCGCCGCCCGTGAGCGTCACGTCGGCGGCGCCGATCGCCGCGTCCGTGCCGCAGCCCATGGCGATGCCCAGGTCGGCGCGGGCGAGGGCGGCGGCGTCGTTCACGCCGTCGCCGAGCACCGCGACGCGGCGGCCCCGCGCGCGAAGGCGCGTGACGAGTTCGGCCTTCTCCTCGGGCGTGCAGCGCGCGTGCACCTCGGTGATGCCGAGTTCGGCGGCCACGGCGTACGCGGTCGCCGGCCGGTCCCCGGTGGCGAGCACCGGCTCCACGCCGAGGCGCCGCAGCCGGTCCACGGCGCGGTAGCTGCCGGGCCGCAGCACGTCGCCGACGGCGACGACGGCCTCGTCGACGCCGTCCACCCGGACGAGGACGGCGGTGCGGGCCGCCTCCTCCGCGTCGGCGAGCGCGGCGGCCAGCTCATCGGGCAGCCCGTCGCCGGGCACGCGCACCTCCACGCGGTGGCCCTCCACCACCCCGCGGACCCCCGTGCCGGGTGTCGCCAGGAAGCCGTCGACCGGCGGCAACGGGCCGCCCTCCACCTGCTGTTGGGCGTACGTCACCAGGGCGCGGCCCAGCGGATGCTCCGAGCCCTGCTCCACGGCCCCGGCGAGCCGCACCACGGCCCGCTCGCCGAGGCCGGCGGCCGTGGCGGTGACCCGCGCGACGGTCATGTGCCCGGTGGTGAGCGTGCCGGTCTTGTCCAGGACCACGGTGTCGACGTGCCGCAGCGTCTCCAGGGCCCGCGGACCGCTGACCAGGACACCGAGCTGCGCCCCGCGCCCGGTGGCGGCGAGCAGCGCGGTGGGCGTGGCGAGGCCGAGCGCGCAGGGACAGGCCACGACGAGCGCCGCCACGGCCGCGGTGACGGCGGCCTGCGGGTCCGCCCCGGCGCCCAGCCAGAAGCCGAGCACGGTGACCGCGACCGTCAGGACCACGGGCACGAACACGCCCGCCGCGGTGTCCGCGAGGCGCTGGGCGCGGGCCTTGCCGGTCTGAGCCTCCGTCACCATGCGTGTGATCCGCGCCAGTTGGGTGTCGGCACCGACCGCCGTGGCCCGTACGACGAGCAGCCCGCCCGCGTTGACCGAGCCGCCGACGACGGCCTGCCCGGCACCGGCCTCCACCGGCTCGCTCTCGCCGGTGACGAGCGACACGTCGAGCGCGGACGCGCCCGACACCACCACGCCGTCGGTGGCGACGCGCTCGCCGGGCCGCACGGTGAACTCCTGGCCGACCCGCAGCAGCGCGACCGGCACGCGCCGCTCGGTGCCGTCCGGGCCGCGTACCGCCACGTCCTTGGCGGCGAGTTCGGCGAGCGAGCGCACCGCCGCGCCCGTGCCGTGGCGGGCCCGCGCCTCCAGGAACCGCCCGGCGAGCACCGAGAGCGGCACCCCGACCGCGGCCTCCAGATACAG
This sequence comes from Streptomyces sp. NPDC045778, assembly GCF_056431945.1. Taxonomy (NCBI): domain Bacteria; kingdom Bacillati; phylum Actinomycetota; class Actinomycetes; order Kitasatosporales; family Streptomycetaceae; genus Streptomyces; species Streptomyces sp. NPDC045778. The sequence continues at coordinate 9,368 of NZ_JBWKJZ010000038.1, forward strand.
GTGCGCGGCCCCGCCCCCGGCGGACGGCAGGAACGCGAAGGGCATCCGCATGCCCGGCTCGCCCGCCCCGCCGAGGAACAGCGCGTACGCCGACCAGGAGAAGGACGCGGCGACGCCGAGGGACACCAGGGTGTCCATGGTGGCGGCCCCGTGCCGCAGGCCCCGCAGGGCCCGCCGGTGGAAGGGCCAGGCGCCCCACACCGCCACCGGCGCGGCGAGCACGAAGCACAGCCACTGCCAGTTGCGGAACTGCCAGGCGGGCACCATCGACAGGACGAGCACCGGCAGCGAGAGCAGCGCGGTGACCAGCAGCCTGTCACGCTCGCCCCGCGCACCCCCGTCCTCGGCGGCCCCGCCCCCCGCCCGCTCGGGCGCACGCGGCGCGGGCACCTCCGCCGTGTACCCCGCCCGTACGACGGCCGCGACCAGCTCGTCCGCGGTGGTGCCCACCGGGTGCGTCACATGGGCCCGCCCGGTGGCGAGGTTGACGCTCGCGCTGACCCCGTCGAGCCTGCCGAGCCGCTTCTCCACGCGGTTCACGCACGCGGCGCAGGTCATGCCGCCCACGACCAGGTCGGTGCTCGTCACATCGGGCGCCGGGGCCGTACCGGCGGCGCCCATCAGCCGTGCCCCCCGTGCCCGCCGCCGTGCCCGCCCCCGGAGCCGCCGTCCCCGTCGGACGTCGAGGACCGCATGCCCGGCGCCACCGGCCCCACGGAGTCCCCGGCTTGGTACGCGACGACGAAGACGACGGCGAGCAGCGCGAGGAACGCGAGCAGGGCGGGCGGCGGCCGCCAGGCGCGCGGTGAGGAGGACCCGGACGGTCCGGACTGACTGGGCATCGGCGCTCCCGTGGTGGCTGAGGCGGTGGCGCGGGCAGGGGACACCCGGCGCCGGGCAGGTGGTCGGGCACGGGCACGGAGAAGTTCCCGCGGCGCGGGCGTCCTCGTGTCGCAATTGGGCCAACCGGGTGAAGTGGCGTAAGAATTGCCTGGTACAGACGTTGAGGACGAGCCAGGACGGGGTTGCTCTGTGACCAGCAACGAAGCCACCGACGAACAGTGGGAGGGGCTCGCGCAGGTCGTGCCGCTGCGTGGCCGCAACGAGTGGCCGTCGTGGCCGGGGCACCGCTCGCTGCCCGACGCCGAGACCGAGACCCGGCGGCGCTTCGTCGTCACGCGCGTCAACGTCTTCTCCGACGCCCGCGAGGTCGCCGAGAACCTGATGGCGCAGATCCCCGTGCTCCTCGACCTCAGCGGCGCCGAGACCGAGACCGCCAAGCGGGTCCTCGACTTCAGCAGCGGCGTCGTCTTCGGCCTCGGCTGCGGCATGCACCGGGTGGAGAAGAACGTCTTCCTGCTCTCGCCGCCCGACACCGAGGTGCAGGGCCTGGTGGAGGCGGCCACCGTCTGACGGGGCTGCCGGGCAGGGTCCGCGCGGGCGCTCCGTAGCCCAACCGCCCAGCTCACACGGCACGTTGGGTGGTGATCGCCCGATCGGGCGAAGGTAGGCCGGGCAAAACGGTTCGCCTGATCCACTTCGGCCTAGCTTCCGGTGCATGACTGTGCACTCCCGCCGGACGTTCGCGCAGGATCCAGCGGCCCTGGCCCGGGACAAGCCGCGCGTCACCGAACTGCGGCTCTCCGCCTTCGCCGGGCACCGGGCCGCCGCGTTCCCGCTCGGCCCGCTCACGCTCTTCTCGGGGCCGAGCGGCAGCGGCAAGAGCAGTGCACTGCGCGCGTACGAGGCGCTCGCGCTGCTCGGCGCGGGCGCCGAACTCGTCGACGTCTTCCCGCAGCCCGCCCGCTGCGTGCCCGAGCGGGCCCGCGCCGACGGCCAGGCCCGGCGCGGCTTCCGCATCGGCTGCACCGTCGACGGGCCCGCGGGCCCCGTCCGCCTCGACGTCGCCGTGCAGGCCGAGCCGGAGCTGCGCATCGCGGGCGAGCGCCTGACCCGCGACGGGCTCACCCTCCTGGAGACCGCCCTGCGCGACCCCGGCCGCCGCGCCGTCCAGGCCTCCTGGCACACGGCCGGTGCCGCGCCGGTCACCCGCGCGCCGCTGCCCGACGACCGGCTCGGCACGGCCCTGCTTCCGCTGCGCGTCGCGGGCAAGACCGACGGGCAGCGGCTCGTGCTCGCCGCCGCCGAGCAGGTCGTCGTCGCGCTGCGGTCGGTGTTCGCCTGCGACCCGCGCCCCGCCCGGATGCGCGAGCCCGTGGCGGTGGGGGCACTGGGGGCAGTGGGCGCACCGGGGTCAGCGGGCGCGGGCCGCCTGCTCGGAAGCTGCGAGAACCTCGCCGAAGTCCTGTGGCGCACCCGCGCCGAGTGCGGCAACCGCCACGCCCAGCTCGTCGCCGCGCTGCGCGCCGGGTGCGCGGGCCCGGTCGCCGACGTCCTGTCCGAGCGGGCGGGGGACGGCGCGCTGCGGGCCGTGCTCGACCGGGGGGACGGGGTACGGACGTGCGTGGGCCGCCTCGGCGACGGCGAACTGCGCTATCTGGCGCTCGCCCTCGTGCTGCTCACCGGGCCCCGGGTCCTCGAGGTCGACCCGGTGGCGGAGGTCCCGGAGGCGTACCAGAGCCTGACCGTCCTCGCCGACGGCTTCGACCGCTGCCTGGACCAGCGGCAGAAGCGCGCCCTCGCGGACCTCGCGGCCCGTGCGTGCGGGCGCGGGCACATCCGCCTGATCGGCGCCGTCGCCGACGCCACCTGGGCCGCGGCGGCCGACGGCGTCACCGTGGTGAACCTGGGGCGGACGGGTTGTCAAGGGATGTAGTTGACTGGGGCCCGTGACCGATCAAGACATCGCGGGACTCCAGCGCAGACTGGCCGAGTTCGCCGCCGCGCGGCGCTGGGAGCCCTACCACACGCCCAAGAACCTGGCCGCGGCGCTCAGCGTGGAGGCCTCCGAACTGGTGGAGATCTTCCAGTGGCTGACGCCGGAGGAGTCGGCCCGCGTCATGGAGGACGCCACATCCGCCCACCGCGTCACCGACGAGGTCGCGGACGTGCTCGCCTACCTCCTCCAGTTCTGCGCGGTACTCGGCGTCGACCCGCTCAAGGCACTCGCGGCGAAGATCGAACGAAACGAGGAACGGTTCCCAGCACCGTGAGCCGGGGGCTCCGGTTGCGGCGCCGCTGGGCCTGACGTCGTGGGCCCGGCTCGGTGGGCCCGGCTCCGTGGCGCGGGGCCGTGGGCCCGGCGTGGTGAGTCTGGTGCCGTGGGCTCGGGTTGTGGATCCGGTGCGGTGCGCCCGGCGCGCCGTTGGGCCCGGTGCGGTGGCTCGATGCGGTAGGTCCGGTGTGGTGAGTTCGGTGCGGTGGGCTTGGTGTCGTGAGCCTGGCGCTGTGGACTCGGTGCGGTGAGCCCGGCGTGGTGAGCCTGGTGCCGTGGACCCGGCACCGTGGGCCCGGTGCTGGTGGTGAGCCTGGCGCTGTGGGCGCGGCGTCGTGGTCCGGGGTGGTGCGCCCGGTGCCGTGGGTGCGGTGCGGTGGGCTTGGTGTCGTGGACCCGGCGCCGTGGACTCGGTGCGGTGAGTTCGACGCGGTGGGCCCGGCCCGGCGAGCCCGGCCCCGTGGCGCGGGCGTGGGCCCGGCTGGTGAGCCTGGTGCCGTGGGCGCGGCGTTTGTGGACCCGGTGTGGTGCGCCCGGCGCCGTGGGCCCGCTGCCGTGAGCCCTGTGCGGTGAGCCTGGCGCTGTGGCGCGGGTGTGGGCCCGGCGTGGTGGCCCTGGTGCCGCGGGGCCGGTGTCGTGGACCCAGTGCGGTGAGCTTGGCGTCGTGAGCCGGGCGCTGTAGGCGCGGTGTCGTGGGTCCGGTGCGGTGCGCCCAGCGCCGTTGAGCCCGGTGCCGTTGGGCCCGGCGCCGCTGGGCTCGGCGCCGTGGGCCCGGTGCGGTAGGCCCGGTGCGGCAGGCCCGGCGCGGTGAGCCTGGCGCTGTGGCTGCGGCGCGGGGGCCCGGCACCGCGGGGCGGGGCCGTGTGGCCGGCGCCGTGAGCCCGGCACCGTGGGGCGGGGCCGTGTGGCCGGCGCCGTGAGCCCGGCACCGTGGCGCGGGGCGTGGGCCCGGCGCGGCGGGGCCGGTGGTGTGCGCCCGGCGCGTCTCCGCGCCGGTCCCTCGGTGCGCCCCTCCAGGGGCGCCCCGCGCACGCCCCGACGGGTGCGGGCCGGGGGCCGCAGGGCCCAGTAACCCCGTAAGTCAGCCGCTGTCACCACCTGTTGGACAGTCGGAAAGCGTGCCAAAGACACCTCTTCGTCACTCTCCGGAGTGGATGCATTGTCCACACTCAGATTTTTGTCCACAGATTTCAGGCTTCCTCTGGCTTTTCGAACCGAAGGCGCTCACTGTGGGTAGTGAACAAGGGAGTTCAGGTGGACGTGCCGCGAGTGGGCGCGGGATGAATGGGGACGGCGCATGGATGCGATGCGGCTCATCGAGGCGACGAGATGCGCCTTGGCGCGGAGTCAGGAGCCGGCGGCCATCGTGGCGGAGGTGTGGCAGTCCCAGGCCCTGGCCCAGGCGATAGGGCATCGCCTCGCGGTCGCCGGTCCGCCGGAGTTACGGGGCGAGGCGCTGGGTCTGAGCGAGCTGAGCGGCCGGGGCTGCGGCCTCCTGGACCCGCCCCGCTCGCAGGCGGAGGAGATACGGGCGGCGGGCCTGACCGGGATAGGCGACGCCCACGACACCCTGCTCGGCCTCGGCGCGCTGCTCGCCGAGGCCGGGATCGCGCTCGTCTCGGTGGCGATGGGCGCCGAGGACGAGGGCTTGTACTGGCAGTGCATGGAGTCGATCGACGCGGCCGACGAGTCCAGGGACCGCGTGGTGGAGATGCTCCGCAAGCTGGCGGCCCGCGCGCGGGCCCTGGCGGGCGAGAGCGACTGTGAGAAGTGCAGTGGCACGGTCCTGGAGGGCTGACGCCCTCCGGCCCGGCCGGACGGCCCGCACACAGAGCGCTGGAGGTGCGGACCGCCGGTCCTTGGGGGTGCCCCGCAGGGGGGCTGGGGCCGCGAGGTCAGGCGCGGTGCTGGTCACCCTCCGTCGTGGGCGGCCGGGTGGACTGCTGAAGGTCGGCGTCCAGTTGCGTCAGATCCGCGTTGAGCGCTGCCATCAACTCTTCCATCTGTTGCAGCAGGCCCTTGGGCGCGCCCTGCGGCCCGGCCGGGGGCAGGGCGCGTTGCTGCTCGGGCACGACGTGGTCGCGCGCCTGCTCGGGCACGGCTTCCTGGGACATCACGGCCTCCTCGGCCCGCGCCCCGCGCGGGGCGGGAGCGTCCCGGGCCCGACGAGGCAGTTCATGCGGCGGACGCGCCGACGGTGGCCGCCGGCGCGGGTGCCGGGCGGCCCGGCTCCGCCCGAGCCAACGATCTCCGGCTCGGCCCAGTCACTGGCACGGCCCCGCCCCGGCCGCGGGGTTGACGGATTTTCACCCGACCGGTGCCGGTGGAGGCCGACGGGACAGACGAGGTTGACGGGCGTTCGAGCGTGCAGGATGGGGGCATGGATCTGCGCATCTTCACGGAGCCCCAGCAAGGGGCCACCTATGACACCCTCCTCACCGTCGCCAAGGCCACCGAGGACCTGGGCTTCGACGCCTTCTTCCGCTCCGACCACTATCTGAGCATGGGCTCGGCCGACGGCCTGCCGGGGCCCACCGACGCCTGGATCACCCTCGCGGGACTCGCCCGTGAGACCCGGCGCATCCGGCTCGGCACGCTGATGACCGCGGGCACCTTCCGGCTGCCCGGCGTGCTCGCCGTGCAGGTCGCCCAGGTCGACCAGATGTCGGGGGGCCGGGTCGAACTGGGCCTGGGCGCGGGCTGGTTCGAGGAGGAGCACACGGCGTACGGCATCCCGTTCCCCAAGGAGAAGTTCGCCCGCCTGGAGGAGCAGCTGGCGATCGTGACGGGCCTGTGGGACACCCCCGTCGGCCAGAAGTTCTCGTACGACGGCACGTACTACCAGCTCAAGGACTCGCCCGCGCTGCCCAAGCCCGCGCAGGCCAAGGTGCCCGTCCTCGTCGGCGGCCACGGCGCCGTCCGCACCCCGCGCCTGGCCGCGCGCCACGCCGACGAGTTCAACATCCCCTTCGCCTCCGTGCAGGACAGCGAGCGCCAGTTCACGCGCGTGCGCGAGGCCGCCGAGCGGGCCGGGCGCAAGGGCGGCGACCTGGTGTACTCCAGCGCCCTGGTGGCCTGCGTCGGCAAGGACGACGCGGAGGTCGCGCGCCGCGCCGCCGCCATCGGCCGCGAGGTCGACGAGCTGAAGGCCAACGGCCTCGCGGGCTCCCCGGCCGAGGTCGTCGACAAGATCGGCCGGTACGCGGACATCGGCGCGAGCCGGATCTACCTCCAGTGCCTGGACCTGGCCGACCTCGACCACCTGGAGCTGATCTCCTCGCAGGTCCAGTCGCAGCTGTCGTAGCCGCGGCGCTCGGCGGCCGGGAGATCCAGGTCACATCCGTCCATGTCACAGGGGGTCGGGCCACCTCGTCTCAGGGGGTGTAGGCACGGACCACCACCAAGGAGCACACCATGGACGCGCGACTGAACTACTTCGCCAGCCCGACCGCCGGGAAGGCCCTCAAGTACGTGATGTCGGCGGGCAAGACGCTCAAGGAGTCGCCGCTGCCCGCCGTGACGCAGGAGCTGGTGGCGCTGCGCGTGAGCCAGATCAACGGCTGCGCCGCCTGCCTCGACATGCACACCAAGGAGGCCGCGGCGGCCGGCGAGACCGCGGTGCGCCTGCACCTGGTCGCGGCGTGGCGCGAGGCCACGGTCTTCACCGAGGCCGAGCGGGCCGCCCTGGAGTTCGCCGAGGAGGCCACCCGGGTCGCGGACGGCGGCGGCGGGGTCGGCGAGGCGGTGTGGGCGCGCGCCGCCGAGCACTACGACGAGGAGCAGCTCACCGTCCTCGCGCTGCACGTCTCTTTCATGAACATGGCCAACCGGCTGAATATCATCGCCCAGCAGCCCGCGGGTGACTACGAGCCCGGGCAGTTCCAGCACTGAGCACCACTGAGCACCATGCCCGGGGCCCGACGGCGGGCCCCGGGCCGGGGGAGGGAAGTCGGCGTGAGCAAGGTCGAGGAATTCGAGGAGTTGCGGTCGCTGCTGTTCTCGATCGCCTACCGGATCCTGGGCAGCGTGAGCGAGGCGGAGGACGCGGTGCAGGAGGCGTGGCTCCGCTTCGACGCCTCGCCGACTCAGCCCGTCTCGGCCAAGGCGTTCCTGTCCACCACGGTGACCCGGATCGCGATCGACGTGCTGCGCTCCGCGCGGGTGCGGCGCGAGGAGTACGTGGGCCCGTGGTTCCCCGAGCCGCTCCTGAACGACCCGTATCAGGACCCGGCGCGGGCGGTGGAGCTGGCCGACTCGGTGTCGATGGCGGCGCTGCTGCTCCTGGAGCGGCTCAGCCCGCTGGAGCGGGCGGTCTTCCTGCTGCGGGAGGTGTTCGGCTTCGGGTTCGACGAGGTCGCCTCGGCGGTGGGGCGCTCCGAGGCCGCGTGCCGGCAACTGCTCGTACGGGCCCGCAAGCACATGGAGGCCGGACGGCCGCGGTTCGAGGCGGACCGCGCGGAGCGGCAGGAGCTGGCGAATCGGTTCTTCGACGCGCTGAAGGACGGTGACGTGGGCGGTCTGCGGAACCTGCTCGCGGCCGACGTACAGCTCGTCGGGGACGGCGGCGGCAAGGCCCCGCAGCTCGCCCGGGCCGTCGTGGGCGCGGAGAACGTGGCCCGGCTGCTGGGCACGGTCTTCCCCTGGCTGATCAGGATCGACGTGACGTGCGAGCCGCACGAGATCAACGGCCAGCCCGGAGCCGTCGTCCGCGACCGGGACGGCAAGGTCCTGCACACCCTGGCGCTTGACGTGCTCGACGGGCGGATCCAGACCATCCGCTCGGTGGTCAACCCCGACAAGCTCGGTCACATCGGCCCGGTCGCCGACGCCTGGGCCGTCGACCGCGAGGTGAAGCGGGTCCGCAGGCAGCGGAGCTGACCCCGGCCAGGGGCGGGGTCCCGCCCCTCTTCCGGGTGATCAAGCCTTCCGGGCCGCGGCGACGATCTTGGCGGTGGTGTGGAGGAAGCGGGAGGTGGCCGAGCCCCGGTAGGACTTGCCGAAGAGGTTGCCGGTGGGCTTCCACTTGCCGTTCTGCAGGTGGATCACCACATAGGCGGTGCCGGGGTCGGCGCCGATCACCTCGTAGTCGCCCTTCGGTGAGGTGTAGGGGATCGGGAAGTCGGCAGGCAGCGGCTCGGAGAGGAAGTTGAGCGTCAGACGTATGTCCGGCGTGACCTCGACGTTCTTGAACGGCTCGGCGGCAAGGGTGGCCTCGACCTCCTCTAGGGTGCGCAGCATCACCGGCACCGGGTAGCCCAGCGACCGCTCCAGATGCTCCTCGATCCGGTGGGTGAGCGCGGCGCGACCCGGGCTGCCGAAGGGCTGCTCGTCGGCCGTGAAGAAGACGTTGCCGCTCTGGATGTAGGAGCGGACGTCGGCCAGACCCAGCTCGCCGAACAGACCGCGGAGCCGCTCCATGGTCACCGTCCGGCCGCCGACGTTGATGGACCGGAGCAGCGCGATGTAGGTCGTGATCATCGGGTCAGTGTCGCACCGGCGGCCGGAGCGGACAACGAACGGTGGTGTCCGGCCGGTGACTTGACGGTGGCACGGCAGCCCGCCGGGCGGACGCGCATTTTTGCGCAGACCTCCGGGCCGGCAGAGGAGAGAGTCCAACGGTCTCGTTTATGCGGCCGGTGTGTCATCGGCGCGGACCGAAGGGTTTCGACAACTATGACCGTCGTTGGCAAGGCGTACCGCGGCACGCCCCCCACCCGCGCGCTAGTCGCGATCGCCGCCGCCGTGGTCGGCCTCTCCGCCTGTTCCTCCACCGACCCGGCGTCGGACGCGGGCGACAAGGCGCCGGTGGACGTGCTGCGGATCGCGGCCGCCGACGCCACCAACACCACCGGGCTCGACCCGCGGTCGGTGAGCGCCGGCGCCAGCTCCATCGTCGCCCAGCACGTGTTCGACTCGCTGATGACGCTGGAGGGCAAGAAGTACCAGCTGAAGCTGGCCGAGTCGGTCGAGCCGAACGACGACGCGACGGTGTGGACCGTCAAGCTCCGCAAGGGTGTGCGGTTCCACGACGGCAAGCCGGTCCGGGCCGCCGACGTCGCCTACAGCGTGAAGACGCTGGCGGCGCCGCCGAGCAACCGTGCCTCGGTCTACGCGGACGTCGACACCTCGAAGCTCAAGGTCGTCGACGGCCGGACGCTGGAGATCCCGCTGAAGCGGGCCCGGGCGGACTTCAAGGAGTCGGTGCTCGCGGTGTTCTCCGTGGTCTTCCCGAAGGGGGCGACCGACTTCTCCAAGCCGGTCGGCTCGGGGCCGTACAAGTTCGAGAAGAGCGACAAGCGGATCGTCCGCCTGGTGGCCAACGACAAGTACTGGGGAGGCAAGCCCGCCATCCCGGCGCTGGAGATCGACCGCATCGCCAGCCCGGCCGCCCGCCTCGCCGCGCTCAAGGACGGTCAGGTGGACTACGCGGTCGGCATCAGCGCGGCCGGGGCGCAGACGGCCAAGGGCAACTCCGACATCAAGATCCAGCGTGGTGGCGTCGCCAACTCCAACGCGCTGTCCTTCGCGATGAACCAGAACCTCGCGCCGTTCGACAACCCGAAGGTGCGCAAGGCCGTGCGCCTGGCCGCCGACCGGCAGGCCCTGGTGAAGCAGGCGCTGATGGGCTACGGCGCCCCGGGCGAGGACGTCGTCGGCAAGGACCTGCCCGGTTACAACGCCGACCTGGGCGAGCGCGAGCGCGACCTCGCCCAGGCCCGCAAGCTGTTCCGCGAGGCCAAGGTCAGCAAGCTGACCCTGCGCGCCTCCGACGTGGTGCCCGGCATGCTGCCGGCCGCGAAGCTGTTCGCCCAGCAGCTTCAGGAGGCCGGCGTGAAGCTCACGGTCAAGGAAGTGCCGGCGGACAGCTACTACGCCGACCTCAAGGGCCTGTCCAAGCACCCCTTCCAGGTCTTCTACTACGTCAACCGCCCGGCGGCCCTGCACCTGGCGGCGGTCACCAACAAGATGGCCGTGTTCAACGTGACCGGCGCGGGCCCCAAGCACTGGGGCCGTCTCGCCGCCGCGCAGAAGATCGTGGGCAGCGACGCGCGGGCGAAGGCGTTCGACGCCATCGAGCAGGACTTCTACGACAACGGCGGCGACCTGATCTGGGGCTTCCAGGAGCAGCTCGACGCCACCCGGCCCGGAGTCGAGGGCGTCCGCCTCAGCCAGTCCATCCAGCTGTTCGACCAGGCGAAGGCGACCAAGCGCTGATGCCCGTGCCCCGGCTCCTCGCGGCGGTGGCGCGCAGGCTCGTGTCGACCGCGTTGACGCTGCTCGTCGTGTCACTGGCGCTTTTCGCCGGGGCCTCGGTCCTGCCCGGGGACGCCGCGAGCAGCTGGCTCGGCGGCAACGGCACCGAGCAGGACCTCGCGGCACTCCAGCACGAGTGGGGGCTGGACCGGCCCCTGCTCGTGCGGTACGCGGACTGGGCCACGGCGGCCCTGAGCGGTGACCTCGGGACCAGCCTGACCGCCCGGCGACCGGTGACCGAGATCATCGCCGAGCCGCTGTGGGCCACCACCCTGCTCGTGCTCATCGCCGGTACGGCCACCATGGCCCTCGCCCTCGCCATCGGTCTCGCCACCGGGCTGCGGCCCGGCACCCGCCTCGACCGGGTCCTCACGGGGGTGAGCCTGGCCGTCGTCGCGGTGCCCGGCTTCGTCCTCGCCAGCCTGCTGGTGCTGCTGTTCTCCAGCGCGACGGGTCTGCTGCCCGCGGTCTCGCATCCACCTCTCGGCGGCTCGCCGCTGGACCGGCCGGAGATCCTGGTGCTGCCCGTGACCACGATCGTGCTGTTCGGCGGCGCCTGGGCGGGACGGATCGTGCGGGCCACCGTCGTCGACGCCGACAACGCGCCGAACGCGCGAGCCGCCCGGATGGCGGGCCTGCCGGAGCATCAGGTGGTGTGGCGGCACGTGCTGCCGACGATCGTGCCGGCCAACGCCCAGGTCTTCGGCTGGCTGATCAGCAGCCTGTTCGGCGGCACCACCGTGATCGAGGTGGTCTTCGACTACCCCGGGCTCTCCCAGATCCTGCTCTCCGCGGTGAAGAACCACGACCTCGCCGTCCTGGAGGGCGTCGGGCTGCTGCTCGCACTGATCATCCTGATCTCCTTCGTCGTGGCCGACCTGATCGGTCTGCTGGCCGACCCGAAAGCGAGGACGAGGCTCGCATGAGCGCAGAACTGCGGCAGTGGGCGGGCCGGTCGGCCCGCCGGCTCGCCCGCCTCGTGCTGGTGCTGCCGGCGGTCACCGTCCTGGTCCTCGCGGTGGCCGGGCCCTGGTTCGTGGACACCGACCCGGGCCACATCGTCGACGCGCCGTATCACCCGCGCGGCGACGGCCTCACCTTCGGCACCGACTACGCCGGCCGTGACGTCTGGGTCAGGCTGCTCTCCGGCGGCCGCTCGCTGGTGGTGGTGCCGGTGCTCGCGGTCCTGCTCACCACCGTGCTCGGCACCGCCATCGGCATGCTGGCGGGCTACCGCGGCGGCTTCGTCGACGCGGTGGTCTCGCGCTTCGACGGAGCCATGCTCGCCCTGCCGCCCACCCTGGCCATGCTGGTGCTCCTGCACGGCTGGGGCTACTCCCCGCTCGTCCTGATCATGATCATTCTGGTGACCGGGGTCTCCTTCGTCTCGCGGATCGCCCGCTCCGCCACCCTCCAGGTGATGGGCCAGGGCTACGTCGAACAGGCGGTCTGCCTGGGCGAGTCGGTGCCCGCCGTGCTCTTCCGCGAGATCCTGCCCAACATCGTGCGGCCCATCCTGGCGGATGCCGGTACCCGCCTCGCCGTCGCGGTCTCCCTCACCTCCGCCGCGGGCTTCCTCGGCTTCGGCGCGGACGAACCCAACTGGGGTGCCATGGTCAGCGAGAACATCGAGGGCATCACCCTCACCCCGTGGGCCGTGGTGGCCCCCGCGGTCTGCCTCGGCGTCCTCGCCGTGGCGGCCAACCTCGGCATGGACCGGCTCGCGGCGAGGCTCGACCGATGATCATCCGAGTGGAGGACCTCCAGATCACGGACGGCGCGGACCGTCCGGTGCTCGACCGCCTCTGCCTGGAGATCGGCCCCGGCGAACGGGTGGCCGTGGTGGGCGAGTCCGGCTCCGGCAAGACCACCCTCGCGATGGCCCTGCTGGGCGAGGTGCGGCCCGGCCTCGCCGTGGCCGGCGGCCGCGTCCTGGTCGACGGCACCGACGTCCTCGGCCTCACCGCCGGGCCGCTGCGGGCCTACCGCCGCCGGTCCGTGGCCTATCTGCCGCAGGACCCGGCCTCCGCGCTGACCCCGACCCTGCGCGTGCGCGGCCAGCTCGCCGAACTCGCGGCCGAACGGTCCGACCAGGCCCTGCTGCGGCGGCTCACCGACGTGGGCCTGCCCGACGACCCGGCGCTGCTGCGGCGCTACCCGCACCAGCTCTCCGGCGGCCAGCAGCAACGCCTCGCCCTGGCGCGGATCTCCGCGGGGGACCCGGCGCTGCTCGTCGTCGACGAGCCGACCACCGGCCTGGACGCCCTCGCGCGCAACCTCGTCCTCGCGCAGCTCGACCACCTCGTGGCCCGGCGCGGTTCGGCCCTGCTGATGGTGACGCACGACCTGCCGAGCGCGGCCCTGGTCGCGGACCGCCTCGTGGTGGTGCGCGACGGGCGGGTCGTCGAGGACGGGCCGCTCGCCGAGGTGATGGAGCGCCCGTCGGCCCCCTACACAAGGGAGTTGATCCGGGCCGTACCCACCCTCGCCGACATCGGCCGCCTCCGGACGTCCGCGCCCGGCGGCTCCGGCGGGCCGAAGCCGCCCCCGCCGGCCCGCCGGGCCGTCCCGGCCCCACGTACGCCCGCCGACGCCACCGTGCCGGCCGGACCGCTGCTGCGGGTCGAGGACCTGCGGGCCGGCCACCGCCAGGGCCGCAAGAGCCGCACGGTGGTCGACGGCGTCTCGTTCACCGTCGAACGCGGTGAGTGTCTGGCCCTGCTCGGGGTGTCGGGCAGCGGGAAGACCACGCTCGCACGCTGTGTCAGCGGCACCCATCGCCCCGACGCGGGCACGGTCGCCCTCGACGGACAGCCGCTGGCGGCACGCGTCCAGGACCGCACCGTCGAGCAGCGCCGCCGGATCCAGGTGATCCCGCAGCACTCGGTGGGCTCGCTCAACCCGCGCCGCACGGTCGGCGCCGCCGTCGTCCGGCCGCTGCAACGGCTGCGCGGCCTGGACCGCCCGGCGGCCGAGGCAGAGGCCGAGCGCCTGCTGGCGCTGGTCGGACTCCCGCCCGGGACGGCGGGCCGCCGCCCCTCGCAGCTCTCCGGCGGCCAGTGCCAGCGCGTCACCATCGCCCGCGCGCTCGCGGCCGAGCCCGACATGCTGATCTGCGACGAGATGACGTCCAGCCTCGACCCGCGGGTGCAGGCGACCGTCCTGGAACTGATCACCCGGCTGCGCCGGGAGCTGGGCCTCGCGGTGATCGTGATCACCCACGACCTGGGCGTCCTGGCCAGGACCGCCGACCGGGTGCTGGCCCTGCACGAGGGCGTGGTCTGCGAGCAGGGCCCGACCGAGCGCGTGCTCACGGCCCCCGAGCACGCGTGGACCCGCTCGCTGATCGCCGCCACGGCCGCCACCGGCCGTACCGCACTCAGCAACTCCCGCTGAACCGGGCCGGGCCGGCCGCCACCGAGGCACGGCCCGCCCGAGCCTCCCGCGCCCCCGCCCCGGCCGCCTCACGTCGCGGCGGTGCTCAATCCTCGCCAGACCGGCCCGGGAGCCGCCGGGACGATGAAACAGCCAGTCAGAGACCCTAGGAGTGCTCCATGGATGAGCAGCGCCCGGACGTCGGACCGGACGGCCGACCCGTCCGGATCCTGTCCACCGGGACCGAGCCCGACCCCTACGCCCTGTACCGGACGATGCGCCAGGAAGGCGGCGTCGTCCAGCTCGTGCGCGAGCCCAACGGCCTGTACCGCTGGCTCGTCCTCAGCTACCCGGACGGTCGCGACGTCCTCGCCGACCCGCGCTTCTCCAAGGACCCCGCCCGGGCCTGGGAGCAGCTGCGCGACGCCGGCTACGTGTCGGGCGAGCCCGGCGAGCGCGCCGACTACCTCTACCACGTGGCGAACACCGACCCGCCGGACCACACCCGGCTGCGGCGCCTCATCGGCAAGGCGTTCACCATGCGGCGGGTGGAGACGATGCGCCCGCGCGTCCACGAGGTGGCCGCCGAACTGCTCGACCGCATGGAGCCGTACGACACCGTCGACCTGATCGAGGCGTACTCCCACCCGCTGGCCACCACGGTGATGTGCGAGATCCTCGGCATCCCCGACCTCGACCGGGAGAGCTTCCGCACCTGGGCCACCGCGATCCTGACCGCCCCGGGAGGGGCCGCGCCGGGCGCGATGACCAAGGCCGAGGGCTACGCCGCGATGAAGGCGTTCTTCACCGACCTGATCGCGGCCAAGCGCGCCGGGGCCCGGGACGGCGCCGGGCAGCCGGACGTCCTCAGCGGCCTGATCAGCGCCACCGACGACGGCGACCAGCTCAGCGAGACCGAACTCGTCTCGACCGTGATGCTGCTGATGAGCGCCGGCCAGGAACCCACGGTCAACCTGATCAACAACGCCGCGCTCGCCCTGATGGACCGCCCGGACCAACTGGCCCTGCTCGCCGGCAAGCCGGAGCTGCTCCCGAACGCCGTCGACGAGTTCCTCCGCTTCGACCCGCCGGTGCAGCTCTCCACCACACGCGTCGCGCTGGAGGACGTCGAGATCGCCGGCACGGTCGTCCCCGAGGGGAGCATCGTCACGGTCTCCCTCGCCGCCGCGGCCCGCGACGAGGACAAGTACCCCGGCGCCGACCGTCTCGACGTCACCCGCGCCGACACCTCGCACCACCTCGGCTTCGGGCACGGCATCCACCACTGCGTGGGCGCCCCGCTCGCCCGGCTGGAGGGGGAGGTGGCGATCGGGGCGCTGATCGAGCGCTTCCCCGGCCTGTCCCTCGACTGCCGCCCCGACGAGCTGCGCTGGCGGCCGACCCGGATCATGCGCGGCCTTGAGCGCCTCCCGGTCCGCCTGCGCGCGCGATCCGCAAAATCCTAGGAGGAGCGCCATGTCCATCGCCCACAAGCCCGTCGCGGCCGGTGCCGCCGACGAGGCGCGGATCGTCGGCCAGTGGACCGAGATCTACGACGCCGTCTACGAAAGCGCCGCGGGCAGCAGCGGCGCCGACTTCTCCGGCTGGCGCTCCAGCGTCACCGGTGAGAACTACACCGAGGCCGAGACCGCCGAGTGGCTGGCCGGCACCGTCGACGCGATCCTCGACCTGCGGCCCGACAGCGTCCTGGAGCTGGGCGCCGGTACCGGCCTGGTGGCCCAGGGCCTGCTCCCGCACGTCGGCCGCTACCTGGGCACCGACATCTCCGGCACCGCCGTGGACCGGATGGCCAGGGACTACGGACACCACCCGGGAGCCGGGTTCAGGGTCGCCCAGGCCGACGATCCGGAACTGCCCGCCGGCTTCGACGCCGTGGTCCTCAACTCGGTGATCCACCACTTCCCGACCGAGGCCTATCTGCGCCGCGCGCTGGCCAACGCGGTGCGGTGCCGCGCCCCCGGCGGCACGGTGTTCCTCGGCGACGTGCACAGCCTGCCGCTGCGCGACGCCCTGCGCCTTTCGATCCTGGCCGTCCGGTCGCCTGGCGAGCAGCGCGCCGGCGAACTGCGGGGACAGCTGGCGGCGATGGCCGACCGCGAGCGGGAACTGGTCATCGACCCGGCGCTGTTCCCCGCGCTCGCCGCCGAGTACGGCCTGGTCGCCGACCTGCGGCTCAAGCCCGGCCGCCACGACACCGAGATGAACCTGTTCCGCTACGACGTCCGGCTGCGCCCGGCGGACCCCTCGCTGGTCCCCGTGCGGGACATGCCCCAGATCCCCTGGGATTCCCGGGACACCGACCGGCTCCTCGACGAGGCCGTGGACGGCGGGCTTCCGGTGCGGATCACCGGCATCCGCCACCCCGGCCTCGCGGCGCCCGTCGCCGCGCTCGCCGAGCTGCGGGCGGCCGACCCGGAGCAGCCGCTCGACCTGACCGCCCTGCTGGCGGGCGCGCGGGAGGCGGGCCGGCCCGGCCTCGCCCCCGCCGACCTGGCCGCGGCCGCCGCGGCCCGCGGTCTGTCCTGCTACGGCGTCCCGGCCACGGCGGAGTCGGCCGCGTACGACGCCGTGCTCGCCCCCGGGACGGCGACCGGCCCGGCGTTCGCCCCCACCGCGGTCGCGGGCCGTCCGCTCGTCAACGTCCCCACCCTGTAGCCCGTCCCCACGCCCCACCAAGGAGCAGACAGTTGAAGACACCTGTCGCGCACAGCGTGCTGCGGGAGGCCGACGGCGGCGGACTCGTGGTCCTCGCCGACTTCGGCACCGCCGGACGCCCGTCGGCGACCTTCACCGAACTGGTCGAAGGACTCCGGACCCCCGCCACGTTCTGGGAGACCATGCCCCCGCCGTACGGCGAGGAGGACGGCCTGGACGCGTCCGGCCACGTGGACCGCTGGGTGGCGGACATCCGCGACAGCGGCCTGCCGGTGCGCGCCGTCGTCGGGTTCTGCAGCGGCAGCGTGTTCGCCGCCGCCCTCGTGGCGGAGATCTCCCGCCTCCAGGACCGGCCCCGGCTCGTCCTGATAGATCCCGACCTGGCCGAACGCCACATGGTGATCGAGCACTTCGAGCGGTTCATGACCGCCCGGCTGAGCCCGGTGCTCGGCGCGGAGGAGGTGGCGGAGGTGATCCGCGAGGGCCGCGAGGCCGACGCCGCGGCCGCGACCCCGCTGGAGCTGGCGGCGGGCCTCGGCGTCCTCTGCCGCCGCGTCCTGCCCCCGGCCTGCGAGCGGGCCGGCATGCCGGGCGAGCGCAGCACCGAACTCGCCCTGATCTTCACCAGCTATCTGCACTGGCTGGCGGCCGGCGCCGACATCGACCCGCGGCCGGTCTGGAAGGAGGCGACGGCACTGAACTCCGCGACCGACGGGTTCGGGCTCGACGCCTTCCCGGAAAAGGACCGCCCAGGCCTCGTCCGCCGCGTCGTCGATTTCGACCTGCCCCACCTGGAACTCATGCGCGATCCCTCGGTCGCCGAACTCGTGGACGAGTTGCTCCGAACTGAGCAGCAGCATTTCGCCACTCCCGCCTAGAGTCGCCACGGACCGGCGGGGAACCGGTGGGCACATCGGCCGCAGGAAACCATCAGAAGGAGAACGACCTTCCATGACCCAACCCTTCACGGAGCCGATGACCGGGACGGCAAACCGGCGCTCCCAGATCGTCCCTCCGGCCTCCCACCAGGTCGAAACCGCCGCGCCCGAGTCCCTGTTGCACTCCGGGAACTCCGGCGTGCTTGTCCGCAAGAGCGGCCAGCTCCGCTCCGAATTCCGCAACGAGGGCCGGATGTTCGCCCGCGAGGTGGCGAAGCACGTCAATTCCCAGCAGGCCGGGAAGGCCAGCGCCTTCGTCTATGAGGAAAGTTTCGGGTACGAGGACAAAATCCACTTCCTCATTCACCTCGACGCGCTCGACGTCTATTACGACCTGGTCGAAATGGGCGACCGGGACCGGGCGTTCCGCGAGTCGATAGCCAAGGACCGGGTCGAGCAGGAAAGCGGCGGCGCCTGGGACCGGCTCTTCGTCGACGGGAGCGTGCACTCGACGGTGATGCTGCCGTGGACCGGGCAGGCAGGTCCTGAGCTGAACTCCGCGTCCGCCGGGATCGTGCTGCTCCGCTCCGCGCGCATCGGCCACGGCTTCGCCCCCGAGGGCCGCGAGCTGGCCCGCGAGCTGGCCGACACGGTGAACAAGCGGTTCGCGGGCGAGGCCGCCGTGACCCTCTTCGACGAGGCCTTCGGCGACGCCGAGCGGGTGCACTGGGTGATCGGTCTGAAGGACCTCACGGTGTACGGGCGGCTGCGCGAGGAACTGGCGGCGCAGGGCAGGCCGGGCACCTTCGTGGACGGCAGCGTGCGCGAGACCGCGCTCACCCCGCACCACTGGGGGCTCTACGCGACGCGTCAGCAGAACCCGTAATCACCTGTACCCGTAACCACCCTTACCCGTAGCGGAGTTGAGACGGATGACCGAGGTTTGGGCGTTCCCGGGGCAGGGTGCGCAGCGGGTCGGCATGGGGGCCGAGGTGTTCGACCGGTTCCCGGACCTCGTCCGGCAGGCCGACGAGATCCTCGGCTATCCGATCCGTGAGGTGTGCCTGCGGGGCGCCGAACCCGGACTGACGGACACCCGCTCGGTGCAGCCCGCGCTGTTCGTGGTCAACGCACTCGGCGGGCTCGCCCGGCTGGAGCACGCCCCGGCCCCCGCCCACCTCGTGGGGCACAGCCTGGGGGAGTACAACGCGCTGTTCGCCGCGGGCTGCTTCGACTTCGCCACCGGCGTCCGGCTGGTGCGGCGGCGCGGCGAGCTGATGGGGGGCGCGGCCGGGGGCGGCATGACGGCCGTGCTCGGCGCCGACCCCGACCGTGTCGCCGGGCTGCTCGCCGAGGCCGGCCTGGACGACATCGACCTGGCCAACCGGAACTCGGCGGCCCAGGTGGTGCTCGCAGGACCCCAGGAGTCGCTGCGCGCGGCCGCGCGGGCGGTGGCCGGAGCGGGCCTCGGGCGCAGCGTGCCGCTGAAGGTCAGCGCGCCCTTCCACTCGCGCTACATGGCCGGTGCCGCCGCCGAGTTCGAGCGGTTCCTGGCGACGGTGGAACTCCGCGACCCCCGCATCCCGGTCATCGCCAACGCCACGGCCCGTCCCTACCCGGCAGGCGGTGTCCGGGAGCTGCTCGCCCGTCAGATCACGGCACCCGTGCGCTGGTGGGAGAGCATGAGCCTGCTGCTCGACCAGGGGGTCACCGACCTCGTCGAGATCGGGCCGGGGCGGGTGCTCACGGATCTGTGGAAGGCCACCAAGGAGCGTCCCGCTCCGGTGCCCTTGCCTACGGGGCGCCCCGCACCGGTGCCGGCCCGTGTCTCCGCGCCGGTGGGCTCGCCTGCGGGTGCCCCGGCTTCGGGGTCGGTGTCGGCTGGTGATTCCGTGCCGGTGGGTTTGCCTGTGGGTGTTGCGGAGTCGGTGCCGGTGTCGGCGGGTGATTCCGGGCCGGTGGGTGTGGCCGTGGGGGCTGCGGGCCCCGGGTCGGTGTCGGCTGGTGTCTCTGTGCCGGTGGGCTCGCCCGCAGGCGCTGCGGTGCCGGTGTCGGCTGGTGTTTCTGCGTCGGTGGGTGGGCCCGCGGGCGCTGCGGTGCCGGTGTCGGCCCGTGTCTCCGCGCCGGTGGGTGTGGCCGCGGGTGTTCAGGGCCCGGCGCCGGTGTCCGCTCGTGTCCCGGTCCCGGCCCGGCTGTCCGCGGTTCTTCAGTCTCCGGCCCCGACCCGCTCGCCCGGCGGTCGGCAGGTGTGGCCCGGGTGCCTCGGCTCGGCCGAGTTCCGGGCCGACTACGGGCTGCGCTACGCCTATCTCGCGGGGGCCATGTACCGGGGCATCGCCTCCGTCGACCTGGTGGTCCGCATGGCGCGGGCCGGTCTCATGGGCTTCCTCGGCACCGGCGGTCTGACCCCGGCCGAGACCGACGCCGCCCTCGGCGCGATCCGCGAGCGCCTGGGCCCGGGTGCCCGGTTCGGCGTCAATCTGCTCGCCACCCCCGACGACCCGGCCGCCGAGCGCGATCTCGTGGACCTGCTCATCGGACACGACGTCAGGTACGTCGAGGCCGCGGCCTTCACCGCGGTGACGCCCGCCGTCGTCCGCTTCCGCTACGCCGGCGCGCACCGCGCGGCCGACGGCACCCCGACCGCCGTCCGGCACGTGCTGGCCAAGGTCTCCCGGCCCGAGGTCGCCACCTCCTTCCTCAGCCCGCCGCCGGCGCCGATGCTCGAACGGCTGGTCGCGGAGGGGGCCCTCAGCGCCGCCGAGGCCGAGGCCGCCGCCCTGCTGCCGGTGGCCGGTGACCTCTGCGTCGAGGCCGACTCGGGCGGCCACACCGACGCCGGCAGCCCCTACGCGCTGATGCCGGCCATGATCCGGCTGCGCGACGACGCCATGGCCCGGCACCGCTACCCCCGGCGGATCCGGGTGGGCTCGGCCGGAGGCATGGGCGCCCCCGAATCCGTCGCCGCCGCCTTCGTCCTGGGCGCGGACTTCGTCCTGACCGGTTCGGTCAACCAGTGCTCGGTCGAGGCCGGCACCTCGGACGCGGTCAAGGACCTGCTCGCCACGGTCGACGTACAGGACACCGCCTACGCGCCGGCCGGCGACCTGTTCGAACTCGGCGCCCGGGTCCAGGTGGTCCGCAAGGGCACCCTCTTCCCCGCCCGGGCCAACAAGCTCTTCCAGGTCTACCGCCAGTACGACGGACTCGACGACATCGACGAGGCGACCCGTCGCACCCTTGAGGAACGCTACTTCCGGCGCACCTTCGACGACATCTGGGCCGAGGCCCGCGCCCATCTGCGCGACCGCCGTCCCGCCGAGCTGGCCCGGGCCGAACAACACCCCAAGACCCGGATGGCCCGGGTCTTCCGCTGGTACTTCGCCCATTCCACCCGGATCGCCCTGGAGGGCACCCCCGGCGAACAGGTCAACTACCAGATCCACTGCGGACCGGCCCTGGGCGCGTTCAACCGCCTGGTGTCCGGCACCCCGCTGGAACCGTGGCGCGCCCGGCACGTGGACGCCATCGCCGAGCTACTGATGACCGGTGCCGCCGAACTGCTGGACGGCTCGCTGCGCACCTGGACCGCCGCCACCGCAGGAGACTTGACGTGAGGCAAGACGAACGGACCCGTACGCTGCTGCGCATCCTCGAAGAGGTGCTGCCCGGGCAGGAGGTCACCCTCGACCTCGGGCTGCGCGAACTGGGGTTGGAGTCGCTGGCCCTGACCCGGGTCTGGTTCCGGATCCGGCGCGAGTTCGGAGTGGACGTACCGGTGTCGTGGCTGCGTCAGTGCGCCACTCCCGCAGACCTGCTGGCCCGGGTCGAGGACACGGACGCCGAAGCAGGCCCAGCCGCGCCCGCCCCGGCCCCCGGCACGGAAACCCCGGACGGCGACGCCGTGGGCCCCGCCGACCGGTACGAGCCGTTCCCGCTCACCGAACTCCAGCAGGCCTACCTGGTCGCCAAGGACCCACAGCTCGGCGACGACCCCATCGGCTGCCACGTCTACCGCGAGTTCGACGTGGCCGACCTGGACCCCCAGGCCCTGGAGGACGCCTGGAACAAGGTCGTCCGCCACCACGACATGCTGCGCGCGGTGGTCACCCCGGACGGCAGGCAGCGGGTCCAGGAGGAGGTGGACCCGATCCGGCTGCCCGTCGGCGGGCTCGACGGGGCCCCGGACGTGCGCGAGCGGCTGTCCCACCGGCACTACCGCCCGGGCGAGTGGCCGATGCACACCGTGGAGGTCTCCCGGGGCGACGACGGGCAGGCGGTCGTCCACCTGAGCATCGACGTCCTGTTCATCGACGGGCACGGGCTCGGTGTGATCCTCGACGACTGGTGGCGCTGCTACCAGGACCCGCGACACGAGCTGCCCGCGCCCCGCCTCACCGTGCGCGACTGCCTCGCCGACCTCGCCGCCCAGCGGCGCACCCCCCGGTACCAGGCCGACCTCGACCACTGGGCCGAGCGCCTCGCCGACCTTCCGCAAGGCCCCGAACTCGGCGGCCCTGCCACCGGCGGCCCCGTCGCCCGCACCGCGCTCACCGGCCGGATCGGCGCCGAGCAGTGGCAGGCCCTGCGCCGCCTCGCCGCCCGGTGGGAGGTGTCGCCCACCGCCCTGGTGCTGACCGTCTTCGCCGAGGTGTTCGGCCGCCAGCGCGATGCCCGCCCGCGCTCCCTGATCCTCACCACCAACCACCGCTCCCGGCTGCCCGCCGAGGCCGACGACCTGGTCGGCCCGTTCACCTCCAGCCTCGTCCTGCCGCTGCCCCACACCCTCGACCGACCGCTTCCCGACGCCGTCCAGGAAGTCCACCAGCGGCTCTGGGAGGGGCTCGACCACGCCGCCGTGTCCGGCGTCTCCGCGCTGCGCGCGCTGCGTGCCAAGGACCGTTCGGCCCCGGCCCCCAGCCTGCCGGTCGTGTTCACCAGCCTGCTCGACACCGGCCGGGCGGGCGCCGACGGATTCGCCGGCGCCGTCCGGTACGCCCTCAGCCAGACCACGGGCGTCGCCCTCGACCACCAGATGTGGGAGCGGGACGGCGAGTTGCGGCTGCGCTGGGACGTGCTGTCCGGGCGCTTCGCGACCGGAGAGGCCGAGGTGCTGTTCGCCGCGTTCGTCAACGCCCTTGAGGGTCTCGGCGACCGCCCGGCCACCCGGCGCCCGTTGAACGAACTCCAGCAGGCGTACTTCGTGCCCCGGGCCGTCGCCGCGGCCGGTGAGTGGGACGGCTGCCAGGTCCACCACACCTTCGAGGTCGACGACCTGGACCTCGGGCGGCTCGAGGCGGCCTGGCTGAAGCTGGTCCGCACGTACGACGTGCTGCGCACCGTGGTCACCCGCGAGGGGCAGCTGGAGATCGCCTCGCACGTGCCCGAGCAGTGGGTGATCCCCGTGGTCGACCTGGCGGGTGTCGAACGGCCCGCGGACTTCCTGACCGGCCTGAGCCACAGGATGGCCGGCCGGGCCCTGCCTCTCAGCCGCGGCCCGCAGTCGGAGCTGTGCGTCACCCTGGCCGCCGACGGCGCCGCCACCGTCCACCTCACCACCGACCTCACCGTCCTGGACGGCCGCAGCATCCACTTCCTGGTGCGCGAGCTGTTCCGCCACTACACCGACCCCGGCGCCGCCCCGGTGCCCACCGACGGCTACGACGCGTACGCCGCCGAGCGCGCCGCGCTGCGCGGCACCCCGCGGTGGACGGCCCGGACCGAGCACTGGCGAGCCCGGGTGGCCGCCCTGCACGCCGGGCCGGCCGTCGACCCGGCGCACGGCCCGCGCGAGCGGCGGCGCCTGGCGGGCGTCCTCACCGGCTGGCGGGAGATCAGGGCCCGGGCCGAGGCGGCCGGGGTCGACCCGGACGACCTGCTGGCCGCCGCCTACACCGAGGCCCTGGCGCGGCACTACCCCGTGCCGTTCAGCCTCCCCGTGGTCCGCTGGACCGAGGGATCGAGCCGCTTCCGGCCCGGCGAGTACACGGCACTCAGCTGGGTCACCCGCGAGGACGCCGGACTCGGCGTGTGGGAGCAGGCCGCCGCGTTCCACCGGGTGGTGACGGAGGACCGGGCCGCCGACGGCGTCAGCGGTCTCGGCGAGCTGCGCCGCCGGGTGATGCGGGAGCGGCGCACCGGCGCCTTCGACCTGCCGGTCGTCTACACCGGGCTGCTCGACCTCTCCGAGCAGCAGCTGCCCGAGGGCGTCCGGCTCGGCCCCTGGCTGACCTGTACACCCGACGTCGCGCTGGACTGCATCGCCATCGACGAGGGGGACGAGCTGCGCTTCTACTGGGACGCGAACGCCGAACAATTCCCGGCGGGCCGCCTCGGCGAGATGTTCGCCCACTACCGCGAGCTGCTGACGGGCCTCGCCGCCGACGGCGCCGGGCCGGCGACGGCCGACCGACAGGACCCCCGTGCCGAGCGGCCGTCCCCCGACGCCGACCGGAAGGTCCAGCTCCTGTTCCAGGAGCAGGCCGCGACCCGCCCCGACGCCGTCGCCGTCCGCTGGGCCGACGGCTCGCTGACCTTCGACGAGGTCAACCGCTGGGCCAACCGGATCGCGCACGCCCTGCGCGCCGAGGGCGTCGGCCCGGGAACGCCGGTCGGTATCAGCGTCCGCCGGGGCCCGGCGATGGTCGCCGCCGTCCACGGCGTGCTCAAGGCCGGCGGCTTCTACGTCCCGTTGGAGCCCTCCCTGCCCGAGGCCAGGGCCGCCGCGATCCTGCGGGACGCCCGGGTCGGGCTGCTGCTCACCGACGAGGAGCGGACCGGCTGGCAGGTGCCCGCACACGTCCGCACGCTGGCCGTCACCGCCGAGGGCCGGCCGGAGCACGACCCGGAGCAGGACGGCTCGGTCGACGACCTCGCGTACGTGATCTTCACCTCCGGCAGCACCGGCGCCCCCAAGGGCGTCGAGGTCAGCCACCGTCCGCTGCTCAACCTGCTGCGGTGGTGCCAGCGGACCCACGGCTTCGGCCCGCGGGACGTCGGACTCTGCGTCACCTCGCTGGGCTTCGACCTCTCGGTCTTCGACATCCTCGGCCTGCTCGGGTACGGCGCCTCGCTGTACGTCGCCGACGAGGCCGAGCAGC
Organism: Streptomyces sp. NPDC045778; assembly: GCF_056431945.1. NCBI lineage: Bacteria > Bacillati > Actinomycetota > Actinomycetes > Kitasatosporales > Streptomycetaceae > Streptomyces > Streptomyces sp. NPDC045778. The sequence goes on from NZ_JBWKJZ010000038.1 coordinate 33,766, forward strand.
GCGATCCGCACCTGCTCCTCGACGTACTGCTCCGCGAGCCCGTCACCTTCTGGAACTCCGCCCCCACCACCCTGAACCAGCTGGCCCCGCTGTTCCCGACCCGGGCCGGCCGGCCCGGCACCGACACCCTGCGCCTCGTCTACCTCAGCGGCGACTTCACGCCCCTGCCCCTGCCCGACCAGGTCCGCGGCCTGTTCCCGCGGGCCAGGATCGTCAGCCTGGGCGGCGCGACCGAGGCGACCGTCTGGTCGAACTGGTTCGAGGTCGGCACCGTCGACCCGTCCTGGCGGAGCATCCCGTACGGGCGGCCCATCGACAACGCCTCGTACTACATCCTCGACGAGCGACTGCGCCCCTGCCCGCCCGGTGTCGAGGGGGACCTCTACATCGGCGGCGACTGTCTGAGCCTCGGCTACCACCGGCAGCCGGAACTGACCGCCGAGCGCTTCGTCCACGACCCGTTCGCGGGCCGGGACGGCGCCCTGATGTACCGGACCGGGGACCGGGCGAGCTTCTTCGACGACGGCGTGATCTCCTTCCACGGACGCGCCGACGGCCAGGTCAAGGTCCGCGGGTTCCGGGTCGAACTCCCCGAGATCGAGCACCGGCTGCGCAGCCACCCGGACGTGCGTGACGTCGTGGTGCTCGCCCGCCCGGACCGCACCGCGGACCGCAAGCTGGTCGCCTACGTCGTACCGGCCGACGGCACGGAGCCCGCCGTGTCCGAGCTGCGCCGGTACGCCGCGCGGACGCTGCCGGACTACATGGTCCCCAACGTGGTCGCCTTCGTGGACACCTTCCCCGCCACCTCGAACGGCAAGCTCGACCGCGAGGCCCTGCCCTGGCCCGTCGAGCCGGGCAGCCGGCACGCACTGACGGCGGGCCGGCTGAGCCCGGCCGGCGCCGCGCCCGGGCCCGCCCCGGCGGCCGGGGCGCCCGCCGGGACGCCGTCGGCCGAGGCGCTCGCGGAGGAGATCGCCGCGGTCTTCGCCGAACTCCTCGACCTCTCGGCGATCGACACCGCGGCCGACATCTGGGACCAGGGCGCCACGTCCTTCACCATGGTCCAGGTCTCCGGCGCGCTCCAGCAGCGGTACGGCTGGCAGGTGCCGGTGTCGGCGCTGCTGCTCGACCCGACCGTGGCCGGCATCGCCCGGGCCGTCCTCGACCAGACGGGAGCGGACACCTCCCGGGAGGACGCCGCCGCCCTGCCGACCGCGCCCGCCGCCGTCCCGCAGGCCCCGCCCGCCGTGCCGTCCGCGCCCGCCGAGGTGGACTTCTTCGACGCCGGGCAGCGGGACGCCTTCAAGCGCGCCCGCTGGGACCTGCGGCGCCCCGCCGACGGGGACCGGGTGCTGGCGCTCGACGGCGAGCCGGTGGCCGACGAGCACCTCGTCTGGCGGGAGAGCCGACGCGAGTTCGGCCCCGGCCCGGTCTCCCGGCAGGCGTTCGGACGGCTGCTCGGGCTGCTCCGCGAGACCGAGAAGGAGGGCCGCCGCCGACGGCTCTACCCCTCGGCCGGCGACACCTATTCCGTCCAGGTCTACGTGTACGTCAGGCCGGACGGCGTCGAGGGCGTGCCCGAGGGCCTCTACTACCACCACCCGGTGGACCACGCCCTCCACCTGCTCGACCCGGCTCCGGAACTCGACCGGTCCCGGCACTTCGTCTACAACCGGCCGGTGCACGACCGCGCCGCGTTCGAGATCCACCTGTTCGGGGCGGACGACGCGATCGCGCCCCTGTACGGGGACGACAGCGAGCGCTTCCAGCTCCTCGAGGCCGGATACCTCGGCCAACTCCTGCTGCTGGCCCAGCCGTTCACCGGCGTCGGGCTCTGCCCCGTCGGCACCCAGACCCTCGACGAGCTGCGGGACCGGCTCGGCCTCGGCCCGCGCCACCGCTACCTGCACGCCTTCTTCGGCGGTCCGCTCGCCGAACCGCTGCCGTCGGCGACCGCCCTCGGCGCGCGTCCGCTGTTCGTCCCCGGCGCCCCGGCCACGCCCGCGGCCGGCCGCGCCGTGGCCGACGCGGCGGCGGCCGGCGGGCCCGGTGCGGCCGACCCGGAGGTCGTGGTCGTCGGTGCGGCGGGCCGGTTCCCCGGCGCCGAGGACCTGGACACCTACTGGCGCAACCTGAGCGAGGGCCGCAGATCGCTGACCGAGGTGCCGGCCGGGCGCGCCGCGCAGTTCCCCGAGTCCGCGCCGCCCGGCGGCTACCTCACCGATGTCGACGGCTTCGACAGCCTGCTGTTCCGGGTGGCCCCGGTCGAGGCCGCCGCCCTCGACCCGCAGCTGCGGCTGCTGCTGCACACGGTCCGGGAGTGCCTGGACGACGCCGGTCACACGGCCCGCTCGCTGAACGAGGCCGGCCGGGTCGGGGTCTTCCTCGGCGCGATGTGGCAGGACTACCAGCACGTCGGGGCCGACCGGGCCCGCTCGGGCGGGTCGGCGGAGATATCCGCCACCGCGTCCGACGCGGCCAACCGGATCTCGCACTGCTTCGGCTTCGACGGCCCCAGCCTGGCCGTGGACACCTCCTGCTCGTCCTCGCTCTCCGCGCTGCACCTCGCGGCTGAGAGCCTGCGCCGGGGCGAGTGCGACACCGCCGTGGTGGCCGCAGTCAACCTGGTCACCCACCCGTACCACCTGCGGCTCCTCGCCGACCTCGGCCTGCTGGCCGAACGGCTCCCCGCGGGCGCCTTCGACACCGCGGCGGCCGGCTGGTCGCCCGGTGAGGGCGTCGGCGCGGTGCTGCTGCGCACGGCCGCGGCGGCCGAGCGTGACGGCGACACCGCCATGGCGGTGGTCGAGGCCACCCGGGTCGCGCACAACGCCGGTGACGGCCGCTTCGGCAGCCCGCAGGCGGGCCGGCTCGCCCGGTCCCTCACCGAGACGCTGGCCCGGGCCGGGGTGACACCCGCCGACGTGGACTACGTCGAGTGCGCGGCCGCCGGCGCCCTGCTGGCCGACGCGGCCGAGATCGAGGCGCTGGGCACGGTGTTCACCGACGGCCCGGTCAGGGTGGGCACGGTCAAGCCGAACGTCGGCCACCTGGAGGCGGCGGCCGGGATGTCCCAACTGATCAAGGTCCTGTTGCAGTTCCGCCACGGCCGCACCGCCCCGACCGTCTTCGGCGACGGAGCCGGGCGGACCTGGCCGGCCGCCCTCCGCCCTGCGGACCGGCCCGGCCACGCCCCGGCCCGGGCCCTGGTCAACTCCGTGGGCGCGACCGGCTCGCTGGCCCACGCCGTGCTGCGGGCCGCGCCCGCCGCAGACCCCGCAGGCCCGGACGAGGCCGCCGTACGTCTGGCGTTCCCCCTCTCGGCACAGACCGGGGAGCAGCTCGCCGGACTCGCCGGCCGGCTGAACCGGCACCTGGCCCCCGGCCGGGCACCCGCGCTCGCGGACATCGCGCTCACCCTCCAGTCCGGCCGCGACCCCCTCGCGTGCCGGACGGTGATCGAGGCCGCGACCCTGCCGGAGCTGCGGGCCGCCCTCGACGCGGTCGAACGCGGTGCCGCGCCGCCCGTTCCGGCGGACGCGGCGCTGGCGGCCTGGACGTCCGGCGGGGACCTCGACTGGGCGCCCTACCGGCCGGCCGGGGCCCGCCGGGTGCCGCTGCCGAACGGCACGTTCCTGCCGGTCCGGCACGCGCTGGAACCCGTACCGCAGGAACGCGTCGACGCCGAAGGGGCCGACGAAGCCGCCCGGCGGGAGCTGGCGGAGTACCTCACGACGGTCTACGCGGAGATCTCCGGCGTCCCCCGGCAGCGGCTCGACGCGCACACGCCGATGGACCACTACGGCCTCTCCTCGGCCCAAGCCGTGCGGCTGACCGCGCGGTTGAGCGCCGACCTGGGCGAGGACGTCCCCAGCACCTTGTTCTTCGCGCACCGGGACCTCGCCGGCGTGACCGAGGCCCTCGCCGAACTCCGGCGGACGCCCGCCGACGGCGCGACGGCCGGACGTACGACGCAGCCCGCGCGGCCCGGTCCGGCCGGGGAGGACGCCGCCGACGACGGCCGGATCGCCGTGGTCGGCATCGCGGGCCGCTACCCGCGGGCCCAGGACCTGGACGAGTTCTGGACGCACCTGCTGTCCGGGCGGGACCTCGTGACGGACCTGCCCAAGGACCGCCGGGCCCTCCAGGGCCCGGAGCGGGTGACCGGCGGCTTCCTCGACGATGTCGCAGGCTTCGACCCGCTCTTCTTCGGCATCACGCCGCGCGACGCCGCCGCGATGGACCCGCAGGAACGGCTGTTCCTCCAGACCGCCTGGCACACCCTGGAGGACGCCGGGTACACCAGGGCCCGGCTGCGCGAGCGGCACGAGGGCCGGGTCGGGGTGTTCGTCGGCTCGATGTACAACGAGTACCCGTTCTTCGGCCTGGACGGGCCGCGCCCGGTCGGCTCGGCCGTCGCGGGCATCGCCAACCGGGTCTCCTACTTCCTTGACCTCAACGGACCCAGCCTGACCGTGGACACCATGTGCTCCGCCTCGCTGAGCGCGCTCCACCTCGCGGTCGGCGCGCTGCGGCGCGGGGAGTGCGAGGCGGCCCTGGTCGGCGGCGTCAACCTCTCGCTCCACCCCAACAAGTTCGCGACCCTGCGCACGCTCGGCATGGCGTCGTCCGACCACCGCTGCCGCAGCTTCGGCGCGGGCGGGGACGGCTTCGTCCCCGGTGAGGGCGTCGGCGCCGTCCTGCTCAAGCCGCTGGCCCGGGCGCTCGCCGACGGGGACCGCGTGCACGCCGTGGTGCTCGGCACCGCCGTCAACCACGACGGCCGGACCAACGGCTACACCGTGCCCAACCCGGTCGCCCAGGGCGAGCTGATCGGCAGCGCCCTCCGGGACGCCGGGGTCGGCCCTGCGGACATCGGCTACCTGGAGACGCACGGCACCGGCACCCCGCTCGGCGACCCGATCGAACTCGACGGTCTCGGACGGGTGTTCACCACCACCGCCGCGCAGCCGCCCGGCCACTGGCCGATCGGCTCGCTCAAGTCCAACCTCGGGCACCTGGAGGCGGCCGCCGGCATCGCGGGACTGACCAAGGCGGTGCTCCAGTTCCGCCACGACACCCTGGTGCCGTCCCTGCACGCGGAGCGGCTCAACCCCCACATCGACTGGCAGCGCAGCCCGTTCCGGGTCCAGCGCGCCGCCGAACCGTGGCCGGCCGGTCTGCCGCGCAGGGCCGGGGTCAGCGCGTTCGGCGCCGGTGGCAGCAACGCACACGTCGTACTGGAGGCCCCGCCGCGGGACACGGACGGCACGCCGGACGGAGGGCCGCAGCTGATCGTGCTCTCCGCCCGGACGGAGGAACGGCTCCGGCTGCTCGCCGAGCGCTGGCGGCGGATGCTGACCGGCCGGCCGGCGCCCCTTGGCGACCTCGCCTACACCGCCCAACTCGGCCGTGAGGCGCTGCGCGAACGGCTGGCGGTCGTGGCGGAGAGCCCGGCCCACCTCGCGGAGCTGCTCGGCCGTTACCTGGCCGGGGACACCGGCGCGGTGGTCCGCGGCAGGGCGGGCGCGACCCCCGGGCCGCTCGCGGCGCCCGGCACGCCGCAGGACGCCCTCGCCAAGCACTGGGCGGACGGCGGCACGGTGGACTGGGCGGAGCTGCACCCCGGCCCGCGCCGGATCGCCGACCTGCCCGGCTACCCGTTCGAGGCGATGCCCTGCTGGGCCGACGCCCCCGCCACCGGGAGCCGGACGAACCCGCCCGCCCCGGTCCCGGACCCGGCCCCGGTCCCGTCCCCGACGCCGCAGCCGGTGCCTCACCCGGTGCCTGACCGGGTGCCTCACCAGGAGCCGACGGATCACGGCACGGACGTACCGCTGCTCGCCCGCGCCTGGCAGGAGGAGGCGCCCCCCGCGCCCGGACCCGCGCCCGCGGGCACCGTGCTCTGCCTGCTCGCGGACGAACGGCCGGGCCTGGCCGTGGCGTTCGCGCCCGCCAGGCTCGTGACGCTCCGCCAGGGCGTCGACTTCACGGACGCCCCCGGCGCGGTCGCGGCCGTCCGCGAACTGCTCGCCCGCGGGCCGGTCCACGGCCTCCTGGACCTGTGCGCGCTCGCCGAAGGCCCGGCGCAGGAACACGACGCCGGGCCCTGGACGGCCCGCCTCGCCGTCCTCCAGGAGGTGCTCGCCGCCCGTCCCGCCGGCGGCGTCCGCGTCGTCCAGGTCACCAGCGGCCTGACCGCCGTGCCCGGAGTCCGGCCGAACCCGGCAGGATCCCGCCTGGCCGGCTTCGTCCGTCCGCTCGGGGCCGAGTACCCCTCGGCCCGGGCCACCGTCCTGGACACCGACCGCCCCGACGACCTGGCCGAAATCCTCACCGCCTGGCGGGACTCAGGACCGTACGGCGAACTCTGTCTGCGGGCCGGGCGACGCCACCGCCCTGCCCTGGTCCCCGTCGACGCAGAGCCGGCGCCGTGGCGACCGGACCCGGACCGGGTGTACCTGATCACCGGCGGCACCCGGGGCCTCGGCGCGCTCACCGCGCGGCACCTGGTCGGGCGCGGCGCCCGCAGGCTGGCCGTGCTCGGCGCGCGACCCCTGCCGGCCCGGCACTCCTGGGGCGGCGAGCTGTCCGCCGCGGACGCCGAGGCGGTCGCCCACATCCGTGAACTGGAGCGCCTCGGCGCCCGGGTGATGACCCACACCGGCCCGCTCACCCGGCGTGCCGAACTGTCGGAGTTCCTGGACTCGGTCCGCACCGCCCTCGGCCCGGTCGGCGGCGTCGTGCACTGCGCGGGCCGCTCGTCCGCGGGGCCCGCGCCGCTCGTCCGCAAGGACCTCGCGGACATCCGGGCCGTCCTGGAGCCCAAGGGCGACGGCCTGGACACCCTGCTGGAGCTGACCGGGGCGGACCCGCTGGAGTTCGTCCTGCTCTTCTCCTCCGTCAGCTCCGCCGTTCCCGCCCTCGCGACCGGGGTGGCGGACTACGCGGCCGCCAACGCCCACCTGGACCAAGTCGCCCGGCACCGCCCCGGCGTGCGGGCCGTGAACTGGCCCGTCTGGCGGGAGACCGGCGGCGGCACGGACCACCCCGAGGCCGGAGCACGGGCCGGGCTCGCGGCGCTCTCGGACGCCGCGGGACTGGCTGTCCTCGACCGGGTGCTCGACCTGCCGGCCGGGGTCTACCTGCCCGTCCCGCCCGTCGCGCCCCACGACGGCGGTTTCGACCCCGGGACCGCGCTGCACGCGAACCGGCCGCAGCCGGCCGCCGGGACGGCCGACGAACCCGCCGTCGAACCCGCCGCGGAGCCCGCAGCCACGGAGCCCGCAGTGGTCATGGAGTCCGGCTCCGCCGCGTCCGGCGCGGCGCCCTGGCTGGCCGCCCTGTTCGCCGCCACGCTGCGCATCCCCGAGGCGGACCTCGACCACGACACCACCTTCACCGACCTCGGCGTGGAGTCGGTGCTGCTCGGCGAGCTGGTCACCGCGATCGAGGACGCGACCGGGAGCCCGCTCTCCCCGACCGCCCTGTTCGACCACCCGACCGTCGGCCGCCTTGGCGCCCACCTCGCGGCCTCGGGCGTCGCGGCCCGGCCGGCGCCGTCCCCGGAGAGCGAGCCGCAGCCGTCGCCGTCACCGTCGCCAAGGCCCGGGCACAATGACGCCACGGACAGCCGGATCGCCGTGATCGGGCTGGCCTGCCGCTTCCCCGGGGCGCCGGACCAGGACGCCTTCCTGCGCCTGCTGCGCGCCGGCGACTGCGCCGTCACCGAGGTCCCGGCCGGCCGCTGGGACACCGACCGGCTCTACCGGCCGGAGCGCTCGGCCGGGCACAGCGTCAGCAAGTGGGGCGGCTTCCTCGACGGTCTGGAGGACTTCGACCCGGAGTTCTTCGGCCTCACCGACGAGGAGGCCCGCGACCTCGACCCGGCGATCCGGCTCGCCCTGGAGACGGCCGCCGCCTGCCTGCGGGAAGCCGGCTACCGCGAGGAGGAGCTGCGCGGCACCGACACCGGCGTCTTCATGGGCGCCCGGATGTCGGGCTACCGGCACCGCATCGGCCTCGACGGCGCGGCCACCGGCCTCGGCGGCGACCAGAACTTCATCGCTGCCCGGCTGAGCCACCAGTACGACCTGCGCGGCCCGGCCCTGGTCGTCGACAGCGCCTGCTCGTCGGCCCTGGTCGGTGTGCAGACCGCGATGCGCAGCCTGCTGGCGGGGGAGTCGGAGCTGGCCCTCGCCGGCGGCGTCGAGGTGCTGCTCGACGAGGAGCCGTACCTCGAATTCAGCCATGCGCGGGCCCTGTCCCCGCGCGGCCGCTGCGCCGTCTTCGACCGGGACGCCGACGGGTTCGTGCCCGGCGAGGGCTGCGGGATGCTGCTGCTCAAGCGCCTGGACGCGGCCCTGCGCGACGGGGACCGGATCCACGCCGTGATCGACGCGGTCGCGGTCGGGAACGACGGGCACACCATGGGCCTGACCACGCCGAACCCGGCGGCCCAGGCACAGGTCGTACGCCGGGCCCTGGCCACGGCCGGGGTCCGGGCCGACCAGATCGGACTGGTGGAGGCCCATGGCACCGGCACGCTGATCGGCGACCCGATCGAACTGCGCGCCCTGACGGACGTGTTCCGCGAGCAGACCGACCGCACCGGCTACTGCGCGATCGGCAGCGTGAAGTCCAACCTCGGCCATCTGCTCAGCGCCGCCGGCATCGCGGGCCTGATCAAGGCGCTGCTCGCGGTCGAGCACGGGGAGATACCGCCGACCCTGTTCTGCGAGACGCCCAACCCCCGGTTCGACTTCGCCTCCTCCCCGTTCACCCCGGCCACCGGGCCGCGGGAGTGGGCCGGGCCGCGGATCGCCGGAGTCAGCGCCTTCGGGCTCGGCGGCACCAACGCGCACGCCGTGGTCTCCGAGGCACCGGCCTGCCACCCGCGGCGCGCCCCGCTGCCGGCGCCGGTGTTCCGCCGCCGCCGGCTGTGGCGGGAGCGCGCGGGCGCGACGACGCCCCCGGCCGCACCGGCGCCCTCGGCCGCACCGGCGCCCCCGCCCGCACCGGAGCCGGTTGCCGCGCCGCGCGTCTCCTCCCTGCTCGACCTGACCTTCCGCTCCCGATGAAAGGCCCGCGCGTGACCTCCCTGGAACTCTCCACGGCCCCCGGCCGCCCACCGGTCGCCCACCTCACCGGCACCGCCGGGGAGTTGGCGGACCACCGGCAGGCGATCGACCGTGCGGTGGCCGAGCACGGCGCGGTCCTGCTGCGCGGGCTCGCCCTGCCGGACGCGGCGGCGGCCGCGGCCGCCGCCTCGGCGGTCACCACCCGGCTCATGGCGGAGTACGAGCCCTTCGCCCCCAGGTCGGAACTCCGGCCGGGCCTCTACTCGTCCACCGAGTGGCCCCCGGACCAGCCGATGTGCATGCACCACGAACTCAGCTACGCCCGCACGGTGCCGTCCCGGATGGTCTTCGCCTGCCTGACCGCCCCGGCCCGGGGCGGCGCCGTCGCGCTCGCCGACGGCGCGGCGGTCCTCCGCGACCTGCCGGCCGGCCTGGTGGCGCGCTTCGAGGAACACGGATGGGAGCTGAGGCGCAGCCACAACGGCCCGGTCGGCGTGGACTGGCAGACGGCCTTCGGCACCACGTCGCGAGCCGAGGTGGAGCGCTACTGCCAGGAGAACGGCATCGGCCTCGCCTGGGAGGAGAGCGGCATGGTGCGCACCCGCAGGGTCCTGCCCGCGGTGCTCCGCCACCCGGGCACGGGGGAACGCGTCTGGTTCAACCAGATCGCCTTCCTCAACGAGTGGACCATGGACCCGGCCGTCCGCGAGTACCTGGAGTTCGAGTTCGGACCGGGCGGCCTTCCGTTCAACACCCGCTGCGGCGACGGCAGTCCGCTGGACCGCGCCGAGGTCGACCTGATCAACGAGGTGTACGAGGCCCACACGGTCCGCGAGGCCTGGCAGGCCGGGGACGTCCTGGTGGTGGACAACCTGCGCATGGCGCACAGCAGGGACCCGTACCAGGGCGAGCGGCGGATCGCCGTCGCCCTGGCGGATCCCTGGACGGTCAGTCGAAGCTGAGGGAACGGAGCAGCGACACCCGCGGGGTGATCAGGGAGCAGGCCCGTACGGTGGCCGCGACCCGCTCGACGTAGTCCGGCTCCGACGTGTCGAGCAGGACCCCCAGCATGGTGCCGCTGTGCGCCGCCACCACACCGAGCGCCCCGACGTCCGCGCACACCCGCAGGACGTCCGGCAGCGTGCGCTTGGGCCACAGCGCCTGGTTCATCTCGGCGCTGCGGGTGGCGACCGCGCCCACCTCGGCCAGGTCGCGCCGGCCCACGGCGGCGGACAACCGCACAAGGAGCCGGGCGTACTCGCGCCGGTCGGCGGCCGTGAAGGGCTTGTCGAGCCGGTTGAAGGCCACGGTGTCGACCGTGCCGCCCTCGTCCAGGCCGACGATCGTCATGGTGGGCAGCGGGCCGAGGAACGAACGCAGCCGGACCCGGCGGTGGTCGAAGGCGACCACCCCCGGGTACAGCACGCCGTCGGTCGGCTCGATCCGGCGCAGCAGCTCCTCAAGCCGCGCCGGGGGCAGCTCCAGGCCGACGGCGTTGGCCACGGCGCGCGCGGTGGCCACCAGGTCCGCGGAGGAACTCGCCATCCCCTTGCCCTCGGGCAGGTTGCTCTCGACGGTGAGGACGCCGCCGGCCGGAGCCCCGGCGGCGGCGAGGACCATCTCCGCCATCCGCCGGGCCTTGCCCTTGTGGGCGGGCCGGACCTCCAGGCCGGGCAGCGTGCCGTCGACCTGGTAGCAGGCCATCGTCCAGCGGGCCACGGGCAGGGTGACCAGGAAGTCCCCGTCCGGCCCGGGGAGTCGGCCCTGGAGGAGTTCGCCGAAGGTACCGAAACAGGTGCTGACGCCGGTGGCGCCCCGGGACAGGACCGGGGCGCCACCGGGGGCGGGGTACGTGCTCACCGCTGCCGGGCCTCCGGGAGGCGGCCGGCCACCAGGGCCGCCACGTCGGCCGGGAGGGTGCGGGTGAAGTAGTGGCCGCCGTCGGCGAAGGCGTGCAGGTCCACCGAGTCGAAGGCCCGCTCCCAGAGCTTGTAGCGCTCCCGGGGCTCCCGGGTCGTCGGGTCGTCGTCCGTCAGGACCACGTCGAGGGGGGTGGTGAGCCCCTGGCCGACCGGACCCTCCTGCAAGGACAGCAGGTAGTCGTTGGTGGAGCGGACGTCGTGCCGGTAGGCGCGGGCGACCAGGTTGGCCCGTTCCGTCTTGAGCAGGTCCAGCTCGACGTACGCGGCGTCGCCCTGCATCCGGGCGGTGATCTCCCGGTCGGACAGCGCGGTCACCTCGGCCGTCTCACGGCGCAGTTCGGCCGGGTCCTCCAGCAGCAGCGCGCCGATGAACACCCGCTCGGCGGGGCGCTGTTCGGCCTCCAGGAGCCGGGCCAGCTCCACCGCGTAGGCACCGCCGGCGCAGTGGCCCCACAGCAGCAGCGGGCCTTCGGGCAGTTCGGCGAGCACCCGGCGGGCCAGCTCGGGGACGTCGGCGAGCGGTTCGTCGGGGTTGCTGATGTCGTGGCCGGGCAGTTCGACCGCGGACACGCCGATCCCGGCCGGGGCCAGCGCGCGGGCGAGCAGCTGGAAGTTGACGGCGTTGCCGCCCGCGTACGGGAAGCACACCAGGGTCGCCCTGGGCCCGGCGCCATCGGTGCCGACGGTGTTGAGCCGTTGCAGCAGGCGGTGGTCGCCGGCCGGCGCGGTGGCTCCGGCGGAACCGTCGAGCACCGCCGCGAGGTCGCGCAGCACCGGATGGGCGACGAGGTCCCGCAGCGCGACCCGCCGTTCGAGCTTGACCATGAGCCGGACAGCGGCCAGCGAGGTGCCGCCGAGCTTGAAGAAGTCGTCGTCGCGGCCGATCCGGCCGACCAGGACGCCCAGGACCTCGGCCCAGGCGGTGGCGAGGCGGCGCTCGGTGTCCGTGGCCGGCGGGAGATAGGCGGCGATCTCCTGCCCCAACTCCTCGGCCATCGACGTCAGGCGCTTCTTGTCGGTCTTGCCGTTCTCCGTGAGCGGGAGGGCGTCGAGCCGGTGGAAGTACGACGGGACCATGTACGACGGCAGGGCCGCCGCCAGGAAGTCACGCAGGTCGGCGGACTGGACGTCGGCGGGCCCCGTGTGGAAGGCGACCAGGTTCTTCGTCGCGTCCTGGCTGCCGGTGATGACCACCGCGGCCTCGGCGACCCCCGGCATCTGGAGCAGCCGGTTCTCGATCTCGCCGATCTCGATCCGGAAGCCGCGCACCTTGACCTGCTCGTCACGGCGCCCGAGGAACTCGATGGTGCCCTCGGGCAGCCAGCGGCCGTAGTCGCCGGTGCGGTAGAGGCGGGTGTCCGCCAGATAAGGGTCGGTGGTGAACGCCTGCGCCGTGCGCTCCGGGTCGTTGATGTAGCCGCGGCCGACGCACACGCCGGAGAAGGCGATCTCGCCGGGGGCTCCGAGCGGGACCACCCGCTGCCGCTCGTCGAGGATGTAGGTGTTGACGTTGCGCAGCGAGCGGCCCACGTTGACCACGGCCAGGTCGCGCTCGGGCACCCGGTCGAGCACCGCGTGCATGGTGTCGTCCGAGACCTCGGTCGCACCGTACGCGTTGACCAGGCGGATGTCCGGCTGTACCGCGAACCACCGCTTGACCAGGCTGACCTTCAACGCCTCACCGGTCACCGAGACCGACCGCAGGTCGCCGAGCGCGCGGGGGTGCTGCTCCAGGTGGGCGAGCATGACGTCGAGGTAGGCCGGCACGATCTGGATCACCTGCACCCCGCCGCCGGAAAGCAGCGCGATGAAGCGGTCGACGTCGAGCTGGTCCGCGGTGTCGACGATCAGAGTGGAACCGCCGACCAGCAGCGGGGCGAGCACCTGCCACAGCGAGATGTCGAAGCACTGCGAGGCGGTCTGGGTGACCACGTCACCGGCCACCAGGTCCATGTCGTCGATCTTCGCGTACAGGTGGTTCAGCATGCCCTCGTGCTCGCACATGGCGCCCTTGGGGGCGCCGGTCGAGCCGGAGGTGAAGTAGATGTACGCGAGTTGGCCGAGGCCGATCGGCCGGCCGGGGGCGTCGGTGCGCGGGGTGCGGTAGGCGTCGGCGGCCAGCAGCGTGCGGCACGCGCGCCCGGCCGTGGCCAGCGCGGCGTGCAGGACGGCCTCGCTCCCCGGCTCGGTGACGGCGTAGCGGCAGTCGCTGCGCGTCAGCTGGTCGGCCACCCGGCCGGCCGGGAAGTCCGGGCGGACCGGCAGGTAGACGCCGCCCGCCTTGAGCACGCCCAGGGTGGCGGCGATCCAGTCGAGGTTGCGGTCGGTCACCACCGCCACCACGTCCTCGTCCTGGAGGCCCTGGTCGAGCAGGGCGTGGGCGATCCGGTTGGCGCGCTCGTCCAGTTCGCGGTACGTCCAGACCTGCCGGCCGTGGGTCGCAGCGGTGGCGTCGGGGTGCTCGCGGACCCGCTTCTCGAAGAGGTCGACGAAGGTGCCGGCGGGCAAGGGGCGGAGCGGGCCGCACAGTTCGCGGCGCTGGTGGTCCAGCTCCGCATCGGACAGCAGGGTCTGCTCGTGGTGGGCGGCGTCGGGGTCGGCGGCCAGCAGGGCGAGCGCGGTCGCGTGGTAGCCGGCAAGGCGCTCGGCGTGGTCGGCGTCCATGACGTCAGGGCGGTAGGTGAGGGTGGCGGTGAGGTCCGCGTCGTAGTGGACCGCGAGGGCCGCCGCCGGGTCGGGCGTGGCGTGGGTCCGCAGGTCGAGCAGGGTCTCCGGCGTGGCGTCCACGGGGGCGGCCAGTGCCCGGGCGGCCTCGGCGACCAGCTCGCGCCAGGTGCCGTCGGCGACGGTCGCGGCGTACGCGCCGGGCCCGTCGTTGGTGAGCCGGCCGGCGACGAGGCCGCGTTCGCCGGTGAGGGCCGCGAGCACCTTGAGGTGAGCGGCGAACAGCACCGCCTCGAGCGTGACGCCCAGTTCGTCGGCTCGGCGGCCCAGGGCGGTGGTGAGCTGAGGGGTGGTGTCGGTGCGGATCCGGCCCGGGCCGGTCCCGGGGCTCGCCCCGGCCGGCGTCCATCGGGGGAGCGGGATCGGGGCGGGCGACTGCGTGTCGGTCATCTGGTCTCCTGGAAGGTCAGCCGGTGGCCAGCCGCAGGTGGGCGGTGGCCCGCGCGGCGCGGTCGGCGGCGGTGGCGCTGTCGGGACCGGTCGCGACGGCGTAGCCGTACCGGTCCCGGAACGAGTGGGTGAGCCGTAGCTCCGTCCCCGGTGCCACGGTGAGTTCGGCGAGTTCGACCCCGGGCAGGGCCAGCGCCGCCGACCGTCCCCCGGTCGCCGTGACGGTGCCGGAGCGGTCGGCGAGCGCGAAGCGGATCGAGGCGTGCGCCCGCTGCCGCGGCTCCACCGCGGTGGGGCGGCCGACGGCCCGGGCGACGGTGGCGGCCACGAGGTCCACCGCGGCGGCGTGCCGTACCAGGGTGGGGATCATGCCGCCGGCGAGGCGGGGGTTCACCTCGATGACGACCGGGCCGTGCGGCCCGTACCGCAGCTCGGTGTGGGCCGGGCCCCAGCCGAGGCCCAGCGCCGTGAGCGCGGCCGACGCGACCGCGCCGAGCCCGGCGGGCGGGGCCGCCGCCGGGAAGTCGTGCCCGGTCTCCACGAAGTACGGAGCCGGTCCCAGATGCTTGGCGACGATCCCGATCACCGCGCCGTCGAAGGTCTCGACCGAGAACTCCGGTCCGTCGACGTACTGTTCGACGAGCACCGTGCCGGGCATCGCCGCGCCGCGTTCGTCGACCGGGGTGCCGAGCAGGTCCGCCGCGGCCGCGCGGACCTCGTCCGGTCCGGCGCACAGCCGTACTCCCACCGAACCCGAGCCGGTGGTCGGCTTGACCACCACGGGGTACCCGGTCCGGCCGGCCGCCGCGAGCGCGGCGTCGACGTCGGTGACGGCGGTGTACGCGGGTACGGGCACGCCGGCCGCGGCCAGCGCGGCACGCTGGTGGTCCTTGTGCCGGCAGGCGGCCAGCGCCTCCGGGTCCGGCGCGGGCAGGCCGAGCCGCCGGGCGGCCCCGGCCGCGGTGGCGATGAAGTACTCGGAGCTGGAGGTGACTCCGGCGAGACCGTCCCCCTCGGCCAGGCGACGGCACGCCGCGAACACGGCCTCCGGGTCCGCCGTGTCCAGCACCAGGTGGTCCACGGCGTCCGCGGCCACGTACGGATAGCGCTCGGGCCGCGCGGTCAGGACGACCGGCCGCAGCCCGAGGTCGCGGGCGGCGGAGCAGAACTGCCGCCCCGACCCGGTGGTGTTGCTCTCGATCAGCGCAAGCCAGGTCAACTCCCTGCTCCTTCCGTGATGTTCCGGCCGTCCGCGATGATCCTGGCGGTGGCGTCCGCCAGCTCCCGGGCCGCGCCGTCCCACCGCTCGCGGACGGCCGCCAGCCAGTCGGCGTGCTCGGTGAGCGCGGCGTACCCGTCCGCGAAGACCGCGTCGAAGTCGCCGGGGCCGCCGCCGTGGCGCTGCTCGGCGACGAGCGTGGGCAGCGAGATCTCCGCCTCCCGCACACCGGCGGGCAGGTCCTCGGCGGCAAGCCGGGAGGCGCCGCGTTCGACGGCGTGCCGGACGGCGCCGCCGACGAGACCGTGCGCCGCGCGGAACGGCACGCCCTGCCGGACCAGCCGGTTGGCCAGCGCGGTGGCGCCGACGAAGCCGTCCTCTGCGCGGGCGAGCATCCGCTCCGGTACGGGCCGGGCGCCGCCCACCAGAGCCCGGGCGAGCACGGTGCCGTCCTGGACGGCACGCAGACCGGGCCAGACCGCGGCCACCGCCTCGGTGCCGACCTCGATCGCGTTGGTGAACGGGGTCGAGCGCGTGGTGGCCGCCGCCGCCGTCCACGCGCCGATCGCCGCGCCGGCCTTGGCCTTGACGTACTCCAGCAGGAAGGCGTTGCGCTTCTGCGGCATCGCGGAGCTGCCCCCGACCAGCCGGTCGGGAAAGGCGACGAAGCCGAACTCGACGCTGCTCCACAGCTGGAGGTCGGTGCCGAGCCGGCTGATCGTCAGGGCCGCGCCCGCGGCCGCGGCGAGCGCGCGCAGGGCGTCGTCCCGGCTGGCGACCGCGTCCAGCGCGTGCCGGGCGGGGCCGGTGAAGCCGAGCAGCCGGGCGGTGTGCGCCGGGTCGATCGGCAGGTCCGTGCCGGCCACCGCGCTCGCGCCCAGCGGGCAGCGGTCGAGGTCGTCCACGCAGCGGCGCAGGGCCGTGATGTCGCGGGCGAGCGCGATCGCGACCCCCACCAGGTAGTAGCCGTAGGTCACCGGCATGGCCGCCTGGTAGTGCGTGTGCACCGGCATGACGGTGTCGCGGTGGGCCCGGGCGCGGCTCAGCAGCACGGCCTGGAGCCGGGCCAGCTCCGAGACCAGGGCGTGGAGTTCGCCGCGGAGCCTAAGCGCGGTGGCGGTCGCCTTGAGGTCGTTGCGGGAGCGGCCGGTGTGCAGCCGGCCGCCCGTGTCGGCGCCCAGCTCGTCGCCGAGCAGCTGCTCGTACGCCAGATAGAGGCCGCGCGGGGTCGGCGCGCCGTGCAGCGGGCGGAAGTCGTCGGCGCGCAGCCGCTCGATCGCCCCGGCCAGGGCCGCGGCGTCGGCCGGGCCGATCAGACCGCGGTCGGCGAGCATCACCAGGTGCGCCAGATCGATCCGGGTGGTCAGCGTCAGTTCGGCGCTGAGTTCGGCCGGGGTGGGGGAGCCGTAGATGATGGACTGGACGCGCGCGCCCACGGTGGAGGTGAGGCGGCTCATCGGGTGGCCTCCCCGGTCCGGGCCGCCAGGACATCGGCGAGAGTGCGGCGGCCCCACTGGTGGTGGCTCCACCGGTCGGTGGGCCTGGTGGGGTCGCTGACGGCGAGCGGCTCGGCCGGCGGCGGCGCGGTGTGGCCGCCGGCCGTGAGCCACTCGTCGTGGTAGACGGTGTCCTGGTAGCGGTAGCCCTCGTCGGGCAGCATCACGACGACGCGGGCGTCGGGGTTCCGGTCGGCCCACCACCGGGCCACCTGGTAGGCGGCGCCGCTGGTCGGCCCCTGGAACAGCGCGTGTTCGCGGTGGAGGCTGCGGGTGGCGGCGTACGCCTCGGGGGCGGTGCACCAGTGCACCTCGTCGATCTGCCGGTGGTCGAGGTTGCCGGGGAGCAGGCTGTTGCCGAGCCCGCGCAGCTCCCTGTTTCCGTCCGGGTGTCCGAACAGCACGCTCTGCGGGGTGTCCACGCCCACGGCCCGCACCTCGGGGCGGCCGGCGCGCAGCGCGCGGACCGTCCCGCACAGCGAGCCGCCCGAGCCGACCGGTCCGACCAGGCAGTCGACGGCGCCGAGGGTGCGTTCGATGTGCTCGGCCACGACGGCATAGGAGGCCGGGTTGTCGGGGTTCTCGTACTGCTCGGGGCAGAAGGTGTCCGGGAGTTCGGCCCGGATCTCGGCGAGCCGCTTGAGCCGGGCCTCCTGGTAGCCGCCGACCTCCGCCGGGTCGGCGCAGATCTCCACGTGGGCCCCGAGGTCGGTCAGCCGGCGCCGCAGGGCCGCGTCGATCACCGGGTCGCTGACCAGGACGAGGCGGCGCCGCATCAGGGCGGTCTGCATGGCAAGGGCCAGGCCGAACGTGCCCGATGTGGTCTCCACGACGACCGTGTCAGGCCCGAGCCTCCCGGACTGCTCCGCTTTGAGCAGAATATGCCGGGCCGGCACCAGTTTCATCAGCGTGAAGGCCGCCCCGTAGAGGTTGCCGCCGAGCTTGATGAGCCGTGGCAGCAGGACCGCCTCGGTCGATTCCAGATACGCGTTCTCCACCATCGTGCTCCCCGAGGCAGTCCTCTATACGGTTCGCCAACGTGGTCCACCGTCACCGAAAGCCGGGGGCCGGGTCTGCTCAACAGTGAACAGACGCCGTTTCGGCGGCTATCTACGTTGGCGGCATGGAAGCCACGATCGATCAGGGGATTCTGGCCATCGTCCGGGACGTGCTCGGAAACCCGGAACTGGGTCTCGACGACGACATCTTCGATCACGGAGGAACGTCACTCGCCTTTGTGCGGGTGCTCGCCCGGATCAGTCAGGAACTGCACGTCAAGGTGCGCGTCGGCGACCTGGGTGGAGTCGCGACGGCGCGCAGTATCGCGTCGCGCGCGGCTGTGGAGAAGGCCGCTCTCGCGGCCGAGAGATAAGGAGTCCGTGATGACGCAGAATGCTGGTGCGAGGGAGTTCTCGCTCACGCCCGAGGAACTTGAGCAGTTCCGTCGGAACGGCTTCTTCGGTCCGTTCAAGGTCTATGAAATCGAGGAAATGCGCCGTATCTGGCGCACCGAGCGGCTGGCCCTGATGGATCGTGCGAACGCGATCTATCAGGAGGACGCCGCGCAGTCCGGAAACACCAACATCTCCAACTACGACCGGCACCTGGACAACGACTTCCTGGCCGATCACATCACCCACCCCAGGATCGTCGACAAGGTGGCCAGCGCCCTGGGCCCGGACGTCCTGTGCTGGCGTACGGAGTTCTTCCCGAAGTACCCGGGTGACGAGGGGACCGACTGGCACCAGGCCGACACCTTCGCCAACGCCTCGGGCAGCCCGCAGATCGTCTGGGACGGCGACGAGCACGTGCACTTCGGCGGCACGCTGACGGTGTGGACGGCCTTCACCGAGGCCAACGAGGACACCGGCTGTCTCCAGTTCATGCCGGGCACCCACCAGCAGATGATGTACGACGAGACCAAGAAGATGCACTACAACCCGCAGCGCATCAACTCCGAGGTCAAGGAGGGCGTCCGGCGCGGGTTCTTCGGCTACGACTATCGCGAGCTGCAGATCGACGACGACTTCGTCCCCGACGAGTCCCAGGCCGTGCCGATGGTCATGCGCCCCGGTGAGGCGATCATGTTCTGGTCGACCCTCATGCACGCCTCGCTGCCGCACAACGGCAAGACCGACGAGATGCGGCTCGGCTTCGCCAACCGCTATGTGCCGACCTCGGTCCGCGTGTACCCGGACACCACCGACATCGTCGAGTACGGCGGCAAGGTCAGCCTGGAGCGCTTCGGCTCGGTGCTCGTCTCCGGCCACAACGAGTACGACCACAACGTGATGGCCACCGAGACCGTGACCGGTCACCCCTTCACCACCCGCTGATCCGCCCGCCGCACCGAGGGTGCCGCGCGGGACCCCCGTCCGCGCGGCACCCCCGACTCCCTAGGACAGGAACATGCTCGCCTCCATGGAGACCATCGCCGGCGCCGGCGCCACGCTGCGCGGTTACAGTGCCGGTACGCCGGGCGCCCCGGCCGTGGTCATCGCCTCCGCCTGCGGGATGCCGGCCACGCTCTGCGAACCGTGGATGCGGCACCTGGCCGGCACCGGCCACCGGGTCGTCACCTGGGAGACCCGGGGCCTGTTCGGCGACCTCGCCGACGACACAGGCGCCTTCGACGCGCTCGGGCACGACGTCGACGCCCAGGCCGCCGACCTGCTCGCGGTGATGGACCACTACGGACTCGGCACCGCCCATGTGATGGGCCTGTGCGGCGGCGCCGTGATCGCCCTGGGTGCGGCGCGGCAACAGCCCGGACGGGTCGGCTCGCTGAGCCTGTGGCACGGTGACTTCTCCGGCACTCCCGGCCCCATGACGGGCCATCAGGAGAACCTGAAGGCCCTCCTCGCGATGGCCGCCCAGGGCCGCCCCGACGCCGCCATGATCAACGGGGCGCTCGCCGAGAGCGCCCGCGCCGCCGTCCCCGCGGAACTCGCCGAACTCGTGATGTACCCGTATACGACCGACGAGTTGTTCTACCGCTACAGCGCGCTGACGCTCGCGACCATGACCGAGGACGTCACGCCGTCGCTCGCCGCTCTGCGGATGCCGGCCCTCGTCGTCACCAGCGAGGACGACCACACCGCCCACCCCGACGGCTCCCACCGGGTGGCCGCCGCGCTGCCGGACGCGGTGCTGCGGGTCGAGCCGCACGGGGACCACATCTCGGTGTTCGGCGCCGGCGACCGGCTCCGGGACATCCTGGCCGACTTCCTCGGCGGGGTCGCCGCACCCACGCCGACGGCCTGAGCAGACCACAGCAGCATCCGCAGGAGGGGGAGGGGCGTCATGGCCGCGCAGGACCAAGAGATCGACTGTCGTATCCGGTTGACCCACACCGATTTCGTCATGGCCAACCATCTGGTCCACGGCGTCTCGGTGATGCCGGGGGTGACGTTCCTCGACCTGGTGTACCGGGTCCTGATCGCCCAGGGCCTCGACCACCGCAGGGTCGCGCTGCGCGACGTGCTGTTCGCGGAGCCGGTGGTCACCGGCGAGGGCAGGGAGCGCGAGCTGCGGGTCACCGTGGCCGCCGCGCCCGCCGGGCAGGCCCGCCAGGTGCGGGTGGAGAGCCGGTGGCTGCGGGAGGCCGGGCCGGACGCCCCCTGGCGCGAGAACGCCCGCGCCGAACTGGTCGAGACCGACGAGCCCTTGGCCCCACCGCTCGACGTGCCGGCCCTGGGCGCGGCGGCCCGGGGCGAGACGGACATGGACACCCTGTACGCCCGCACCCGGCGCGAGGGCATCCACCACGGCGGCCCGATGACCTGCCTGGGGCGGCTGGTCCGCCTCGACGGTTCCGGCCTGCTCGCCGAGCTGCGCCTCGACCCCTCCGGGGCCGGGCACGAGGCCGGCTTCCACTTCCACCCCGGCAAGGCGGACGCCTCCACGCTGGTGGCGTTCGGCCAGAACGAGGAAGTGGGGGCGGAGCCCTTCATCCCCTTCCACATCGGCTGGTTCCGCGCGCCGGAAGCCGTCGGCGAGCGCTTCCTCGTCCACGTGGCGCGGCCGGAACAGGCCTCGCCCTCCGGGGACCTGGTCCGCAACGACTACACCCTGCGCGATCCCGAGGGCCGGCTCCTCGCCGAGTTCCGGGACATGTCGTGCAAGCGCATCCGGCATCCCGAACTCATCACCCGGCTGCTCGACGACGGACCGGATCCGGCCGCCGCCCCGGCCGCCGCGCCTGCCCCGGCCGCCGCCCCGGCCGAGGAGGAGCCCGGGCACACCCCGCTGGCCACGGCCACGGCCCGCCTGACGGAGCTGGTCGCACGGGAACTCGACCGCCGGCCGGCCGACGTCCCCGCCGACGCGGGCTTCTACGACCTCGGCCTGGACTCCCTGGCCCTGCTGCGGATGGGGGAGCGGCTCGAAGCCGTGGTCGGGGCCACGCTCTACCCGACGCTGCTGTTCGAGTACGGCTCGATCGCCACGCTGGCCCGCCACTTGGCCGACACCTACCCCGAGGCGCTGGCGGCCGGTGCCCGTGCCGAGGTTCCGACGGGTGACGGTGCCCCGCCGGGCGACACGCCGCCCGACGTGGCCGAAGTATCCGATGCGGCTGATGTATCCGGCGTATCCGGCGTATCCGGTGTATCCGACGTATTCGACGCGGCCGACGCGGTCACCGTCTGCCGGGCCGAGCGCTGGGTGGCAGCGCCGCTGCCGCGGGCCGGCGAGATCGGCGCGCTGGTCGTGCTCGGGGCCCCTCCGGGCCTGCTGGAGGGCCTGCGCAGCGGCGCCCGACGAGTCGTGGGCGTCGAGCGCGCCGAGGGCTTCGGCCGGACCGGCCCCGACGCGTACCGGCTCGACCTCACCGACCGCGCGCAGGTCGACCGGCTGCTCACCGCGCTCGACGGCGACGGCGTCGATCCCGCCGGTTACGTCCTGCACGCCCAGGCCGGCCCGGCCCCCGAACTCTGGGCCGTCGCCGGGGCCCTGGCACAGCGCCGGAAGGCCGGTGCCGTCCCGCTGCTGATCACCACCGACGCCCCCGGTACGCCCGAGCACGCCGCGCTGGCGGCGCTCGCCGGCACCATCGGCTCCGAGGCGTCCTGGCTGCGCTGCCGACTCCTTGAGACCGAAGGCCCGGTGGCCGAAGCCCTGCTCACCGAGGTGGCGGACCTCTCGGCCGACCCGACGCCTCCGGTCGCGGCGGCCGCCCCCGAGTCCTGGGTGCGGTACCGCTCAGGCCGTCGCGAGGTGCGCCGCTGGACCGAGGCGGGCCCGCTCCCGGCCGGCAGCGGCTTCACCGACGGCGGCGTCTACCTGGTCACCGGCGGCGCGGGCGGCCTGGCCACGCTGGTCGCCGACCACCTGGTGACCCGTCACCGGGCACGCCTCGTCCTGGTGGGCCGCCGGCCGGCCGGCACGGATCTCGAGGAACGGATGTCCGCCTGGCGGAGCCTGGGCGGCGAGGTCCGCTACGTACGCGCCGACGTCTCGACCCGCGCGGGCGCACAGGCCGCCGCGGCCGCCGCGAGGGAGGCCCACGGCCGGATCGACGGAGTCCTGCACTGCGCGGGAACCGTCCGCGACGGTCTCTTCTTCCGCAAGGACGCCGCCGACCTCGCGCACGTGTGCGCCGCCAAGGTCGACGGCACCGTGCACCTCGACGAGGCCACGGCCGAGGACGGCCCGGCTCTCTTCGTGCTGTTCTCCTCGCTGTCCGCCGTCCTGGCCAACCGGGGCCAGGCGGACTACGCGTACGCCAACGCCTTCCAGCTGGAGTTCGCCCGCCGACGCGCCGCGCAGCGCCCCGGCCGCAGCCTCGCGGTGGCCTGGCCGCTGTGGGCGGAAGGCGGCATGAGGCCACCGGCGGCCGCCGTACGGGAGTCCGCCGAGCGGACCGGGATGCTGCCGCTGCCCACCGCCGACGGCCTGGACGTCCTGGCCGCGGCGACGGCCGCAGGACCGGCCTGCCTGGCGGTCCTGCACGGCGCCGCCGACCGTGTCCCGCGGCTGCTGCCCGCCGCCGGACCGGACCTCGCCCCGGCGGCCGTGGCCCCGGGGACGGCACGCACGACGGCTGCCGCTGCCGACGCCGCGCCGGACGCCGACGCCGGAGCTGTCGCGATCATCGGTCTCGCCGGGCGCTACCCCGGCGCGCCCGACCTGGACACCTTCTGGCGCCACCTGGCCTCCGGGATCGACAGCGTCGTGGAGGTCCCGGCCGACCGCTGGGACCACGAGCGGTACTTCTCGGCGGACAAGGGCGCCGAGGGCCGCACCTACAGCCGCTGGGGCGGCTTCCTCGACGGCGTCGACGGCTTTCACCCGGCCTTCTTCGGGATCTCCCGCAAGGACGCCGAGCGGATGGACCCGCAGGAGCGGCTGTTCCTGACCGCGAGCTGGCACGCGCTGGAGGACGCCGGCTACCCCGCCCGGCACCCGGACACCCGGGGCACCGGCGTGTTCGTCGGCGTGATGTGGAACCACTACCAGCTGTTCGCCGAGCAGGCCGGCGGCGTCGCGCCGACCGCCATGCACGCCTCCGTGGCGAACCGCGTCTCCTACACGCTCGATCTGCACGGCCCCAGCCTGGCCGTGGACACGGCCTGCTCCTCCTCGCTGACCGCCCTGCACCTCGCCTGCGAGAGCGTGCGGCGCGGCGAGTGCGCACTCGCCCTGGCGGGCGGGGTCAACGTCTCGATCCACCCGCAGAAGTACCTCCAGCTGGCCCAGGGGCAGTTCCTCTCCGCCGACGGCCGGTGCCGCAGCTTCGGGGAGGACGGCAGTGGCTATGTGCCGGGCGAGGGCGTCGGCCTGGTGGTGCTCAAGCGGCTCGACCGGGCGCGCGCCGACGGCGACCACATCCACGGTGTCATCCGTGCCACGGTCCTCAACCACACCGGCCAGACCAGCGGCTTCACCGTGCCGAGCCCGGCAGCCCAGGCCGAGGTCGTCGGCGCGGCCCTGGACCTGGCGGGCTGGGACCCGGCCACGGTCGGCTACGTCGAGGCACACGGCACCGGAACCTCGCTCGGCGACCCGATCGAGATCGAGGGGCTGCGCCGGGCCTTCGCCCGGTCGGGGGCGGCCGAGGGCTCGGTGGCGATCGGCTCGGTCAAGTCCAACATCGGGCACCTGGAGAGCGCGGCGGGCATCGCGGGACTGACCAAGGTCCTGTTGCAGTTCCGGCACGGCGAACTGGTCCCCTCGCTGCACTCCGCCCGCGCCAACCCGCACATCGACTTCACCGGCTCCCCGTTCCGGGTGCAGCAGGAGCACGGCCCCTGGCCGGCCGGGGACATCCCCCGCCGGGCCGGGATCAGCGCCTTCGGCGCCGGCGGCGCCAACGCCCATGTCCTGGTCGAGGAGGAGAGCCACATCGTGCCGCGTACGTCGGAGCCGGCCACCGAGGGCCTGTTCGTGCTGTCCGCACGGAAAGCGCCGGAACTGCGCGCGTACGCCGTCCGGCTGCTGGAGTTCCTGGACGGGGCCGGCCGCCCGGCCGCCTGGATCGCCGCCCGGGCCGCCGACGTGCTCGGCGTCCCCACCGCCGCGATCGGACTCGACGAACCCCTTGCGGACCTCGGTTTCGACGTCCTCGGGCTGCGCGAACTCGCGGAGGCGACGGGCACCGCGCCGGGACCCGACAGCACCGTCGCCGACCTGGCCGCCGCGGGCGGCGGCGCGGACCGGTACCTGCTCACCGACCTCTGCTTCACCTCCCAGGTCGGCCGGACCCCGATGGCCCACCGCCTGGCGGTCGTCGCCACCGATCTGACCGGCCTGCGGGCCGCGCTGCGGCGGTACGTGGACGGCCGGGAGTGCGGGCCGGACGCCTGGTGGGCGAGTGAGCCGGTCACCACAGGCCTGGACGCCGTCGACGCCTTCCGGGCCGGGCGGCTCCGTGAGGTCGCGGCCCACTGGGCCGGCGGCGGGGACGTCGCGTGGGCCGACTGCCACCCGGCGGGCACCGCCCGGCGCAGGCCGATGCCGGGCTACCCGTTCCAGGAGGAACCGTTCTGGGTGGGCCGGTGGCGGGCCGGTGAGCAGGGCCCGCTGGTCACGGCACCGCCCGCCGGGCCCGCCGCGCCCGCAGGAGCCGGCCTCGACCCGGCCGTGGACGCCGCGGACTCGCCCGGGGCGGCCCCGGGCGACGTGGTCGAGTACCGCGTGCTCGACGCCGGCATCGCCCTGGTCAGCCTGCGCGAGCGCGGCGGCAACATGTTCACCGACGCGGTGATGCGCGGCCTGCGGGACGCCTTCGCACGGATCGAGCAGGACGACGCCGTCCGGGCCGTGGTGCTGACCGGCACCGAGACGGTCTTCAGCATGGGAGCCACCCCCGAGGGGCTGGAGACGCTGGCCGGCGGCCACAGCCGGTTCACCGACGTGCCGTTCGTCTACGAGGGCCTCGCGCGCTGTACCCGCCCCGTGGTCGCGGCGATCCGCGGCCACGCCTCCGGCGGCGGGCTTGCCTTCGGTCTGCACGCCGACCTGGTGGTGATGAGCCGTGAGGGCCTGTACAGCGCCAACTTCCTCACCTACGGGTTCACGCCGGGGATGGGCGCGACCCAGGTCCTCGACGAGCGGCTGGGCCGGGTGCTGGCGGCCGAGCTGATGTACACCGGCCGTCCGTACCGGGGCGAGGAGCTGGAACGGCGCGGTGCCGGTGTGCTGTTCGCCGACCGCTCCGAGGTGCTCGCGACCGCGCTCGGCCTCGCCCGCTCGATCGCGGAGAAGCCGGTCCAGGCCGTACGAGTGCTCAAGCAGGACCTGGCGGACCGGGCCCTTGCCCGGCTCGCCCCGGCGATCGAGCGGGAGTCGGCCATGCACGACCGCGTGTTCGGGGAGGGGTCGGTCGACCGGATCCAGGAGCATTTCCGGAAGGTCGAACGGTTCCGGTCCGGCACGACGGAGCCGACGGCCCCGGCGACCGCCGCCGCCCCGGCCCCGGCGACCGCCCCGGCCCCGGTGGTCACGCTGCCTCCGGCGGAGCCGACGGTGCCCGCGCCGGACACCGCACGGATCACTCGGGTCGTGGAGGACGTGCTCTGCGAAAGCCTCTATCTGGGGCGCGCGGAGATCGACTCCGCGCTGAGTTTCAACGAGATGGGGCTCGACTCGATCGGCGCGGTGGAGCTGGTCCGTTCCCTCAACGAGAAGTTCGGCCTGGACATCGACTCGGTCGCCGTCTACGACCATCCGACGGTGCCCCGACTGGTGGCGTACGTGGGCGAGGTGATCGCCCGTGACCGCAGCCTGCTGGCCGCGGCCGCCGCCCCGCTCGCCCAGGAGCCGACGCCTGCGGCTCCGCTCGCCCAGGAGCCGGCGCCCGATCCTGCTCCCCGGCCGGTCCAGGTCGCGGCCCCGGCGCCGGTCGCCGCCGTGCCTACGCCTGCTCCCGTCGGCACGGGCGGGGTGACGCTGTCCGCGCTCGCCGCCCCCGCGGCCCCGGCGCCGGTCGCCGCCGTGCCTACGCCCGCTCCCGCCGGCACGGTCGGGGTGACGCTCCCCGCGCTCACGCCCCCCTCGGCGCCCGCGGCCACACCCGCCCCCGGGACGGTGTCGCTGAGCCCGCTCACCGCCGCCGAGCCCTCGGCCCCGCCCCGCGCCGAGCCCGTCGTAGAGCTGGAGGACAGCGCCCCGCACGCCACCGCCGCGGCCACCACGCCCGCCGCAGGCGCAGGCGCGGACATCGCGGTCATCGGCATGGCCGGCCGCTTCCCGGACGCGCCCGACCTCGCCGCGTTCTGGTCGAACCTCGCGAACGGCCACGACAGCGTCCGCGAGGTCCCCGCCGAGCGCTGGGACCCGGCGGAGTTCTACGACCCGGACCGCAAGGCCGTCGGCCGCACCTACAGCAAGTGGGCGGCGCTGCTCGACGACATCGACGCGTTCGACCCGCAGTTCTTCCGGATGTCCCCGCTGGAGGCGGACGCCACCGACCCGCAGCAGCGGCTGTTCCTCCAGACCGCGTGGAAGTGCGTCGAGGACGCCGGCTACCGCAAGGACACCCCGGCCGCACGCCGCTGGGGCGTCTTCGTCGGCTGCGCCACCGGCGAGTACCTGGACCTGCTCCGGACCACCGACGAGAGCGAGACCGCCCACGCCTTCCTCGGCAACTCGGCCGCCGTCCTCGCCGCCCGGATCGCCTACCACCTGGACCTGACCGGGCCGACCCTGGCGATCGACACCGCCTGCTCCTCCTCGCTGGTCGCCGTCCACCTGGCCTGCGAGAGCATCCGCTCGGGCGAGTGCGACGCCGCGCTCGCGGGCGGGGTCGCCCTGATGATCACCCCCCGGATGCACGTGCTGACCAGCAAGACCGGCATGCTCTCGCCGACCGGGCGCAGTGCCCCGTTCGACGCGTCGGCCGACGGCATCGTCCTGGGCGAGGGCGTGGGGGCCGTCCTGCTCAAGCGCCTCGACCGGGCGCTCGCCGACGGCGACCACATCCACGGGGTCATCCGCGGCAGCGGGGTCAACGGCGACGGGCGGACCAACGGCCTCACCGCGCCCAGCGCCACCGGCCAGGCCGCCCTGATCGAGCGGGTGCAGCGCCAGGCGCGGGTCCGGCCGGAGGACGTGACCTACATCGAGGCCCACGGCACCGGCACCCCGCTCGGGGACCCCATCGAGGTCAAGGCCCTGGACCAGGTGTTCGGCAACAGCGCGGCCGGGACCGGCTCCTGCGGCCTGGGCTCGGTGAAGGGCAACATCGGCCACACCACCATGGCGGCCGGCGTCGCCGGACTGATCAAGGTGCTGCTGGCCCTGAAGCACCGCGCGCTCCCGCCGTCCCTCCACTACGCCGAGGCCAACCCGAACATCGACTTCGACCGGAGCCGGCTGCGGCCGGTGACCGCGCTCACCCCCTGGCAGCCGGGCGCGTCCGGCGAACTGATCGGCGCCGTCAGCAGCTTCGGGTTCAGCGGCACCAACGCCCACCTGGTGGTCGCCGAGCCGCCGCGCGGGGACGACACGGCCGACGCGGCGGGTGCCGCCGGCCAGCTGGTGGTGCCGGTCTCCGCCCGGAGCCGCCCGGCCCTGGCCCGGACCCTGGAGGACCTCGCCGAGCGGCTGACCGCCGACCGGCCCGGCCTGGCCGACGTGGCCACCACCCTGGCCGTCGGACGCTCCCACGACGGCGTGCGCGCCGCGTTCGTCACCGGCGACCTGGACGACCTGCTCGGCCAGCTGCGCGCCGAGTCGGCCGGCCACCCGCGCCGCCCGGGCACGGGCACCGCCGAGGACGTCGCGCGCCGCTACCTGGCCGGCGCGGACGTCGACTGGGCCGCGGTGGTCAAGCCGTACGGCGGGCGCCGCGTCCCGCTGCCGGGGCCCCGCTTCGACGAGCGCTCCTGCTGGGTCGCGTCGGCCGCCGCCCCCGGCTCGTCCGCACCGGCGCCGACCGCTGCCCCGGACGCTGCCCCGACCGCTGCCCCGGCCTCCGCCGAGCCGGCCGACCCGGTGGCCTGGCTGGCCGCCGACCATCTGGTCGGCGGTACGCCGCTGCTGCCCGGCGTGGCCGTGGTCGAACTCGCCGCCCGGGCCGCCGGGGCCATCGCGCCCCTGCGCGTGGCCGGACTCCAGTGGCTGCGCCCGGTCGACCTGACGGACCGTCGCCTCCCCGAGGTGACCCTGAACGGAGACCGGTTCACCGTGACGGACGCCCCGGGCGGCGCCGTCCACGCCCGGGGCCGCCTCAGCGCGGCGCCCCAGGACCGGGCCGAAGAACTCGACGTGGCGGCCATCACCGAGCGCTGCCCGGAGTACCTGTCCGGTGCCGGTCTCTACGAGGCCTTCGCCGGCGCGGGCATCGCCTACGGTCCGTCCTTCCAAGCCCTGGCCGAGGTCCGGTACGGCACCGACGAGGCGCTCGCCGTGCTTGCGGTGCCGGCGTCCCGGGCCGCCGAACTGACCGGCCGTCCGCTGCACCCGGTGCCGCTCGACGCCGCCCTCCAGGCCGTCGCGGTGCTCGCCTCAGGAGACCCGGCGGACCGCTCGGCGGACGCGGGGCCGCAGGTGCCCTTCGCGCTCGCGGAGCTGGAGGTGTACGGGCCGGTCCCGGCGACCGGATACGTCCACGTGCGCCGCGAGGACGGCGGCTGCACCGTCCGCCTCGCCGACGGCGACGGGCGGGTGACCGCCCGCTTCACGGGTCTGGCCCTGCGCGCGGTCAAGGCCGCGCCCGCCCCGGCCCGCACCGCACCGGCCACCGACATCGGGGCCCTCGTCCACGTGCCGCGCTGGAGCGAGGCCGCGCGGGTCCCCGCCGCGCCCGACGCCCCTGCCGACGGTGGCCGCATCGTCCGGATCGTCCACCGCGCGGGCACCGCCGCCACGGCGGCCGCGCTGGTCGCCACGCACCGGGCCGCCGGTGACCGGGCCGAGGCCGTCACCCACCTCGACCCGCACGACGCCGTCCCGGACGTCGTCTACTTCCTCGCCTGCGAGCCTTACCGCGGCGGCCGGCCCGAGCACGACCCGGCGGTGCGCGAACTCTTCGGCGCCTTGCGGACGCTGGTCGCCGGCGGAGCGGCCCGGCCGCTGACCCTCAAGGTGGTCCTGGCCGGGGGCGTCGACACCGGCCACGGACCCGTCCGCCCCCACGCCGCCGGTGTGCTCGGTCTCACCCGCTCCGCCGCGGCCGAGTACCCGGCGTGGACGGTCGGCTGTATCGACGTCGGCACCGAGCCGCGCACGGCCACCGAACTCGCCGCACTGCTGAGCCGGGAGCCCACCACCGAGCGACTGGTGGCGCTGCGCGGAGGACGCCGCCTCGTGCGTACCCTCGCCCCGGCACCGCTGCCCGAAACCGGACACCCGTACCGGCGGGGCGGCCACTACCTGATCCTGGGAGGCACCGGCGGCATCGGCCGGGAGATCGCCCGCCACCTGGCCCGGACGGCCGGCGCCCGGCTGACGATCCTCGGCCGGCGCGCCGAGGACGCGGGCGTGACCGGGCTCCTGGCCGAGGTCGAGCGGCTCGGCGGCCGCGCCCGTTACCTGCGGGCCGACGCCACCGACCCGGCGGCGCTGCGTGCCGCGGTCGGCGCGGGGCGACGGGCCTTCGGCGCCCTGCACGGGGCCTTCCACACCGCCATGGTGCTCGGCGACCGCACCCTCGCCCGGATGGACGAGGCCGGTCTGGCCGAGGTGCTCGCGCCCAAGGTGGCCGGCGCCGTCGGGTTCGGCGAGGCCCTGGCCACCGAGCGGCCGGACTTCGTGGCGTTCTTCTCGTCGGCCGTCGCCTTCACCGACTCGGCGGGCCAGGGCAACTACGCCGCGGCGAGCACCTTCGAGGACGCCTACGCCGCGGAGCTGCGCCGCCGCTGCCGGTTCCCGGTGACGGTCGTCAACTGGGGCTACTGGGGCAGTGTCGGAGCCGTCGCCGACCAGCGGTATGCCCGCCGTCTCGCGGGCTTCGGCGTCGGCTCGATCGCCCCGGAGGAGGGCCTGGCCGCGCTCGACGCGATCCTGCGCAACGCGCTCCCGCAGGCCCTGGTGATCAGGGCGACGGCTGACGGCCTGGCACGCCTCGGCGCCGCCACGGCCGCCCCCGCACCCGAGCAGGACGACGAAGTCAGCCGCTCCCGTGAGGCGTTCGCGGCCCTGGAACGGCTGGCTCCGGCTCTGCTGGACCACCGCCTGCGCCAGGCAGGACCGCTCGAAGGGGACGTCGAGCGGCTGGCCGCGCGCCTCGAGGTGCGGCCGGCCCAGCGGCGGCTGTTCGACGCGCTGCTCGACCTGCTGGCGTCGGCCGGCCGGATCACCCGCTCCGGCACCCGGATCCACGCCGTCGACGGCCTGCCGGAGCCGGACGGGGCCCTGGACGCCACCCACCCCGACCTCGCCCCGCACCTGCGGCTGCTGCGGCGCTGCGTCGACGCCGTACCGGACGTGCTGGCCGGCCGGGTGTCGCCGACCGAGGTGCTCTTCCCCGGCGGCTCCGTCGACCTGGTCGAGCGGGTCTACCGGGGCCAGGCCTCCGCGGACTTCTACCACCGCCTGCTGGCCGACGAGGCCGTCGCGGCGGTGACCAGGACCCACCGCGAGACCGGGCGGCCCGTCCAGGTGGTCGAGATCGGCGCCGGCACGGGAGCGAGCAGCGCCTTCGTGCTCCGCGCCCTCGCGGCGTCCGGCGTCCCTGTGGACTACCGCTTCACCGACGTCTCCGGGGCGTTCCTGCGGCGCGGCGAGGACGCCTTCGCCGACACGTATCCGTTCGTACGGTTCCAGCTCCTGGACATCGAACGCGACCCGGCGGCGCAGGGCTTCGCCCCGCACGGCGCCGACCTGGTGCTCGCCACCAACGTGCTGCACGCCACCCGTGCGATGGAGCGGACGCTCGGCCACGTCCGCGCCCTGCTCGCGCCCGGCGGCAGCCTGCTGGTCAACGAGGTCACCCGGGCCGCGCACTTCCTCACCCTCACCTTCGGCCTCACCCCGGGCTGGTGGCGCTACGAGGACGCCGGACACCGGCTGCCGCACGCGCCGCTGCTCGGACCGGCGGACTGGCGTGCCCTGCTGGAGCGCACCGGGTTCGGCCCCGTCCGGGTGCGGGGGTTCGACGGCACCGCCCCGGACGAGCTGGAACAGTGCCTGTTCGTCACCACCGTGGCCGGGGCTCCGGCCCCGCACACCGCCGCTCCCGCCGCCCCGGCCCCCGCCACCGGCGGCACGACCGACGGCGTGGTGACCGCCACCGCGGCGACCGGCGACGACAGGGACGACGCCGGGAGCGGCCGGGCCGAGCGCGACTACGTCCGCGGTGTCTTCGCGGAGGTCCTGCGCTTCGCGGCGACGGACCTCGACGACGGGGTGACCTTCGAGAACTACGGCGTCGACTCCCTCGTCAGCCTGGACATCCTGGCCCGCTTCGAGCGCGACCTCGGCACGCTTCCCTCGACCCTGCTGTTCGAGCACCTGACCATCGCCGACCTCGCCGCGCACTTCGCGCGGACCTACCCCGAGCACTTCGCGGCCCTCCGCCCGGCCCCACCGCGGCCCGCGCCCCGGACCGCACCGGCCCCGGCCCCCGCGCGGACCTCCCGCGACGACGAGCCCATCGCGGTGATCGCCGTCGCCGGCCGCTACCCCGGCGCGCAGGACGTGGACGCCTTCTGGCGGCTGCTGGCCGAGGGCCGCAGCGGCATCACCGAGGTGCCCGCCGACCGCTGGGACTGGCGCACCCACTTCGACCCGCGCAAGGGAACGGCCCAGCGCTCCTACAGCCGGTGGGGCGGCTTCCTGGACGGCATCGACCGGTTCGACCCGTCGTTCTTCGGCATCCTGCCGCGCGACGCCGCCGACATCGACCCCCAGGAGCGGCTCTTCCTGGAGACCGCCTGGGACCTCCTCGACCGGGCGGGCCAGTTGGGCGACACCACCCGTGAGCGTGACACCGGCGTGTTCGTCGGGACGATGTACGGCTCGTACGGCCAGCTCGCGGCCGCGGGCTGGGCCGAGGGACGCCTGGCCGGCGCGCACTCCGCGTACTGGTCGATCGCCAACCGGGTCTCGTACGTCCTGGACCTGAACGGCCCCAGCTTCGCGGTGGACTCCGCCTGCTCCTCCTCGCTCCTCGCCGTCCATCTGGCCTGCGAGAGCATCCGGCGCGGCGAGTGCCGCACCGCCATCGCCGGTGGCGTCAACCTGATCCTGCACCCCGCCCACCACGTGTCGCTCTGCTCGATGAACATGCTGTCCGAGGACGAGCACTGCAAGGTGTTCGACGCCCGGGCCGACGGGTTCGTACCGGGCGAGGGCGTCGGCGCGGTGCTGCTCAAGCCGCTGCGCGAGGCGGTCGCGGACGGCGACGAGATCTGGGGCGTCATCCGCGCGGGCCTTGCCAACGCGGGCGGCAAGACGGGCGGTTACACCGTGCCCAACCCGAACGCGCAGGCCCGACTGATCTCCGAGGCGGTCCGCCGGGCCGGCGTCGACCCGGGGACGATCGGCTACGTCGAGGCCCACGGCACGGGCACCGTACTGGGCGACCCGATCGAACTCTCCGCCCTCGGCCGCGCGTTCGGCACGGCCACCGAGGGCGGCGTGCGCTGCGCCGTCGGCTCGGTGAAGGCGAACGTCGGGCACCTGGAGGGCGCCGCGGGCATCGCCGGGCTGACGAAGGTGCTGCTCCAGCTGCGGCACGGCCGGATCACCCCGGTCGCAGGACTGGAAACGGTCAACCCGAAGATCGGGCTCGACCCTGACCGCTTCGTCCTGCCCACCGGGCTCACCGACTGGCCGAGCGCCGACGGCGCGCCGCGCCGCGCCGGGATCAGCTCCTTCGGCGCCGGCGGGGCCAACGTGCATCTGGTGCTGGAGGAACACCTGGAAGCCACGGACGCCCGTGAGCTGCCGACGACGCCCTGCGGGGAGCAGCTGTTCCTGCTCTCCGCGCGGACCCGCGGGCAACTGCTGCGGTACGCGGGCCTGGTGGCCGGACAGCTCGGCGGCGCCGACGCCGGGGCGGACCTCGCCGCGGTGTGCTTCACCAGCCAGGTGGGTCGCCGCGAGTTCACCGAGCGCCTTGCCGTCCGGGCAGCGGGCGTCGCCGAACTGGCGGGCCTGCTCGCGAAGGTGGCGGACGGCGTGGTTCCGCCCGGCGTGCTCCTTGCCACCGCCACCCCGGGAGGCGGCGGCACCGAGGACGACGACCCGGCGGTGCGCTGGGTGCGCGGCGGCGCGGTCGACTGGGTGGGGCGGTGGCCCCGGCCCCGGCCCCGCCGGGTCACCCTGCCGACCTACCCGTTCGAGCGGACGCGGCACTGGCTGCCGGAACCGGCCGACACCCGCCCCGCCGCGACCCCGCCGGCGCGGCCCGTCGACGCGCGGCCCGCCGGGACCCCGGCGGCCGGATCCCCGTCCGACGAGGCCACGGACACCCGGACCGTCTACCGGAAGCCGGTGTGGGAGAGCGCTCCGGCCGTGCCGGACGGCCGGCTTCCGGGGCTGCTGCTCGTGGTGGCCGACGACGCGGCGCTCACGGACGCGCTCACCCGCGCCCTCGCGGACACGCCGACCCGCGTCGTCGCCCTGAAGCCGGGTCAGGAGCCCGCCGTCCACCCCGACGCGGTCATCCACACCGGTGACGTACACAGCTTCCTCGCGACCTCGGCCGCGGTGCTCCGGGACCGGCCCGGGGCGGCGCTGCGCATGGTCCACACCCATGTCGCCGCCGATCCGGAGCAGGTGGCCGTGGCCGGCGCGATCCGTACCCTGGCCCTGGAGCACAGCGGCTTCACGGGCACCCGGGCCGAGTTCGCCCCGGGCACGGACCCCGCAAGCCGGGCCCGGCTGCTCCTTGCCGAGCTGGCGGGCACCGACCAGGAGGTCCGGCA
Source organism: Streptomyces sp. NPDC045778 (assembly GCF_056431945.1). Taxonomy (NCBI): domain Bacteria; kingdom Bacillati; phylum Actinomycetota; class Actinomycetes; order Kitasatosporales; family Streptomycetaceae; genus Streptomyces; species Streptomyces sp. NPDC045778. The sequence continues at coordinate 67,915 of NZ_JBWKJZ010000038.1, forward strand.
CCGGCCAGGACAGCGGCTGGTGAAACGGCTCGCCGAGTTCACCCCGCCGCCCGCCGACGGCCCGCAGGCGCGGCCGGGAGGCGTCTACCTGATCACCGGCGGGGCCGGCGCCCTCGCCCTGCACTTCGCCGAGTTCCTCGCCGGCCAGGCACCGGTCCGGCTGGTCCTGGCCGGCCGCTCCGAGCCGGGCCCGGAGGCCGCCGCCCGGATCGCCGCCCTGAACCGGGGCGGCACCACCGCGTCCTTCCTGCGGGCCGACGTCACGTCCGCCGAGGACGTACGCCGACTCGTGGCCGAGGCCGGCACCGGGCTGCGCGGCATCATCCACGCGGCCGGTGTGACCCGCGACGCCCTCGCGGTGCGCAAGACCCGGTCCGAGGCGGCCGAGGTCCTCGCGCCCAAGGTGACCGGCACCCGGCTGCTCGACGCGGCGACCGCGGACCACCAGCTCGACTTCCTCGTGCTCTGCTCCTCCGTGGTGGGGGAGAGCGGCAACCCCGGCCAGGCGGACTACGCCGCCGCCAACGCCTTCCTCGACGCCTTCGCCGCGGACCGCGAGGAGCGGCGCCGGCGCGGCGAGCGCTCCGGCCGCACCGTGTCCATCGGCTGGCCGCTCTGGGCGGAGGGCGGGATGGCCGTGGACGACGCCACCCGCACGCTCTTCGCCCGCCGCTGGCGGATGGCCCCGATGCCGACCGGGAAGGCCCTCGACGTGCTGCGCCGCGCCCTGGCGGCGGGGGAGCCCTCGCTCCTTGCGGTCGAGACCCTCCCAGAACCCCCGTCCGGCCCGGCGCCGGCGGCCCGGACCACGGCCGCGACCCTGCCCGAGGTCCAGGACGTGCTGCGGCGCCTCGCGGCCGGCTTCCTGCTGGTCGACGAGGCGGAGGTGGCGCTGGACGAGGACCTGATGGACTCGGGCTTCGACTCCATCTCGCTGAGCGAGCTGATCAACCAGGTCAACGAGACGTACGGGCTCGACCTGCTGCCGACGGTGCTGTTCGAGTGCACGAGCCTCGCGGTCTTCGCCGAGTACCTGGTCCGGGAGCAGCTCGTCGCCGGGACGGCGGTGCCCGAGCCCCCGGCCGGGCCCAGGAACGAGGCCCCTGCCCTCGCACCGGCACCCGCGGCCGACACCGTCGCCCCGGCCGCGGAGGCCGTCGCCGTGATCGGCATCGCGGGCACGCTGCCCGGCGCGGCCGACCTGACCGGCTTCTGGGACCGCCTGGTGGCGGGCGACGACCTGGTCGGCCCCGCGCCGGCCGACCGGCTGGAGCTGCACGCGCACCCCGACACCGCGGGGCTGCGCGGCGGCTTCCTGCCGGACGTGGGCGGCTTCGACACCGAGCTGTTCCGGATCGCCCCCGCCGAGGCGGCCCTGATGGACCCCCAGCAGCGGCTGTTCCTCCAGGCCGTGTGGCGGGCGATCGAGGACAGCGGACACCGGCCCGCCGCCCTCGCCGGGAGCGACACCGGACTGTTCGTCGGCGTCTCCACCACCGACTACGGCGACCTGCTGCGGATGCACGGCACCCCGGTGCAGGCGCACACCGCCAGCGGCATCGCGCACTCGATCCTGGCCAACCGGGTCTCGCACGTCCTCGACCTGCGCGGCCCGAGCGAGGCCGTCGACACCGCCTGCTCCAGCTCCCTGGTCGCGCTGCACCGCGCGGTGCGGGCGCTCCTTGCGGGCGACTGCTCGCTCGCCGTCGTGGGCGGCGTCAACGTCCTGCTGAGCCCGGGCCTCTTCACTGCCTTCCAGCAGTCCGGGATGCTCAGCCCGGACGGCGCCTGCAAGACCTTCGACCGCTCCGCCGACGGGTACGTACGAGGTGAGGGCGTCGGCGCGGTGATCCTGAAGCCGCTCGCGGCGGCCGAGGCGGACGGCGACCACGTCTACGCGGTCGTCCGCGCCGCCGCGGTCAACCACGGGGGCCGCGCCTCCTCGCTGACCGCACCCAATCCGGAGGCACAGGCACAGGTCCTGGTGCGCGCCTACCGGGACGCCGGGGTCGACCCCCGCGCGGTCAGCGCGATCGAGGTGCACGGCACCGGCACCCGCCTCGGCGACCCGGTCGAGGCCGAGGGACTCAAGAAGGCCTTCGCGACCCTCTACGAGGACCACGGCCTGCCGGACCCCGAGGACCCGCACATCGCGCTGGGCTCGGTGAAGACCAACATCGGGCATCTGGAGGCCGCGGCCGGCATCGCGGGGCTGCTCAAGATGGTGCTCGCCCTGCGGCACGGCGTCCTGCCCCCGAGCATCCACTACACCGACCCCAACCCGTACCTGCGCCTCGACGGCACCCCGTTCTTCGTCAACGACCGGGCCCGGCCGTGGACCGGCGAGCGGATCGCCGGGCTCAGCTCGTTCGGCTTCGGCGGCACCAACGCCCATGTCGTGCTGGCCTCGTACGACCGCCCGCAAGTCCCGGACGACGAGCCCCAGCTGCTGGTGCTCGCGGCCCGGACCGCGCCGGCGCTGCGGGAGTACGCCGCCGCCCTCGCGGACGCGCTGGAACGGGAGCCGCGGCCGTCCCTCGCCCAGGTCGCCTATACCTTGCAGACCGGTCGCACGCCGTACCGGCACCGTGCCGCGGTGGTCGCGGGCTCGCTCCCCGAGGCGGTGGCGGCACTGCGCTCGCTCACCGGTGACGCCCCGGCAGGACCGGTCGGCGAGGCGGCACCGGACGCCGGGCAGGCCCCGACCGGCCTCGCGCCGGCGGAACTCGCCGCGCGCTGGGTCCAGGGGGAGTCGGTGCCGTGGGCGGAGCACTGGCAGGGCCGCGAGCCCGGTCGGACCCCGCTCCCCGGTGCGCCGTTCGGCGGTCGCGCCCACTGGTTCGACGGCCGGGAGTCCCGGCCCGGCGGCACCGCGTCCGCCCCGTCCGCTCAGCCGAGGAATTCGAGGAAGAACAAGGAGACCGTTGTGGCCGAGCAGGCCAGCAAGCCCCGGGAGCGCGGAGCCGCGCAGACCCGCCGCCGGATAGCCAAGATCGCCCTGTCGCCGGTCGGCGTCCCCGCCACGGCCGACACCATCGCGGTGGAGCCCGTCGCGGCCGATCCAGCCCCGGCCCCGACCGTCGCCCCGGCCCCGGCCCCGACCGTCGTACCGGCCCCGACCGTCGCCCCGGCCCCGACCGCCGCCCCGGCCGCGCCCGTGCCGGCCGCCGTCGACGGCGCGGAGGTGGCCCGCGAGATCACCACCCAGGTGGCCGACATCCTCGGCCTCGACCCGGCGGACGTGACCCCCGGTCAGCTCTTCGCCGACCTCGGCCTGGACTCCATCTTCCGGATGGACCTCGCCCGACGCCTGAGCGCCACCTACCGGGTGGAGCTACAGGCCGCCGACCTCTACGAGCACGACACCGTGGACCTCCTCACCGAGTACGTCCGCGCCCACGCGGGGACGGCCCCCGCCACGACCGAGCCGGACCCGTCCGAGCCCACCCCGGCCACCTCCGAGCCCGCAGCGGCGGCGCCGCTCGGCGCGGTCCTGCCGCCCGAGGAGGCGCTGGCCCTGCTGATCGAGCGGAGCGTCGGCCGGCCGGTCGACCCGGAGCGGGACTTCACCGCCAACGGGCTCTCCTCCTTCGACATGCTGCGCACCGTCAGCGCGCTGGAACGGCACTTCGGCGCGCTGCGCAAGACGCTGCTCTTCGACCGGCCGACGGTGCCCGCGCTGGCCGCCCACCTGGTCGACAGCTACGGCCCGGAGCGCACCGCCGCCCTGCTCGCCGAGGCGGTCGCGGCCGGACCGGTCGCGGAGTCGGGCGCCGTCGTGCTCGGTGCGGCCGAGCCCGCGCCCGGGCCGGTTCCGGCGCCGGACCTCTCCGCCCCCCGGCCGCTGATCGTGCGCAAGCGGGCCCTGGACTCCCTCCCCGAGGTGGCCCGGCTGCTGGCCGGGATCGACGAGCAGCACGCCAAGGAAGGCGGCCTCGCCGGACGGGACATCGCGCCGCTCGCGTTCGTCGGCTCGACCCGGCGCGCCTACTTCAACTTCTCCCGGCGGGACGAGCACCTGTTCGCCTGGAGCTACGCGGGGTCCGAGGAGGACTTCACCCCGCTGGCCGCCGAGTGGCTGGCCTACGCCGAGCGCCACGGCCTGCGGCCGAACTTCCTGTCGCTGCTCCCGCTCACCGAGGCGGGCGGCGCCCCGCTGACCGCGACACCGTTCGGCGCGGTCCAGCGCCTGGAGGACCTGACCGGGTTCTCGCTGGCCGGCGGCCGGATGAGCAGGCTGCGCAACCTGGTGGGCCGCTTCGAGCGCTCCGGCAGGGTCTCCACCGACGAGTACACCGTCGGCAGCGACGCCGCGACCGACCGCGAGATCACCGACATGATCGTCCGGTGGGGCGCGCAGAAGCAGATGGTCAACCCCTACGTGGCCGTCGTCCGGGAGGAGCTGGGCCGCGGCCGGCTCGCCGACCGGCACCGGATGTTCCTGACCCGGGTGAACGGCGAGCTGGCCAGCGCGGTGATCGTGACCAAGATCCCGTCCGAGCCCGGCTACCTGCTCGACCTGGAGTTCTACCCGGCCGACGCGCCCCGTGGCGGCCTGGAGTACGCCATCGTGCAGATCCTCCAGCGGCTGCGTGACGAGGGCCTGACGCTGTTCAGCTTCGGCGCCAGCTTCGGCGTCAAGCTGGCCTCGTCGCCGAACGCCGCCCCCGAGGTCGAGCAGGGGCTCGCCGAGCTGCGCTCGATCGGGGTGTTCGGCGAGGGCAACTTCCAGTTCAAGAACAAGTTCCGGCCCGTCAACCTGCCGGTCTACCTGTGCCAGCCGGCCGGGGACCGGCCCACCCCGGTCTCCGAGGTGATCCTGATGATCGCCAACCCGGACCTCGGTGCCTCGGTCCCCGAGCTGCACGACGGCGCCACCGCTCCGGCCGCTCCGCGGCAGCTCAGGCGTCCGGCCCCGGAGGTGGACTCCGTACGGCCGACGCCCCCGGCCACCACGCCGCCCGGCCCGGCACCCACCGCTCGTACGAACCCGCCGGTCGCGCGGCCCGCCGCCGACAGCGGCACCGCCGCGGCGGGCGGCCGGGGCGCCCGGCTCGCAGAGGCGGGGTACCACGTCCTGGCGCTCCGCCCGGACGACGTCGAGTTCGACCTGGTGACGGACTCCTGGGCCGAACTCGACGACCCGATGGTGCGGGCCCGTGGCACCGAACTCGACGAGCGGATCGCCCGTGACCGCTCCCCCGCGGACTTCACCCTCCCCAGCTGGCTCCCCTTCGCCCACGCGCTGCCGACCCCGTCGGGCCGCGCGGCCGAGGCGCTGCTCAGCCGCACCTGGCCGGGCCCCCGCGGGACCGTCCTGCACAACGGACTCTTCTTCACCTGGCTGCTGAGCCTCGCCGACACGGGCTTCACCCCGGTGCGGATCGGTCGCGCGGGGGCCGGCTCCCCCGGCTTCCCCGGTGATCTCGACGTCACCGCCCTGCGGGCCGGACTCGCCGCCGCCGACGGCGGCGTGTCGTTCGTCGCGGTCGAGCTGAGCGGCAACGCCGACGGCGGCCTGCCGGTGTCGGTGGCCGGTCTGCGGGCGGTCCGCGAGGCGGCGGACGCGCACGGCGTCCCGCTGGTCCTGGACGCCACCCGGGTCCTGGAGAACGCCGCGGCGGTGGTCGAGCGCGAGGAGGGCTGGCAGGGGGCCGACCTCTGGAAGGCGGCCGAGGAACTCCTCGGCACGGCCGACGCGGCCACCCTCAGCCTCTCCAAGGACTTCGGCGTGGCCTCGGGCGGCCTGTTGGCGAGCGGCCTGCCGCAGCTGACCGAGCGGCTGCGCGAGCACGTCGCCCTGCGCGGTGCCGAGGTCGGCCTGGCCACCCGCAGGCTGCTCGCCCGGGCCCTGGCCGAGCAGGACGAGACGGCCGTGCTGGTGCGGGAGCGGATCGCCGCCGTCCGGGCGCTGTGGACCGGACTGCGCGCGGCCGGGCTGCCGGTCGCCGAACCGGCCGGCGGACACTGCGTCCTGCTGGACGTGGACCGGATGCCGCGGTTCGCCGGCCTGGCCCGGCCGGTGGAGTCCTGCCTCGCCTGGATCTACCAGGGCACCGGGGTCCGCGGCGCGCCGCACCTCGCGGAGGCGGGCCGTATCCGGTTCGCCGTCCCGGTGGGCTTCGGCGTCGAGCGGGCCACCGAGGCGGCCGCCCGGCTCGCCGCGCTCTGGCGCTCGGACGCGCCGGCGCCGGACCTCCTGCCGGTCCAGGGCACGGGCACGGCGGGCGAGCCGCCGAGGTTCCACCCCGCCGCCGCGCTCCCCGAGGACATCGAGGGCGCGATGCGCGAGGGCCACCGGGCCCGCGACGACAACGCGGCCGTCCTCGCCGAGCACGCGCCCGGCACCGAGCGGCTGCTGCTCGACCTGCCGGACGGCGACGTCGAGGTGTTCACCGCGGGCACCGGCCCGGTCCTGCTGCTGATGACGCCGTTCAACGTCGGCGCCGGGGTGTTCGCCCGGCAGTTCGCCGAACTGCCCACCGGTCTCCGGCTCGTCACCGTGCACCACCCCGGCGTCGGGGCCACCACGGCCCGCGGCGACCTGACGCTGGAGGGCATCGCGGAGCTGTACCGAACCGTCCTCGACCGCCTTGGCCTGGACGGCCCCGCGCATCTCCTCGGCTCGTCCTTCGGCGGCCTGGTGGCCCAGGCCTTCGCGCTGCGCCACCCCGACCGCACCGCGTCGCTGACCCTGGTCGGCAGCTCGTACAAGGTCGGCAACCGGCGGGGCGAGGTCAACCGCCTCGCGACCGTGGCCGCCGAGGACTTCGACCGCATGGCCGCGGCCGGCCTGCCCGCCGCACGGCGGGCGCCCCTGGAGGACCTCCTGCTCCGCTGCGAGAGCATGGACCCGCAGATCGGCCTCAGCTACCTGGACGTCTTCGCCCAGCAGCCCGACCTCGCGGGCCGGCTGACCGAGATCTCCGCACCCACCCTGGTGATCCGGGGCAGCGAGGACACCGTCATCCCGCCGAAGGCCGTCCATCTGCTGCACGGCGCGATCCCGCGGGCGGAGTTCGCCGAGATCGGCGGGGCGGGACACTTCCCGTGCCTCACCCACCCGGCGGCCGTGCACCGGCTGCTGCTGCCCTTCCTGGCCGCCCACGACACGACCGGAGGCCGGGCATGAGCACCCTCCGACGCACCGAGCGGGTCCGACCGGGCATGTGCGGACACAACTCCCTGTTCGCCGGCCTGATCGGCGACTGGACGTGGGACGCGGTCACCGACCTCTGCGGCACGGACGTCCTGCGGGCCAAGGACGGCTCGGGACAGCCCACCTACCTGTCCTTCTACTACTACCGGGTGCGGGGCAGCCGCCGGTTCCACCTGCGCACCCCCGCGTTCGGCGACGAACTCCAGGTCACCACGCGCCTGTTCGGGTTCGGCAGCGAGTCGGTGCTCACCCTGCACCGGATCGCCCGCTCGGCCGGGGACGAGGCGGGACCGCTGGAGCCGGAGGACTTCTACGCCTTCGCCGACCCCGACTGCCTGTACGTGGAGAACTTCAACCGCTGGGTCGCCCGCGGGGACGGCCCCTCCAACGCGGGCCTGGTCCGTGCCTCGCCGCCCGACTTCCGGCACGAGCACCTGCCGACGCTGCCCGAGGAGTTCTCGCCCCGGCACGCCTACGGCCGGGCCCGCCGGGAGCTGACCTTCCACGACCACGAGGCGGACGAGAACCGCCTGGTCACCGAACTGGACATCGACTACGAGGTCGACCCGTCCAGGGACCTCAACGGCGCCGGACTGCTCTACTTCGCCGCGTACTTCTCGATCGTCGACCGTGCCCTGCTCCGCCTCTGGCGCGACCTGGGCCGCGACGACCAGTCCTTCCTCGACCGGGTCGTGGTCGACCAGCAGCTCTGCTACCTGGGCAACGCCGACGCGGGGCGCCCGCTGGCCGTCCGACTGCGGCACTGGCACCGCAGGGACGGCGGCGAGGCCGTCGACGTGGTCCTGCGCGACCGCGACACCGACCGCCTGCTGGCCGTGTGCTCGCTCCAACTAGACGGGGAGATCCCAGAATGACCACACCCACCGCCGCCCGCGACCGGATGACCGCCGTCGTCCAAGAGGTCGTCGGCCGCATCCTGCCCGACGTCACCTGGGACGGCACGACCGGCGGCAAACACCTCAAGGAACTCGGCGCGGACTCCGTCGACCGGGTCGAGATCATCCTCGGCCTCATCGAACGGCTCGGCCTTGACCAGGACATGGCCGCCTTCGGCGAACTCCCCGACATCGACGCCCTGGTGGACCACCTGGTCGCGGCGGAGGAGCGCTGACATGGGCTACGGCATCGAGGCGCTCAACGTGTACGCGGGGGTCGCGCAGATCCCCGTCGCGACACTGTTCGCAGGCCGAGCGCTGGAACCGGACCGCCTGGACAACCTCGCCATGCACAACCGCTCGGTCGGGCTGCCCTTCGAGGACCCGGTGACCAACGCCGTCAACGCCGCCAAACCCCTCGTCGACGCGCTCGACCCGGCCGACCGGGACGCGATCGAGGTCCTGGTCACCTCCACCGAGTCGGGCCTCGACCTGAGCAAGTCCGTCGCCTCCTACGTCCACGAGCACCTCGGCCTCAGCCGGAACTGCCGCCTCCTCGAAGTCAAGCAGGCGTGCTACGCGGCGACCGGCGCCCTCCAGCTCGCCACCGGCTACCTCGCCTCGGGCGCGTCACCGGGGGCCAAGGCGCTGGTCATCGCGACCGACGTGGCCCTGGTCGACGAACGCGCGGCGTACGCCGAGCCGGCCACAGGACACGGCGCCGCCGCCGTCCTGCTCAGCGACCGGCCGACCGTCCTGGACCTCGACCTCGGCGCGTTCGGGCTCTACAGCTACGAGACGCTCGACTCGGCCCGCCCCACGCCCGAGTTCGACATCGCCGACGTCGACCGCTCGCTGTTCGCGTACCTGGACTGTCTGAGCAACAGCTTCGCCGACTACCGGCTCCGGGTGGAGGGAGCCGACTTCCGCCGCACCTTCGACCGGCTGGCCCTGCACACCCCGTTCAGCGGGCTCGTGCTCGCGGCGCACCGGAAGATGATGCGCGAGTCGGGCGCCTCCCTCCAGGAGGCACAGGAGGACTTCGAGCGCCGGGTGCGGCCCTCGCTCGCCTACCCGGCGCAGGTCGGCAACCTCTGCTCGGGATCGGTCTACCTCGCCCTCGCCAGCCTGCTGGCCGCCGACCCGGGGACGGCCCCCGCCCGGATCGGCCTCTACTCCTACGGCTCCGGCTGCTCCGCCGAGTTCTTCAGCGGGGTGACCGGACCCGACAGCAGGGAGGCCGTCCTGGCCATGGACATCGGCGGGCAGCTGGCCCGCCGGCGCGAGCTGGACTTCGCGGAGTACGTCCGGCTGCTGCCGGAGAGCCTCCGGACCCTGGTGCCGGCCGAGGACCGGGTCGTCGACGCCGACCGGTACGAGGAGTACCTGCCCGGGGACCGGCCGCTGCTGGTCCACACCCGGACCAAGGGCTACCACAGGATGTACGAGTGGCGGTGATCCGCCAGAAAGAGGCAACCACCATGACCGATGCGGTACTGACCGCGATCCGCGCCAGCGTGCGGGAGGTCCTTCCGGAGATAGACCCCGCCCTGGTGACCGAGGACGCCTCGCTGTCCGACCTCGGCGCCAACAGCATCGACCGGGTCGACGTGGTCACCACGACCATGGACAGCCTGGGCCTCACCCTGTCCGTCACGGACCTGCTGGCCGTCCACGACATCGGGTCCCTGGCCGCGGTGCTGCGCCGGCACCTTCCGTGACCGGGGTCGTGGTCACCGGGGCCGGGGTGCTCTGCGCCACGGCCCCGGACGTCCCCGGACTCGCCCGGGCGCTGCGCGCGGGCGTCTCCGGCATCGGCGTCCGCCCGGTGGACGACAACCACCCCGAGCTGCGGCCCGGACTCGCCGCCGACCTGCCCGGCTTCGACCTGCCGAGCCTGCTCGCGCCCCGGCCCGAGGCGCTGCGACGGTCCGCGATCAAGATCACCGCCCGGTCGCCGATGCCGGTACAGGCCTCGGTGGCGGTGGCGCTCGAAGGCTGGGAACACGCCGGGCTGCACCGGACGCCGGTGCCCGGCGACCGGATCGGGCTCGTCGTCGCCGGGCACAACCTGGGCGGCCGGTTCGCGGACGCCGCGCGGCAGCGCTACACCAAGAGCCCGGTGCACCTGCCGGCCCGCTACCCGCTCCAGTTCATGGACACCGACCACGTCGGCACGGTGAGCCAGGTCCTCGGCGTGACCGGCGAGGGGTACACCGTCGGCGGCGCGTCGGCCAGCGGCAACGTCGCCGTCATCAACGCGGCCCGGCTCGTCGCCGCCGGCGAGGCCGACGTCTGCCTGGTGCTCGGCGCGCTCACCGACCTGTCCGACATGGAGCGGCAGGCGTTCTACAACCTGGGGGCCATGGCCGGGCGCCGCCAGGGCGCGCCGGAGCACTCCAGCCGCCCCTTCGACGCCGACCACGAGGGCTTCGTCCCCGGCCAGGGGGCCGCCTGCCTCGTCCTGGAGTCAGCAGAATCGGCGGCCCGCCGGGGCGTCACCCCGTGGGCCCGGCTCGCCGGGTACGCGATGCGCCTGTCCGGCAACGGCCTGGCGGACCCGCACGTGGACGACGAGGTCGACGTGATGCGGCGGGCCCTCCGGCACGCCGGGCTCACACCACGCGGGATCGACTACGTCAACACGCACGGCACCGGCTCGCCGCTCGGCGACGACGTGGAACTGACCGCGCTGCGGACCGTGTTCGGCGCGGAGCCCGACGGCCCGTGGATCAACTCGACCAAGGGGCTGATCGGGCACTGCCTGTGCGCCGCGGGGGTGGTCGAGGCCGTGGCGACCCTGGTGCAGCTGCGCGAGGGCTTCGTGCACGGCAACGCCAATCTGCGCCGGCCGATCGGCGCGGCCGGCCGTCTCGTGGCCACCGAGTCGGTGCCGGCCCGGATCGACCACGCGCTGTCGAACGGCTTCGGCTTCGGCGGCTTCAACACCAGCGTGGTGTTCAGCCGTTAGGCGCCCCCTGAAGCCCGAAAGCCCGAAAGCCCGAAAGCCCGAAAGCCCGAAAGACCTCAGGATCTCCAGTACTCAGGATCTCAAGACCGACAGCAGCACACGAAAGACAGGGAGACAGAGAATGCACGCCGCGGTCGAGACCCGCTGGCTGGCCGGTGACAGCCGGGTGGCCGTGGACCCGGACGCCGTCCGGCTGTTCTGCTTCGCACACGCGGGGGGCGGAGCCGCCGCCTACCGGCCCTGGCGCCTGGCCCTGGCCCCTCGCGTCGACGTACGGGCCGTGGTGCTGCCCGGCCGCGAGTCACGGGTGCGCGAGCTGCCGTACTACCGGATCGAGCAGCTGCTCGATCCGCTGTGCGAGGCCCTGGAGCCGTACCTGGACCGGCCGTACGCCTTCTTCGGGCACAGCCTCGGCTCGATCCTGGCCTACGAGGTGGCCCGCCGCCTCTCGGCCGGTCCTGGCCGCGGCCCCGAGCTGCTGGTGGTGTCCGGCCGGCGGGCGCCCCGGCTGCCCACCGACCGGCGCAGCTTCTCGGGCCTGCCGGACGCCGAGTTCCTCGCCGCCATGGGCGACCTTGGCGGCACACCGGCCGAGGTGATGGGCCAGGAGCAGCTGCTGAACATGCTGCTGCCGACCCTGCGCGCCGACTTCGAGCTGCACGAGTCCTACCGGGCCCTCCCCGGGCCCGTACTGCGCTGCCCCGTCGCCGCCTACATGGGCACGGAGGACTCCGAGGTGGACAGCGCGGAACTGCTCGCCTGGAACGCCGAGACGACGGGGGAGTTCACCCTGCGGGTCTTTTCCGGCGGGCACTTCTACCTGCGCGACGAGGCGAACGCGGTGTCCGACGCCGTCCGCCAGGACCTCGCCCGGGCCGGGCGCTGACCCCCTGCGGGCCCCGGGCGGGACTGCTCAATCCTGGGCAGTGCCGCACTCCCGGCCGTGTGACCCTGCCGGGCAGGGGGACCTGTGCCCTCCGCACGGCGGGCCCGGTTCCGGGCCCGCCGTCCTTCATCCACCGGCAGGGCGGACCCTGCCACCATCCGAGGGAGTTCTCGATGACCACGACCGCCAAGGGCACGCTGGACGTCTCCGACTGGGTCGAGGAGGTCACCGCGGAGGGCGATGGCCACAGCAAGCAGGCCAACGCGCGCTGCCAGGCCGCCTTCACCGGCGACCTGGAGGGCACCGGCCGGGCGGACTGGCTGCTCGTCTACGTGGGCGACGGCACCCGGTTCGTCGGCACCCAGCGCTTCGAGGGCACGCTGGGCGGCCGCACCGGCAGCTTCGTGTTCCAGACGCACGGCACGTACACCGAGACCGGTGTGGAGGTCTCCTGGGAGGTCGTCCCGGGCAGCGGCTCCGGCGAACTGGCAGGCCTGTCCGGCAAGGGCGGCTACCAGAACGCCGATTACACGCTGGAGTACACGCTGGCCTGACCGGGCCGGGGAACGACGGTGGGGGTGGGGGGGGGGGGGGCCCCCCCCCCCCCCCCCCCCCCCCCCCCCGCTCTCCCCCCCCCCCCCCCCCGCCGTCGGTCAGCAAAGCACGA
>NZ_JBWKJZ010000039.1:0-75430 GCF_056431945.1 Streptomyces sp. NPDC045778
GCGCGCGTCCGGCTCCGCCGGAACGACGCGCCGCCGCTACGCGGCGGGAGACGCGCAGCGCTCCGCGCTGCTCTGCCGGCCCTCCGGGCCGGCGCCGGGCAACTCCGTTGCCCGGCAACCGAATCGCTCCGCGATTCGGTTCAGTAATTCGCTCCGCGAATTACTGAGGCTGGCTACAAGGCCAGTGTGCGGATCGCTGGTCTGGGTTTCAACCCTTACTCCTGTTTGATCTCTCTCTGACTCTCCTTTAGGTGTTGAGTCATCAAATTCTTTGTGCAACAAGGTAGTTCAAGAAGCAACTGCTAATTCCTTCCCTGATATTCCAGAAAAGCAACCCTCAAGTGAATTCTCTTCTGCACGGATATCCTGCTCCGGCTGACAGCGCATAAAGCAGATCTGGATGAGGAATCGGCCACTGCGGAGTCGAGGCAGGATCCAGTAGAAGTCGGTCCATGAGATCGGCCAAAAGATCCTCACTGACCGATACGGGAGGCCGACGGGAGCCAAGGTAACGCCTCAGGATCTCCACAATGGGGGCGGCCTGGTCGTGTGGGAGGGCAGTGTCGGTCGGGGGACCGATGGTAGCGAGCAGCTCGGCGCGTTGGTGTGAGCTCAGCAGGTGTGGTGGAGCTGAGAGTTGGAGCTCCTCTTGCGTCCGTGGGTGATGCTGAGGGGGCTGGTCGGTCGATGTGTATGGCGTGGTGGTGGCTGGGTGGGCGCAGCGGGCGCGGTGGTGCCAGTCGGGGCCGGGCTGGAGAGGGCCGAGGGCGGGGATGCCCACCGCGGCGTCGTGGGCCAGGTCTGTGAGCCGGTGGCCGAAGGAGCTGCTGAACAGCAGGAAGTGATCTTGCGCCTGCTCTGAGCGGCGGAAACGGAGAGCCGTGCGCAGCACGGGGCGAGCTCGGGGCGGGACGGCGTAGACCACGGCGGGTGGCGGAGTGGTCGAACCGTGTTCGGGGTGCCAGACGTCGGGGACGGCTAGGCGTGTACAGCGCACGTCGAGGGCGGCGATGGGGGTGGCGTACAGGGCGTCGGGGTGGGTTCCTGTCGTCAACAGGGCTGTCAGTGCGGCTAGTTGGAGTGGGTGAGGAATGCCGCGGCTGATGCGGTGGGCCGTGTACGGCGTGAATGGGCGTGTGGTGGTGCCCGGCCCCGTGGCCGTGTCGAGGTCGTCGGGCAGGTCCAGGAGGAGACCGGCGCGCAGGAATCCGGCCTGGGCTCCGCGCAGCCGGGTCAGGGTGTGGCGTGGGCTGGGGCTGCTGGTCGTCAGGCGGGATAGGAAGAACTCCAGGTCTTGCTGGGTGGGCAGACCTGGATGGCGGGTGAGGTAGGCCCTGGCCGCGTACAGGCCGGCCCGGTACTGGGCATCGACCCGGGCGAAGTCTGCGGCGGGCAGACAGCGGCGCAGCTCGGCGCGGAAGCGGGCGACCGGGAGGCGCGGTAGGTCCGGCAGGGGCATGGTGCGGTCTGGGACGGGCTGAGGGCGGTGTGGGGCGGGCGGGCCGAGGAGATCGAGGGCCTCGTGGCTGTCGGTGATCTGCTGCAGGTCGTGGTCGAGGTGGTGGCGGGCGAGCCGGGTGCGCAGCCGTGCGGCGGCGGCAGGGGTGGGCGGCTGGGCGATCAGGACGAGGTGGATGCCGGTGTCCTGGCGTAGCTGGGCGATGTGGCGGGTGCGGGCCTCGGCGAGGTGGTGGGCGCGCAGGATGACGAGGCGGTGGATGCCCAGGACGGTGATCCAGCAGGTAGCGGCCCGCCAGGCGGGTGCGGCGGCGGGGGGCTCGGATGTGGTGGGCTGGTAGTCGGTGCGGCCCAGGGCGCGCAGGATGTCCCGCGGCAGGTAGGCGGTACGGGGTGTGTGCGGGGTGAGGTCGACCGTGGTTTGGCCGGCCTGGGGGTCGGTGCTGGCCCGGGCCGCTTGGAGTACGCGGGTGTCGTCGTCCACGTTGATGATCAGCGTGACGGGCGGAGGCGTTGGGGGTGTCGTGGGTGTCATCGGGGGTCTTCGTGTGGCGGGAGGCAGCCGTCGAGCGTCGTCTCCAGCAGGGTGCTTGCCGGGGGCGAGGCGCGGCGTTCAAGGCGCAGGGTGTGGTGGGTGATCTGGGCCCAGCGGCGGAAGTTGCCGTGCCCGTGACGGGTGTCGAGGCGGTCGAGGACGTCCTTGCCGGTGTCGCGCCATCGCGGGTGGAGCTGTGGGATGGCGCGGCGTACCTCGCCGGGGGTGAGCGGGTGGATCTGCAGCCAGCGGGTGGTGCGTGTGGTCAGCAGGGGCTGGCGGCGCAGCATGCGGAAGCCCTTGGTGCTGGTGGCGAGGATGAGGGTGAGCTGGGTGGTGGGGTCGTCGAAGAGGTAGCAGAGGTACTCGACGCAGCCGGTGGTCAGGCGGCTGGCCTCGTCCATCACCAGCAGGTGCGGGTGCGCGGCGAGTTGGGTGCGCAAGGCCGTGTCCAGGACGCCCGGGTCCCGCGTCGGCGGGATGGGGAGATCTGCAGCGAGCAGCAGCTCGGCGTGCAGAACGAGCGGGGTCGGAGCAGGGCGCGGGCTGAGATGGCAGATGCGTACGTCGCCGGGCAGCGCAGGGCGGGAAGCGAGATGAGTCTGCAGGGCGTAGGTCTTGCCGCAGCCTGCGTCGCCGTAGAGGCACATGATGGCCTGCTCTGCCAGGGTTTGCTCCACAGCGCGGGTGACCGCGTCGAGGGCAGGCACCGGGACGGTCCGGGCACCGGGGAGCGAGAGGAAGTGCTGCGGGCCGGGGCCGGGTAGGGCCGGAGGCGGGCGCGTGCTGCTGATGGTGGTGGGCGTCATGCCTGTCCCAGGCGGGCGAAGGTCCAGCGCAGCACCTCTTGGTCGACGCGTTGCCTGCCCAGGCGCTGGAGGCCGAGGCGTGCCTGGGCGGTCAGCCAGGCCCAGTCGCGGAAGCTGCCGTGGGCGGCGTGCGTGTTGGCGAAGAGGATGTCGTCGGGTTCCGCGTTCTCCCACAGCGGGTGGAACAGGGGGATGGCCTGGAGGACTTCTTGGGGGGTGAGGCGGGAGAACTTCTGCCAGATGAAGATCCGTGAGGCGAGCATCGGCTCCTTGCGCAGCACGGTGTAGCAGCCCTGGCCGCCGACGAAGACGATGGCCAGCTGGGTGGCGTAGTCGTCCCACAGGTAGCGGAAGTACTCGAAGGCCTCGGAGTTGAGCCACTGGGCCTCGTCCACGATCAGGGTGCGCGGGTGGGCCGCGAGTGCGTCTTTGAGGAGGTGGTCGAACTCCGATGGGTGTGCGGGCGGGGTGCCGGCCAGGTCGAGCGCGGTGAAGATCTCGTGGCGCACCGCGCGGGCGGTAGGGCGGGAGCGGAATGCGATCCGGCGTACTTCCTCGTCGGGCTCCAGCTCGCGCAGGCTGGTGTTGACCGAGAGGGTCTTGCCGAAGCCCGCGCCGCCGTAGACGCACATCATCGCCCTCGCCTCGATTGTGTCGGCGAGGTTCTCTCGTGCTCTGAGCAGGGCGCGGGTGGCCACGATGTGCGCGCCGGGCAGTTTCAGGTACTGGTCGCCCTCGGCCGGGGGCAGGGTGGTGGTCACTGGTGCTCCTCCTTACGTGGGCCGGGCCCGTCGGTGGGGCGTGGCGCAGCAGGGGTGCGCCAGTGGCTCGGCGCTGTGGTGGGTGGGATCAGGTCGGGCAGGGCGAGCTCAGCCGCGTCGGTCAGGTGGGCTGCGGTCAGGGCCTGGTCGGCCTCGGCCGAGGTGAGGGCGCCCAGGCGTTTGGGCTGTTCGGCGCGGGTCACCGCCGCGTACTTCGGGCGGGTACGTCGCGAGGCCTGGGCCAGCGCGCGGGCCAGACGGCGCTTCTCGGCGTCCTTGCTGCGGCGCAGTGCCCGGCGCTGCTCATCGGTGGCCGCATCCGCCAGGTGGGCTGTGCCCAGGTGCTTGCCCGTAGCGGTGTCGAAGACTTCGATCTCGTGGTCGTGGTGCGGCAGGCAGCGCACCCTCACCTTCGTGCCGGCGTCCGCGCCTCCGGTCATCCACTCCCCCACGTAGTACCGGTTGTTGAATCGCACGCCGCTGGTGGTCAGCGTGCGGGTGCGGCCGTCGTCTTCGAGCGTGAACGCCCACAGCAGGGAGCGGTCGACGTCGTGGATCGGGGTGGGGTCCTGCTGCCACGCCTCAAGCGGCGTGCGCCCGCCCAGCGCCTGGGAGGCGTGCTCGGTGTTCCACCAGGTGATCCACTCCAGCAGTTGCTCGACGAAAGCGGGGAACTCCATCAACTCGCCCACCGGCACACGGCCGCCCCGTGCGGTGCCCGGTCGCACCGAGGCGGACGGGGCGTGGGTGTAGCCGGGCAGGGCGGCGAAGAACATGCGCTGGGCGCAGCGGTTCAGGTTCTCCACCGTGCCCTTCAGTTCCGGCCGGTAAGCGGGCAGGTCCTGGATCGGCACAGCGAACGCGCCCAGAGCCTGGGCGACGGTGTGGGAGAGGAAATCGGAGCCGCGGTCGATGCGTACCAGGGCGGGCAGGCCCCCGATGGGGCCGAAGGCGTCGTTCTCGCCTCGCTGCAGGGCCATGCGTAGCGCGGCCAGGATCGCGTCTCGGGAGGGCTGGTGCGGGGTGATCGCGGCTCCGGTGATCGCGTTCGTCGCGCAGTCGATGAACCACGTCACCCAGGGAAAGACGCGCTGGCTGTCGAGGAGGACCTCGACGGGGATGTGTTTGTGATCGGCTTCCCAGCAGGCGTTGCGCCACTGGCGGGGGCGGCGCAGATGTACGTCGTGTCGGCGTCTGGCGCGTTCTCCTCCGGCGAGGGCGGCGCGCTGGCCGGGGTTCAGGTCGAGGCGGATGGCACGGTGCAGCGTCGCCAGCGATGGCGGTGGTGCGGGTCCTTTACTGCCTTCGACGGCGTCCAGGACGTGCTCGGCCAGGGCTTGGGCGTGCTCGGCCAGGGCCTGGGCGTGCTCGGCCAGCAGTTCCCGGTGTACCGCTGCGGCGTTGCCGCACCATCGAGCGAGGCGTGCGTGCAGTTCGGGCGTGATCGTGAAACGCTCCCGCTCACGTGGGCTCGAGCGGCCCTGGTGGCGAGCGGCCTCAAGCCACCGCCACACCGTCCGCAGCGAGACTCCCACCGAAGAAGCGACCAGACGGACATGCGCCGTCGATAACTCGCCGGTCGCGTCCAGAGCGAGTAGCCGTGTGACAGCCTGCTCGCGCCCCAGCAACCGCGGCGCCACCGGGCCTGGCGTCTGGCTGTCCGCGTTGAGGCCCATGCCTGAGACGGGGTTCTCGGGTGGAATGGATCGCTGGGTCATAGCGACACCCTCAGCCGGCTGCACTGATCCATCGGCGGATACAGGGAAATCTGCAGCCAGCCGGGAACAGCCCCTTACACTCCTCCCTGCTCGCTCAGTGAGCAGCTCAACGACACTACGATCGTCGTCGGTGACACCGTGCCGGCGCGATCGGCGAAGCTAGCGGGCCTATGCGCAGGCGCGTTCTTCTGTCTGTGGGAGGCGGTGCGGTCTCACGTGTTGGGCAATGGGGTGAGCTTGGGGGTTGTTCCAAGGTCTGTCAGCAGGCTGATCTGAGGGGCTGGCTTCCCTGCTCTTAGGCGTCCTTGTCGCTCCGAGCTGAGCGTCTCGACTGTGGTCTGTGACCACTGCGGCTTCGCGGTGGCCAGGATGAGGCCGGCTGCTCCGACGAGTGCGCATCCTTCCATGAGTTTGCCCGCTTCGCGCTGCCGCTCGCGGACGCTGTTACCAAGGGAGTCGTTGCTTTTGGCTTCTCCCAGCCACAGATCTTCGCTGGTCGCCAGGGCGAAATCCATCTCCACGAAACGGTTGCCGCTCTTGAGGAGTTCGAATTCCTCGCAGACGAGGGCTTGGCGTGCCCAGTGCTGATTGCGCAGGTATCTCGTGGCCAGCAGGGGTACGTCGCCGTTGTTTACGACGAGTTCCAGCACTGCTGGGTGCAGATCGTAGAACCAGCGGGGTTCATCTGCGACTGGTCTCCAGTGGCTCTTGGTGAGCTGGTTCTCCCCTTCGCAGCGTCTGCAGCGGTAGCTCTGGCTGATCTCAGCAAGCGGGTAGAACTCGAGGATGGGGCAATGACCGCAGCCAAGGATCAGCCCGCGGCGTAGCACGCCCTGTGACGTCCACTGGTCGATCTGGTTTCTGCGTGCTTCTAGGCTCCAGGTGTTGTCGTCATGAGCAACGAAGGCTTCCCAGGACAGGACGACAGCGGACTTCAGTTTCCACCGGCTGTGTTCCGGGCCATCGTGGTTCGTAGTGTTCTGAGTGAAGCGGTGCAGCAAAGCCCAGCCCGGGCTTGCCGCTAGTGCTTCCAGAGCAGTGCGGGATCCAAGGAGCCGTTCCATGATGGCGGCGCGTTTCCCTGCCGGGCTGGAGCGGATAGTGGTGTCGTTTGCTGAAGCTGCGATGTGCAGGATGCGCTTGATGCCTGGCCAAGCCAGCTTGGGAGAGGCAAGCGTGCCGGTCAGGGATGCCCCGCTGGGTACGAAGTCGTAGCGGTGAGACCAGTAGGTGATGCCTCCGTCCGCGGCACGGACGAAGGTCTCCCATGGGTTTTGGCCTGTTGCCGTGACCGTAGACGATCCCAGTACGGTGAGTGGGGGGACAGGGTGGTTGCTGGCGGTGAGAGTGATCTGCCACCGGTGTTTGTCTGGGTCGAGGCCGCGTGGGACCTCGGCAGCCAGCGACAGGGATGTCTGGAGTGATCCGTCGGGTTCCACGCTCGCGGGAAGAGAGCGCGGCTGGTCCCAGGCGTCTTTCAAGACCACCATGATCGGGTGGTTGAGATCGATGTCGTGAGGGTCGACTGCCTCAAACGGGCGCTCCACCTCTGCAGGCTGAGTGTGCCTGACGGGGCGCTCGTCCCATCGTGCGTCGATGTGCCGTTGGGTCTCCTCCACGCTCAACGAGGCGCTCGTCACCTGCGTCTGGCCGGATGCGCGGCCGGGGAACAGCCACATGTCGCTCACCGAGGCTTCCCATGGCATCCATGTCACCGCGCCACGGGTCTGCCGGAGAGCCTCAGCGAGAGCAAAGTCTTCTGGCTGGTCTCCCAGAACGACGATTCGGTCTGGGCGCTGGAGGGCTCTCGTGACCGGGATGCACCGTCCGGCCTCATAGGAGCGCACCGCGAGCGCTCCATCGGGTGCGTTGGGGTGCAACTGCGACAGCAGCGGGGACTCGGCGCCGCGGAGCGCCGCCTCGCGCCACTGTTCAGCCGAGACATCCCCGCCAGTGCCAGTTGTCTGGGCCTGGATACCGACATGCATCGCGTAGGCCAAGGCCTCCACCGAGGTCACGAGTCCCCTTGGAACACCGATGACGGGAACGCCGGCAATCGCGGCCAGCGATGTCAGATCACGCACATCGTCATGATCGAACAGGTGACTGCACTGGACATGTTCCTCATGATGGTTCGTGCCCACCCGCGAGCGCAGTGCGTCAGCCGCCGTCACAGCCTCGCGGACGATGGGACCGTCCCACGAGTGCTGGCGGACCATCACTTTGAACTGATCAGCACCGGGGCTGCCGGGAATCTGATGCTCGGCCAGCATCTGCTCGATGCTGCCGGGGTAGAGGGTGTCGAACGTGTCCCATGACGGCCCGTAGGCCATCACATGATCAGGGTGCGAATGCGCCAGGCATCGCTCGACTGCCGGATGTCCGACTGCGCGCGCCGGTATCACCGCACTCCCGCTACAGCCCCACATTGCCGACAGCCGGGCCAGGGCTGCTGCCGTCCACTGGACCCAGTCCTCATCCCTGTGTGGCGCGACGATGACGACCCGGGGCGGTCTGGCCGCGTACGACAGCGGCAGGAAGGTGAAGGACTGACCAGACATCCGCCCAGTTTGTCACCCCACTGGCCGCTAGCCGGCACGAAAGCCTCTTCTTACTCAGCACAGCTATGAAGACCACCACGTCAGATAGGTATATCCCGTCCCCACCCACAAGCGGGTGATCTCCCCTACCCCTTACTCACTTAGGAATCTGCAGCACACTGACACGCTCATCGTCACCCAGATGGCACCACACGCCACCCATGTCCGTGACACCGGGGCGACACAATCCCGCAGACCAGCACGGTGCTGTACAGGTCCAGCAACAGTGACGTCCCTCTCAGAACAGTGACACCCACACACAGATTCACAGAGCAGCGCTCCGCGCTGCTCTGCCGGCCCTCCGGGCCGGCGCCGGTCAACTCCGTTGCCCGGCAACCGAATCGCTCCGCGATTCGGTTAAGGAATTCGCTCCGCGAATTACTGTGGCTGGCTACGGGGTTGACAACGCGTCACTTTCGGCTTTCCCTTACTGATCTGATAGGGCATCAGGAAACATTTCTGATGCCCAGCAAATCCGCCCAGTCTCACGCTGAAATCAGCGATAACCCAAAAAACCCTGTGTAGCTAGGCTGCGAACCCGTATCCGGAACTTCCCCCTGGGATCCAAGATCCACAGTAGCGTTATCAGCCCATGCCTCAACAATACGGTCCAGGTGAAGGGTGTACAGCGTACGGAACTCCCCTACCCGCCGACGGGCCTCTCCACCTACGACTGGTCCAACGGGGAAACTCCACACCGGCCTTGCCTCGCTACTCGCACCGGGGAGGGAAGGATGGGGGCTCACAGAGCCGGTGCGGAGAAAGCTATGACGGTGCCGGACTCGCGTGACGTCGCGCTGGAGCTGGTCAAACTACAGCGAACGATGGCCGGCCAGGTTCGCCGAGGAGCACGGGCAGCTCGCGCTCCTCGTACAGCGCGGTGACTAGACGAGCAAGACTCCGGACGAGTACGAGCGGTGCCTGGGCGCGCTGGAGCGCAGCCGGTGGCCGCCTGCCGACCCCCCGCAGCGCTCACCGGAATGATCGGCACCAGGGTCGGGCCTGTCCGCCCTGCTGAAACGCTTCTCCCTGCCGCCTTCGGGCGGGAGGGCGGCCTTCACGGGCCCAGGGTCACCTTCGCTGAGCAGCAACCGCCCCTGTGTACGTCTCCTTCGTGAGGTCGCCGGCATCGATGCCGAGTTCGGAGAACACCGCTCGGATGTCTGCCAGGGCATCGCCCAACTCGGATTCGTCCACGAGCGTTTCCACTTCCAGGAACACGCCATCGAGTTCGGGGACACGTACGAGCGTGGCCAGCATCTGCCGCCCTCTGGCCTCGAACTCGTAGTTGCGACAGTGCTTTTCGAACGCGATGACGATCACATGGCCAAGGCCGCGCAGAATCGCGTGCACTGCTTCCGCGCCCTCGACAACCGTCTCGTGCTCCGGCTTGGATCCGGACTCCTCATCAACCGAGGCATCCTTGAACGTCAGTACCGTACGAGCGCTCTCCGGGCTGTGCACCGTGCGCACTCGCAGCTCTTGGTCCGCCGCCTCCAGCGAACCGTCGGGCCGGTCGTAGTAGGCGTCCTGGTACACCTCGATGCGGGCGGGTGCCCGCTTGTCCAGCTCACCCATGACCGCCTCCGGCATACGCACACGCGCCTTCAACTCGGCCTCGATCACTGGCTTCCCTTTCGTCAGACAGTGCGCTGTGCGCTGTCGATGACTGCCTCGAACATCCTGCTGAACCCCCGGAAGAGCGGTCCGTGTGGTGTCGCCATCACCTTGTACGTCGCCGACTCGTGTCCTTCCCACCCCCTGTCGAACGCACCCACGAACATGACATCGCCCGTCCGGATGAGGCGCCAGGTCGGCAGCATGCTGTACCGCCACACACTGATGTCGCAGGTGTCTGCCAGCTCCCGCAGACGTGCTTCGGTGAGCTGGACCCCTGATGCCAATGACTCCGCGGACTCGCCGATCTCGGCTGCCCGCCGCGTCAGGGCCGTGCTCTCGGGATCGAGCAGCGCCACCCGGACCCGCAGCCCCTTGCCTCCTTGGTCTCGGGGCAGGCAGGTCCGAAGCAGGCTGTCGTTCAGTCCGATCAGGCCGAGGCCGCGTACAGCCAGAATGTCCAACTCCTCGGTTTCGCGGGCCTGCTGTTGGATTTCTTCGGCTGCCGATCTTTGCGCTGCGTAGACCCTTACGACCTCTGGAAAGGCGGCCAGGTCGAAGGCGACGCCCCCGCTGCGCTTTTCACGGCTGGCGGCCAACCCGAGAAGGTGGCGGGCGTCGTCGGGCATGTGTACGCCGTCGGCGATCCGTTCGTACACGTCGAGCCTGCTCACCTCACGGCGACCGTTGATGATCTCGTTGACGCGTGCCTGGGTCATCCCGACCGCTCCCGCGATACGGGCTTGGCTTGCTCCCGTGTACCGCTGCACTTGCCGGAACACGGCTCCCATGTCGCGGCCTTTGAGGGCTTCCCGCACCTCGGCGCGCTCCCACGCCCAATCCGGTAACTCGATGGGCCCCGCTGCGGTCGGCATTGCACTCCCTACTGCTCACCACGAGATGGAAAGTCATCTCACCGTGAGATTACCGGCAGGGTATCGAGCGACCACGCTGCGTCACATGATCCTGGCCAGATCAGAACACGCCCCGGCAACCGTGTAACCGGCCCCAGGGCGTAGCCGACGATCAAGGAGTCGATATGAGGGAGAGTACGGCCTCCGTGTCAGTGTCGGGAAGCAGTGCTCGGAGGCAGGTTCCCTCGCAAGCGGAGAACCGGCTCATCGCTGACTGGCTCGCGCAGGCGCACCCGCTGCCGGGCCAGGCGCGGCGTGAGTGGATGGACGCCTACGTGGCGATGATCCCGCTGGGGCGGTGCTTCGACGCCGTACGCGTACCCGCCCAGCGCATCCACGCCGCCGTCGCCAGCGAGGAGCCCGCCACCGTGGCCACAGCCCTGCGGGACTGGCTTGGCGGCCCCGTGATCCGGGACCTGCGCAGCCCGCTGGGCGCGTACTACTTCCTCGTACCCCCCGACGCGGCGTGGGAGGGCCCGGAGGCGTGCCTGAGCAGGGGCACCTACCTCGGCGTCCCCCGGGTAGGGCACATCGCCTACCTCATGACCTGGGTCGTGCCGCCAGAACACCCCGGCAACCTGTGCGACGTCACCGTCCTGCGCACGCTGCTGGCCACGGCCGATCCGCTGCGGACGGTGACCTGATGACAAGCGACCCTACCGACGGCGAGGACAGTCCCGAGCCGCTGAGCCCGTACCAGGCCTATCGCGGCCATCTGAGCAGCTGCCCCCGCCGGCACGTCGGTATCCTCGCCGACTGCCCCGAAGGCGCACGTCTCCACGCCGCCTGGATCGCAGGGGGCCGTGCGGCCACCACACCGGCGGGTCCGTCCGGAGGGGGCCGGGATGGCTGAGCCGAAGCCGGTGGTGCTCCTCGCCGCCCTGCCCCAGCACGACACCCTCGACCCCGCGCAGCTGTCCGGTGCCGCCTGCGTCTGGTGCCAGCACCAATTCCACCCCGGCGAAGGCATCAACCTCGGCGGCCCCGGCCCCTACCGTCCTCACGGCTGCCTGGACTGCTGCGAAGCCAGAACCAACTCCCTGACCACCTACCTCACCTGGTACCACCACACCGTCACCTGCCACCGGTGCCCCTGCGGCCCGTGCGAAGCCGGCCAGGCTCTGGAGTTGGAACACCTGACCGCGCGGGAGCGCACAGACCAACCCGCCATGCGCTGCGCGAACTGCCACACCCCCCTCACCCCCGGCCAGCGACTTCGCCCCCACTACTGGCGAGAACAATCCTGGCCGATACTCGGCTACCTCCACACACGCGCCTGCCCCACACCGCAGTAAGCCACCCGTGCACGTGACCTCCACGAGGAGGGTGCCGGGTTGGAGCACGGCCGCCTGACGAGTGGTCAGGAAAGTCAGGGGCGGGGTGTCCGGGGTTGTCCTCTCCCGACCGCAGTCGGGAGAGGACCGGGGCTAATGGAGGGCTTCGATTGCTTTCACGATCAACGCCCTCGCGTCGGCGCCATAGACTGCGACGGCCCGCAGTTGGTCGAAAGCCTTCTCGTAGAGAGCGATGTCACTTGGCTGCGTTACGGTCACTCGGGCCGAGAGAAGTTCGACGGACACAAGAGTGTCGTCGTACATGTGAAATGTCTCCATCGGCCAGATGGATCGGTCCGTGGTCGACTGCGGGATGATTCCCAGAGCCACGGATGGGATCGCGCCCGCTGTCAGCAGGTAGCCCAGTTGGGCGGCCATCGCGTCGGAGTCGCTCACCTGATGGCGCAGCGCTGCCTCTTCGACGAGGAGCGCGAACCTGCGGCCGGGCTCGTGGAGGATCTGTGATCGGCTCAGGCGGGCGGCCACTGCTTCGGTGACGTCGTTGGGGATGTCCCGGAACTTCGTGATGGAGGACAGCAGCCCTGTCGCGTATCCCTCTGTCTGGAGCAGGCCAGGGATCAGGGTCGCGGAGTAGACGCGGAAGAGTTTGGTTGATTTGAACAGCGGTAGGTAGCTTTTTTGGAGCTGTTTCAGTCCGGCGCGGGCTTTGCGACGCCATTCCACGTACATGGATTCGGCGTTGCGGGACTGAGCGATGATGTCGCTGGTCTGATCGGATGCGCTGCACGCCTGGCACCAGCGGCGGATGTCGTCGGCGGATGGCGGCGTGCGCGCGTTCTCGATGCGGTAGGTCTTGGGGTGAGTCCAGTTGCAGCGGGAGGCCAGCTCAGACCCGCTGATTCCTGCGTCCAGGCGGAGTTCTCTCAGGCGTTGGGCAACGCTCTCGCGTGCCGCCTGTGCCGCGGACGACGGGGACATGGGCATGGGCCAGCCTGCTCGCCTTCGTGCTAGTCGATCCGGAACTCGTCGTGCGGAATGCCGCGCTCCCATACGGCCTCGAACGCGTCGGCGCACAGTTGGGCGGCCGCCGGGTCGGTGCTGATCTCTCCGCCGGCTGAGGCTCCGTCGCCGGTGAAGTGATTCCACCGGATGAGCCGTTTGTCGATCAGCCAGAAGTCGTTTCCGGGAAGGGCGAGGTCGGAGGCGCGTCGCCGGGGCAACCACCGCACCTGTTCGCCTGCGGCCACGTTGGTGAAGGTGCCTGAGTGCTCGTACCGGATGTACTCGCTCACGGGCTCGGAGACGATGCGGGCGCGGCGGACGGCTACGCCGCGTCCGACCGTGGCTTGGATGAGGTCCAGCCATGGGCGCCACCACGAGTGCTGGTCTGCCGGGTCGTGGCGGAACCCCTCACGCCACCGGGCGAACGATTCCGACTCGTAGTCCACGGCGTAGCTGTCGCGCATCTCCAGGTGGACTGCCGACTCGGTGGCGGTGCTCAGCAGCTCATGGAATGTCGGCTCGCTGCTCGAGGACATTGCACGCCTCCCTCAGCGTTGCGGCCATGCGGGCCGGTACCCGCACCACCTGTTCGTGTTCCGGGATGCCGCTCGCGTGGCCTGGGACCTTGAACGTGGCGCACTGCGCTGTCAGTTCGGGCTGTGGCTTCCACCCCTGGATGACGATCTCACCTTTGGCCTGGTCGACCCACACAGTTGGGCTTTCTCCGTCACCAGTGTTGGGGTCGATTCCGATGAACCGTAGCGCCATGGTTGCCTCCGCTGGCCGCAGTGGTGTGCACGGATGAACACCACTTTCAGTGACTGGAGTTGGGCAGTCAAGAGGTTCACTGTGCGGCTAGTCCGCAAATGTAGGCGTGTACATCGGTGCACATGGCTGGCGACGGCTGTCGTCTCGCTCCTAACGTCGAAAGGTACAGCGAAGGCGCCCTGGCAACCGTGTGACCGGCCCCGGGGTGTGGCCGACGATCAAGGAGTCGACATGGGTGGGACTACGGCCTCCGTGCCAGCGCCGAGAAGTGATGCTCGGAGGCAGGTGCCCTCGCTAGCGGAGAACCGGCTCATTGCTGACTGGCTTGCGCAGGCGCACCCGTTGCCGGGCCAGGCGCGGCGGGAGTGGATGGACGCGTACGTGGCGATGATCCCGCTGGGGCGGTGCTTCGATGCCGTACGCGTACCCGCCCAGCGCATCCACGCTGCCGTCGCCGGTGAGGAGCCCGCCACGGTGGCCGCGGCGCTGCGGGACTGGCTTGGCGGCCCCGTGATCCGGGACCTGCGCAGCCCGCTGGGCGCGTACTACTTCCTCGTACCGCCGGACGCGGCGTGGGAGGGGCCGGAGGCCTGTCTGAGCAGGGGCACCTACCTCGGCGTCCCCCGCGTGGGGCACATCGCCTACCTCATGACCTGGGTCGTGGCGCCGGAGCACCCCGGGAACCTGTGCGACGTGACCGTCCTGCGCACGCTCTTGTCCACGGCCGATCCGCTGCGGACGGAGAGCGGACCATGATGAGCGACCTCGATGACTACGAGGACCGCCCAGAAGCGAAGGGCCTTTACCGGGCCTACCGCGATCATCTGGACACCTGCGCCCGTCGGCACGTCGGTATCCTCACCGACTGTTCCGAAGGCGGGCGTCTGCGCGCCGCCTGGATCGAAGCAAGCCGCACGACGGCCGTGCCCGCGGGCCCGGGCGCAGGAGGTGGGCGTGGCTGAACCCAAACCGGTAGCCCTCCTCGCCGCCCTCCCGCAGCCCGACACCCTCACCCCGGCCCAACTGACTGGTGGTTCCTGCGTCTGGTGTCAGCGCCCCTTCCGCCCCGGCGAAGGCATCGACCTCGGCGACCCCGGCCCCTTCCGGCCCCACGGCTGTCTGGACTGCTGCGAGGCCAGGACCCAATCCCTGACTACCTGTCTCGCCTGGTACGACCACATCGTCAGCTGCCACCGGTGCCCTCATGGCCCGTGCGGGCCGGGCCACGCCCTGGGCGAAGAGCATTTGAGCGTACGAGAGCGCGCAGGCCACCCCCCGATGCGCTGTGCGGCCTGCCAGAGCATCATCGCCCCCGGTCAATTACTACGGCCGCACTACTGGCGCGACAGGCCCTGGCCGATACTCGGCTACCTCCACGCACGCCACTGCCCTGCCCCTCCCCCGCAGCAGGCCGGGGCGCAGAACGGACCGCCCGCATAGCTCCCGGCGTACGGGCGGGCCGGCAGCGCCCCTGGCCATCTGGCCGGGGTGCTGCTCTGCGTCCTGAGCACGGTCAAAGGCGCTGGCCCCCGCTTCCCCGCCGGAGGAAAGCCAGGCGCTGCACGAGGCGCGTACCGCATACCACCGGCCTACCGCAGGAGTCAGCGACCTCCGCCACTACAACAACACCTCGACAAGGTCAGGAAGGGGACCGGCACCTGTGGCGTGAGAGCACGGGGCACCAAGGGCGTCGCGGAGGCGACCGTCACGGCCGCGTCCCTGCCCGGCAGCAGCGTGCCGATCGCCCCCGAGAGGACACGTCCCGCAGCCGCTGCCGGACCCGCTGGTTGTTCAGGCCTTCACCATGTCCTGGGGGATGATTGCGGGCTCGCGCGTGGCTGAGTGCACGACGGCGACGCTGAGCAATGGCGCCACCACGTACACCTGGTCCTCCACAGCCTTCAGCGGTGAACACCCACACGCCGCAGACAAGGAGGCTGGCGCGCGGCCGCCGTACGGATGGGGAGCCCAAACCCTAACCGAGGAGATGTGATGGGTTGCCCGGGCGCGGGCGGGCCGCGAAGGCCTGCCGGCCGAACTCTCCGAGTTCGACGGCGACGCGCCCACGCGCCCCGTGGCAAGCGTCCTTCAGCACCCCGTGGACGCCACGGTGTCAGCCCTGTTGTGCACGCTCACGCGCCTCACGCAGCTCGTACTGCTCCGCGGCAGCTCCGTCGCCCTGCTGTGACAACGAGGCGTAACGGTCAGTGGCGATCTGATCGACGCGGGCGCAGTATCGTGCGGCCGCCGCTTTGACAGCCTCAGCCGGCGGCAACTGTTTTTCCACCGCCCGCAGGGAGCGGAGCAGTTCTTGGGTCAGCTGCGTAAGCCGGGCGCGTTCGTCCCGTGCGGTAATGCTGCCCAGCTCGGCGTGGCCTTGTCTGATGGCGGCACGACGGGATTGCTCTTCCACGGCCAGGATCACCGCTTGGCGACGCCGCTCCAGAGTGCGGAAGGTGCAGTTGCCCGGGGCGGCCACCACCGCCTCGGCCGCTTCGACCGCTCTGGCCAGCTTCGGTGAGAAGCGGGTCGCGGCCAATGCCTCCGCTTCCCGCTTCTCCCGCTCGGCCGCAAGCCGCCGCTCGCGCAGCGCCGGCCAGGCCGGGAACTCCTCCCGCCCCTCGCGCTGTGCGCGCGTACGTGGGCCGGCCTTGTCCGCACGCGTCAGTCGCTCGTCCCAGGAATCTGTCCGCGTAAAGCTGTAAGCACGGCACCCCACACTCCCCCACTGGCCGAACCCGTGCGTCCAGCGCCTCTCGTCGAGCCGGATCACCGGCTCCCCGCAATTCCGGCACAGCTCTTTGTCCAGTTCGGTCAACGTCCCGCCTCTGTAGTCGTGTTATCGCCGGCGTCCGGGTCGTGTTCCTCCGGCGCCTGCATCGTGCCATCACGCTCCGAGATCCCAGCCGGTGGCCCGATTCGGTGCCTGTTGTGCACGACGACAGCCACAGCCGGGGCAGGGCCTGTCGGTCGCCGGGCCGACGGTGTGCTGTTCGGCCCGGTGCCGGTGGCCGTCAGGTGATGGCGCCGGTTCCCTTTCCTGGTGTGGGTCTGCTACGTCCATGCCTCTGGTGCTGCGGCCAGTGCGGCTCGGGCGGCCATCAGGAACGCCTGGGTCTGCCGCTCTACCGGGCTTGGCCCCAACGTGCTGAGCTTCGTCCTGTTGTCTCTGTCCATGAGTGCCGAGACGCGTTCCATCGCTTCCCTGTCGCTGCTCAGGCGATGCTTCTTCAGGGCTTCGGCGAATTCAGCGGGTGCTTCCCTGGTGTCGTGGATAAGGACCAGGGCCACCCGTTCCGTCTCTTGGCCCAGCGTCTGGACCCGCCATCCCAGCTGCCGCCCCGCACGCCGCAGCGCGGCACGGATCAGCGGTACTCCCCCCAGAGCCTGGGCGTCCGCGGGGTGAAGGTTCGCCTGCAGAGCCCCGCCATATCCTCCGGCTCCGTTCGGGCACGTGGCCTCCAGGGCCGGCTTCAGCACCTTGGACAAGGCGATGCACCGCGGATCGTTGGCTAGCGACGGCCGCTTGTCCGCCCTGGTCGGCGGCAGCTCGGTTCGTGGCTCCGCCGTGGGGTCCTCGGAACGGACGGCGGCCGGTGCCCCAGGGTGCTGTCGCAGAGTGAGGAGTGCCCGCGCCATGCCGTCCTGATCGAGCCGGGCTGGAAGCAACCCGGCCTCGCTGCAGGCGATCACGTGGGCCAGAGCCTTCTGGTAAGGCATGGACTGTGCCGTGGCGAAAGCACGGGCCAGGCGGGTGCGGTGCGTACGGCCGGAGGACATCGCTTTCCCATCAGGTCTGCCGTGAACGGAGGCACCCCACCGCACCGTGTCTCCGGCAGACCAACTGGACGCGACGAGTCAGATCTGAGCCGAGATACAGCACTGTGGTCCTGGCGGCGGCCAGATTCACCCATGGCGGTGGTCCTGTGAGGGTGGTACGCGTCCACAGACGCAGGTCCCACTATGCCAGCATCACCCGCGACATCGGCAAGGGGGCCTGGAGCGGGTCGGGCCCCGGGCGCCTCTCGCAGGCGCCGAGCGAACGAGGGGGGCCGGCTGCACGGCCACGCGGAGGTGCCTGGGGGTTGCTCCGTCCCGTTGTCACGGCCTGAACCGGGGTGCTGGCGAGGCCTCGGCCTCCTGCCGCCACCGGCTCGGTACCGGGGGCCAGTTACTCTGTGTGGCCTCCGTGTCGGATTCGATCGCTCCCGCGTCTTGGCCACGCGCAGCCGGCTGGCCCGTACGGCGTCATGCCGCCGCCGCGGCAACCTCACGCGCCGTCGGCTCAGCCCATCGGGCCCGGCAACGACGGTTGCGGCAAGGGCGGCCGCCGCGGGGACCGGTCCCGCAGGGTCTGGGGCACAGTGGCGTGTGCCGCAAGGGATCCTGTCGGACCGCTCCGGAGGCGCCAAGCGCATGAACGCACCCGTCCCCGACCGCCGTTGCCCTGCGCCGGGGGTGCTGGGCGCCCTTGGTGTGGTCCTTGCCGTCCTGGCTGCGGGGTGCAGCACCAGCGGGCCCGGCCGGCCCCCGCGCCTCGGCGCCACCAGCGGCGGGCGAGGACCGGCGCGCGCCGTCTGCCTCCGATTCGACGGCCGCTGCCTCGTCCCGACGGGCGAAAAACGGCCGGGACTTGAAGGCCTGTCTGGACCGCTCTTGCGAGGTCGAGGTCAGGGCCGGGGAAAGCGTCCGCTTCGCTCCGGAGTTTCTCTCCGCCACCTTCACGGTGAACCGCGTCAGCGCCGGGGAGGCTGACTTCACGGCGGTCGACGATCAGTTCAGTCCGCTGGAGGGCACCATCGGCGCAGGCGGCAAGGTCGAGACCGGTGACATCCGTGTCACCTTCCGCCTCACCGCTGACGGCAGGCTCATCCTCGCCTTCGCTCCCCGACAGTTCGCGTGAGGCCATACCTCCGGTCCCTCGGACGCGCCGGGCAGTCGCCCTCAGCCGGACACCGGCGACAGTGCCGCTCGCCTCAGGCCGCCCGGTGAGAGCTGGCCTCGGAGGTGAGTTGCCGGCAGAACGGCCGGTTCAGCGGCGGGTGCGCCTGGTTCGCCCGTGGTTGGTCCCGCTGTCCACAGCGGGGCCGTGCGGCATTATGCCCCTCGAGACCGCGGGGCTTCGGAGGTGGCCGGGTCTTCTTCACCTGCCCGTGGTGGAGTGCCGTGCGGCCGCCGCAACGACGATGGCACGAGCGGCGGACAGGAACAGGACCGCTGACGCACGTAGCGCAGGTCGCCCTCGAGGGGCCGTGGTCGTCTGATGCCTGGGGTGTTCGTGCCGTACGCGTGGAGGATCAACGGCACAAGTCTGCGCCTGGTGCGGCCGGGTGCATGGGTGTGCCGACAGCAGCCATGCACAGGCGAGAAGTGCGCGGTCCGGGTCACTGCGGGGCCGCTCGGATCAGCATGCTCTTGATTCACTGTCGTCCCGATCAGTCCCAGTGGGGTAGATCATCGAGGTCAGGTCCGCCATCCGCCGTAGATGATCTACGCGTCCGGGCAGGAACCAATGGCGTAGCCGGTTCGTACGGCCCAGTCAACTCGCGGCCCATCACGCTTAGTTAGCAGGTCAGGGAGATTCTTACCGTTAGTGCAGGCATGAACTACCCGTCAGGGGCGCGCTGGAGCGGTGGAGTTGGACCATGGCATGACCTGGGACATGTCAGTGATGTATGCGGAACCCGGTAAGCTCGTCAGAGCATCTTCGCTCTCTGGTGTTTTCGGCGATCGGGTCACCCGATCGGGGTCGATCGCCCCGGAGAAGGAGGTGTTGCGAGTGGAAGTCACCCCGCCCTCGGCGGGGAAGCGCGGCGACCGGAAGAAGATCGTCCGGAAGGTCTTCGGCTGGCTGACTCTCCAGGCACTGGGTGCCTGGTTGCGTCATCAGCTGGAAAACCTTCTCTGACGACGTAAGGCCCTCTGCTGACACAGAGGGCCTCCGGGAGTCTCGCTCTCCCACACGCCTGCCCTGTACCCCCGCCAACGGAGTGATCACCCTGGGGGTGCAGGGCACTTTCATGACGCCTGACGCTGGACCGACCGCGGTTCACATACCGTGCGGCCAACGGCGTCCAACGTCGCGCATTTCCGCGTTCCCATCCACTGGTTCTGCCGCTAAACAACATGGAATGCCAGCTCATGGGGCAGTCCGCCTTATGGCAAGCACTCCATGGTGCACGGTCATGCTACCGCTAAAATGGTCCCTGGCGAGGAAGGGGAGATACCGAATGGCACGTGGCCTAGCCGACTTCAACGCGTCTGAACTGCGAGCCCACCGAACGAACTTCTACGCGCGTCCAGGCCGTACGTCGATGACCGCGCAGCAACTCGCCCAAGCCGTCGGCGCCTCCAAAGCCCAGATCCTCGCGTATGAGAACGGGCACCGAGTGCCCGATCCTCCGCGGCTCCTGAAGCTCGCGCAGGCACTGGACGTCCATCCATCCCGCCTGATGTCTCACCACGGCGAGGGCTGGGACGTTGCCGGCATCCGACGCGCCTGCGGGCTACGAGCACAGGATGTTGTCGAACAGCTCGCCATCTCCTCCAAGAACTACCGCCGGTTCGAAACGGAGGGCATCGTCCCGGCACGCCGACCGGGCTTCCTCGACGAGGTCTCCGCGATCTTCGGCCTGACCCGCCGGAACCTGGAGCGGGCGATCGACACCAGCCCTGTCGTACGCGCGCGCCAGGAACGAGCCGCTGAGCTGGTCACACACATGGCCAAGCGCTACGTTCCACAGCCCGGCACGTGGACGGGGCCCGATCTGCAGGACACCGACCTGATCGAGCTGGCATCCGCCTACGGACGGCCGGTGCAGCGCACCCGGCGCGTCCTGGCCTACGAGTTGGGCGAGCTACGGCAGTTCAATCTGCGGGCGGCCCGCGAGCAGGTGATCGCCGACTACGACACGGACCCCGACCGGCAGCTCAAAGCACGCCAGGCCGTGGTGCGCTGGCAAGAGATATCCAAGCGGCACCTGGAGCGGATCCCCGTCCGCCTGGAGCAGTTTCACCGAAGCGCCCAGCCCTCTGACGCGTGGCTGCGGATGGTGGACCTGTACACGGCGGACGCCAGGCCCGACAACGCCCGAGACGGCACCTGGGCACCAGTTGCCCTTTTCTCCGGCGACGTCACCCTCTCCCCGTCGATGATCGAGCACAGGGTCTGCGAAGGGATCCGCCTGTTCAGGCTCAGCCTCCACGGAGTGAATCACGTACGAAGCTTCCACGAGCTGTACGCCGCGCTGTACCCGGCAGTTCGCAGGCCTCGCGTCATCTCCACCCGGGGCCGCCAGGTTCCGGAGAACTCCGCGGTGCTTCCGAACCGGCCGGAGCGGATCGTGATTCCCCCATGGACACTGGAGTCCCTGCGGGACTCCGCGACCGGCAAACACAACGCGTTCGTGGATCTGAGCCCCAGAGTCCGTCTCTCCGTGGGTCCTGCGTCCCTTTCCCTCAGCAGCCGAACACAAGAGCCGGACTCCGCCGAGCAGTTGTGGGAGCCGCACCCTCCCCGGGAAGAG
Organism: Streptomyces sp. NPDC045778; assembly: GCF_056431945.1. Lineage (NCBI taxonomy): Bacteria > Bacillati > Actinomycetota > Actinomycetes > Kitasatosporales > Streptomycetaceae > Streptomyces > Streptomyces sp. NPDC045778. The sequence continues at coordinate 21,004 of NZ_JBWKJZ010000039.1, forward strand.
GAGCACCCCTCCTGACCGCGGCAGCCTGGATCAATCACCGCAGTTACCGGCTTTGGCGGCATGATGCCGTCAGGAGGTTCCGGCCGGTGGCAGGCCGGTTGTGGTGAGGCAGCGGTCGACGAGGTCTTTGCGGTACGGGGCTTTGCGGAGGCCGTGACGAAGGCAGCGGGTGATGTCGGGGGGCCGCTGAAGGCGGTGTCGGCTTGGGAACTGTGCCGCAGCAGGGACCAGAGCCCTCGACTGACTTGAGGCAGGGGCGTAGGGCGGCAGGCAGTGGGCGGTGATCCAGTCGTGCTCGTCGATGGACCTGCGCGGGCTTGCTGAGCGACAGCTCGCGGTAGTCCTGCCCTCCAGCCACGGGGGTCTGTCCCCGCCTCGGCCCAGGTACGCGAAGTGGGCGGCGCCATGAGGACCCGGTCTCGTCCTCGAAGGCCAGGTAGCCCTGAGCGCCGCGGTGTTTCCGCCTGGTCCAGGTCTCCTTCACCCAGACAGCGACCGCCCCTCGCCGCGCTGCAGGGCGGGTGCTGGTGTCCAGTGGGCGTGGCCTGAGGTGACGGTGGGGAGGTGGGGTAGGAGGGTGGTGCTTTGGGTCCAGGTTGCGGTGTTGTAGAGGTAGGAGGGGCTGTCGGGGAGGTTGTAGTAGTGGATGCCTGGGGTTATTTGGCGTAGGGGGTGGGTGAGGGTGGTGGGGTGGGCCCAGTCGAAGCCGGTGTGGGGGGTGGGGGTGGTGTCGATGATGAGGGTGCCGGGTTTGAGGGTGGTTGTTTGGTGGGTGGTGAGGTAGGTCAGGGGTGGGGCGGTGGGGTGGGTGCAGTTGATGATGATGTCGTGGTGTGCGAGGAGTTCGGGGAGGGGGTGGTGGCCGGTGGTGGTGACGGCGTGGAGGGTGCCGGTGTGGTCGGTTTCGAGTTGTGTGGTGGGTGGGGTGGTGTGGGGGTGGGGGAAGTGGGTGGTGAGGTGGGTGATGGTGGTGATGCCTTGGGCTTGTAGGGCGCGGAGGGCTCCTTGGGCGGTGGTGTCGTTGCCGATGATGGTGGCGTGCAGGGGTGGGCCCCAGTGGCCGGTGCGGCCGGTCAGGGCCAGGGCGTGGGTGACGGCGCTGTAGCCGGTGATTTCTTGGGGGTGTGTGGTGGGGTGGGGGTGGGGTGGGGGTGTGAGGAGGGCGGGGTGGTGGTCGCGGGGGCCGGTGGTGGTGGGGGTGGGGGGTGCCAGGTGGGGGTGGGCCCAGAGGATCTGGCCGTTTTTGAGGTCGGTGTAGTCCTGGGGTGAGGGGTGGTGGACGAGGATGACGTCGCATTCGGCGAAGATTTCCTGGCGGGTGCAGATGCCTGCTGTGGTGTGGGCGAGGTGGTCGTCGGTGATGCCGAAGGCGCTGCCGTAGCCGGTCTGGACGTATACCTGGGCGCTGACGTCGGTGTCGAGGCGGGCCAGGTGTTGGGGGTGGAGGGGCAGGCGTTGGTCCTGTGTCGCGCCGGGTGGTGTGATGAGGCCAACTGTGTGCTGGGTCATGCCGGTGTCCTCGTCCTCCGTTGCGAAGCGGCTGCGGTGGGCCGGGTGGGTCGCGCGCGCCGGTCGGCCGGGTTCTTCTCCCGTTGTGCCCTGGTGGGGTGATGGTGTGTCAGGGCAGGTGGGGGTGCGGCGGTGCCGGGCCGTGCCGGTGTGGCAGGGGGCCTTCAACGCTTCGGAAACGCTATGTTGCGTTCATTTTCGGGTCAACGAAGGAGTTGGCTCGGAGTGGGTGAAAGGGCTGGTGGCGGGGTTGAAATTCTTGCAAAGGGCCTGATGGTTAATGCAATGAGTGGCTGATTCGTGCTTTGCAACGAGCTGGGTTCGAACGCACACTGGCTCTCGCACATCCAGCGCGTGAGGTGACCGACGATGCCAGGAAACAGACTGACGCAGCAGGACCGCCGGGATATCGCGGCGGGTCTGGCCGAGGGTTTGTCGTATACCGAGATCGCCAAGCGTCTGGGGCGGCCGACGTCGACGGTGACGCGGGAGGTGATGCGTAACGGCGGGCCGCGGGAGTACCGGGCGGAGCGGGCGCATCACGCGGCGGGGCGGCGTGCCCGGCGGGGCCGGCCGGCGGGGGCGGGGGCGGCGCAGCCGTCCGTACCGGAGGCTTGTGCGCGGGATTACGGGCGTGATGGGCAGGCGGTGCGGGAGTATGAGCTGCGTCTGGTGCATCTGCTGATGGCCATCGGTTTGCAGGGGATGGTCTCGCGGGTGCTGGCGTGTATGTGTGTGACTGATTCGGGCAGTGTGACGGCTGCTGACCTGGCCGCGCGGTTGCGGGTGAGTCCGGCGTCGGTGTCCAAGGCGATCGGCCAGTTGGAGCGGCAGGAGATCGTGCGGCGTGAGCGGGTGGCGGGTCAGCGTCGTGACCGGTACGTCATTGATGATGATGTGATGTATCGGGCGGTGGTGGGCAATTTGCGGCGTAATGCCGCGTTCGCCGAGACGGCGCATGAGGGGGCCGGTGTCCTGGGGGTGGGTACTCCGGCGGGGGCGCGGCTCAAGGAGATGGGCCAGTTGTTGGATCATGTCAGTCGCAGCATGATCCGGTCGATGGAGCAGTGGCGGGCGTTGACGGGGGCGCGGGTGCGGGGCGGGGAGGGTGGGGGCGGCAGCGGGGGGCTGGGTGGGTCACAGCTGGCGCAGGGCGCCGCCGTCGACGGCCCATTCGGCGCCGGTGACCTGGCCGGCCAGGGGTGAGAGGAGGTAGGCGATGACGCGGGCGACGTCGTCGGGGGTGCCGATGCGGCCGGTGGGCAGGCGGCGTACATCCCGCACGAAGTGGTCGACGGCTTCTTCGCGGGGGCGCTGGAAGCGGGTGGCGAGCTGGTCGGCGAAGCCGCCGGGGGCGTCGAAGAGGGCAGTGCGGGTGGGGCCGGGTGAGACGACGTTGGAGCGGATGCCGTGGGGGCCGAACTCGGCGGCCAGGGTTTTGGAGACCGACAGCAGTGCGGTCTTGGCGGCGGCGTAGTCGACGACGGGGGCGTCGGGGTAGCGGGCGGCCTCGCTGGCGAGGTGGACGATGCTGGCGGCGCTGCGGGTGAGCAGGGCGGGCAGGGCGGCGCGGGTCATGCGGACCGCGGAGTGGAAGTTCAGCGCGAAGCTGTGCAGCCATTGTTCGTCGCTGACGTCGAGGAAGCCGGTGCGTGAGGTGAGGCCGCCGACGTTGTTGACCAGGCCGTCCAGGCGCTGGTGGCGTTCAAGGACGGCGTCGATGAGGCGGGTGGGGGCGTCGGGGTCGGTGAGGTCGGCGGTGAGGCTGTGGATGGGCGGGCCGTCGGTGGTGAGGGTGTGGGGGGGGTGCGGGCGGCGGTGACGACGTGGGCGCCTTCGGCTGCCAGGAGTTGGGCGGTGGCCTCGCCGATGCCGGCGGAGGCTCCGGTGACGAGGAAGACCTTGTCTTTCAGGTGCAGTTCCACGGATGAGGTGTCCGGTTCCTTGAAAGGGGGGTTCACCGGGTCCGCTGTCAGCGGGGGGCGGGCGGGCGCGGTGCGGAGACCTCAGGGTAGGGGCCCGGCCGGCTGGGTGGGGGCCGGGCGGGGGTGAGGGCGCTCGTTCGGGTGTCGGTGGGTCAGGTGTCCGCTTGTGGTTCGAGGGCGCGGTCGACGAGCAGGGTGGCGGCGCCGGTGTAGTGGGCGGGGTCCAGCAGGGGGTGGATGCGGTGGGCGTGGGGGGCCAGTTCGGGCAGGGCGGTCAGGATCTCGGCCAGGGGGCGGCCGGTGCGGGTGGCCTCGTCGGAGGCCTGGGAGAGCAGGGCTTTGGCGCGGGCGCGGCCCAGGTGGGCGGTGAGGGCGGCGGCGAGGCGTTCGCTGAGCATGCGGCCCTGGGTCAGGGTGGTGTTGTGGCGCATGCGGGCGGGGTCGGTGCGCAGGCCTTCGGCGAGGGTGGCGGCGGTGTGGGCGGCGCCGCCGACCAGGCGCAGAGCTTCGCGCAGCGGTTGCCATTCGGCGTGCCAGGCTCCGGCGGAGCGTTCGTCCTCCGAGAGCAGGCAGGTGTAGAGGGTGGCGGCCAGGGCGGGTACTTGCAGGGCGGTGCTGCGGATGAGGGTGGACAGGACGGGGTTGCGTTTGTGGGGCATGGCGGAGGAGCTGCCGCGGCCGGGGCGGGTGGGTTCGCTGACTTCGCCGATCTCGGTGCGGGTGAGGGTCTGGACGTCGATGGCGAACTTGCCCAGGGCGCCGGCGGTGAAGGCGAGTACGGCGGCGGTGTCCGCGATGGGGGTGCGCAGGCTGTGCCAGGGCAGGTCGGGGGTGGCCAGGCCGGTTTCGGTGGCGAAGGCCAGGGTGAGGTCGTCGGTGTAGGTGGCGGGGTCGGGGGTGGTGGCGTGTTCGAGGTAGCCGGCCAGGGTGCCTGCGGCGCCGCCCAGGGAGACGGGCAGGCCGGTGTCCAGGAGGCGGTCGAGGCGGGTGAGGGCGTCGTGGACGAGTTGGCGCCAGCTGGCGGCTTTCAGGCCGAAGGTGGTGGGCAGGGCGTGCAGGGCCAGGGTGCGGGCGGTGGCGAGGGTGTCGCGGTGGGTGTGGGCGAGGTGGGCCAGGGCCTGGGCGGTGCGGTGCAGGTCGGCGCGGATCAGGCGTAGCGCGTGTGCGGTGACCAGCATGGTGGCGGTGTCGAGGATGTCTTGGCTGGTGGAGCCGCGGTGGACGTATTCGGCGGCGGTCTGGTCGAGGGCGGCGACCTCGCGGGTGAACTCCTTGACGAGGGCTACCACGGGGTTGGCGGTCTCCCGTGAGGCGAGGGCCAGTTGGCGTGGCTGGATGCGGGTGGTGGCCGCGGCCTGGGTGATGAGGGCCGCGGCCGGGGCGGGGATGGTGCCCAGGCTCGCCTGGGCGCGGGCCAGGGCGGCTTCGGCTGTGAGCATCGCGTGCAGCCAGGCCTGGTCGGTGAGGGCCTCTTCGGCTGGGATGCCTGCTCGTACGGGGGCTAGCAGGCCGGTGTCCTCGGCGGCCGGCGGGGGTGGGCCCGGGTCCTTGGGGGCGGGTGTGGGTGGGCCCGGGTGCTCGGTGGCAGGCATGGACGGATCGGGGGTGTCGGCCGGGGGCGCGGGCGGGCTGGTGTCCTTAGGGGCGGGCGTGAGCGGGCCGGTGTCCTTACGGGCGGGTGCGGGCGGATCGGTGTCCTCAGGGGCGGGTGTGGCTGGGCCCGGGTCCTCAGCAGGACGCGTGGGCGGGCCCGGATCCTCGGCAGCAAGCACAGGTGAGCCGGTGTCCTCGGCGGAGCGCGTGGGCGGGTCCGGCTCCTTGGCAGCGAGCGCGGGCAGAGCCAGCTCGGCGGCAAGCGCAGACAGACCGGTGTCCTCGGCAGCGAGCGCGGGCGAACCCGGGTCCTCGGCAGCGGGCGCGGGCGAACCCGGGTCCTCGGGGGCGGGCGGTGGGGTTGTTCGGGGGGTGGGCCCGTTGGGTTCGGGCATGGGGGTACCTCGCTGGGCGGGGAGGTGGGGGCGGGTCAGGGGGTGAGGGCGTGGGGGAAGCGGAAGAAGCCGTGGGGGTCGTAGCGGCGCTTGACCTGGGTGAGGCGGGGCAGGTTGGTGCCGTAGTAGGCCTGGGCGAAGTCGGGCAGTTTGGGGTCGGGGTAGTTGACGTAGGCGCGGCCGTTGGAGTGGGGGTCGATGGCGGCGAAGCAGCCGTCGACCCAGTCCTGTGCGGCCTTCTCCTGGGCGGCGGTGGGCTGGGGGGTGGTCAGGTCGATGCCGCACACGGAGGTGAACTGGGCGTCGCGGTGGACGTAGGCGGTGGCGTCGGGGGCCAGGTTGTTGGCGTTCTTGCCCAGGGCCATCAGGCTGATGACGCGGGTCTGTCCGGCGCCGCGGGCCGCTTCGAAGGCGGTCAGCAGGTCGTTGAGGCCGCTGGCGGGCAGCGGGCGGGCGAACATGCGGCCGCGGTTTTTGGTGTAGGCGGTGCGCGGCAGGCTCGCGCCGGGTGCGGTGCCGCTGGTGTGGCACTGGGTGGGGGTCAAGGTGGCGCAGCCGAAGCGCTGCATCATCGCCTTGTCGTAGGGCAGTTCCTCGCTGACGCGGGAGGCGGGCGGGCTGCCGACCAGGGAGACCAGCTGGTCCAGGGAGGTTTTCAGGGGGGCGGCGGTGCCGAGGTAGGCGCCGGTGACCATGGCGGTGGGTACGGTGCCGGGGCGGGCGTCGGGCAGCAGCAGGACGGCGTCGGGGGCCAGTTCGGGGGCGCCGGCCTGGGCCCACTGCTGGTAGCCGATGAGCATGTCCTGGGCCTTGTCCCAGTCCCAGGTGAGGGTGAAGGTGGTGGCGACGGGCACCTGGGTGGGGGCGAGTTCGAAGTCGGTGATGACGCCGAAGTTGCCGCCGCCTGCTCCGCGCAGTGCCCACAGCAGGTCGGGGTCGTGCTGGGCGGAGGTGGTGACGACGCGGCCGTCGGCCAGGACGACCTGGGCGCCGACCAGGCGGTCGCTGGCGGGCCCGTACTTGCGGTGCTGCCAGCCGTGGCCGCCGCCGGTGACGAAGCCGCCGGGGCAGACGGTGGGGCAGAAGCCGCCGGGTACGGCCAGGCCGTGGGTGGCGAGCTGGGTGACGATGTCGACCATCTGGGTGGCGGGGCCGACGTGGACGGTGGAGCCGCTGGTGCGCACCCGGTTGAGGCGGGTGAGGTTGATGACCAGGCCCTGGGTGGTGGACCAGCCGGTGAAGCTGTGGCCGCCGCTGCGGATCGCGGTGTGGATGGTGTTGTCCTGGGCGAAGCGGATGCAGGTGGCCACGTCGGTGGCGTTTTCGCAGTAGGCGACGGCCTGGGGGCGCAGGTGGTCGAACTGGGCGGAGGCCAGGTGGCGGGCGCGGTCGTAGCGGCTGTCGGTGGGCAGGATGAGGTCGCCTTGGAGGGCCGCGCACAGCTGCCCCCAGTTGGTGCGGGGCCCGCGCGGGGGCCTGGGCCGTGCCTGGGCGGGGGGTGAGCCGGCCAGGAGTGTGCCGGAGGAGGCGAGGGCGATTCCCGCGCCGGCGCCCAGGAGGGCCCTTCTGGTGGGCATGGTGTTCCCTTTCGTCACGGAGTACGGCGTACGGCGTGCGGCGTGCGGCGTGCGGCGTGCGGTGTGCGGTGTGCGCAGGATGCGTGGTGCGCGGTGGTGGCGTGGTGGGGGTCAGGTGGTTTCGGGGGCGAGGTAGGGCATCTGGTCGGCCGGGTAGCGGTCGCCGCGGGCGGCGTCGGGCGGGATGGCCTGTTCGATGCGGGTGAGTTCGGCGGGGCTGAGGGGGGCGCCCAGGGCGTCGAGGGCTTCGGCCAGGCGGGGGCGGGTGCGGGCGCCGATCAGGGGCACGATGTCGGGGCCTTTGGCCAGGGCCCAGGCGATGGCGGTCTGGGCGAGGGTGGTGCCGCGCTCGGCGGCCAGGGTGCGCACGGTTTCGAGGAGGCCGAGGTTGTACTCGGCGTTGGCGCCGGTGTAGCGGGGGGTGTGGCCGCGTACGTCGTCGGGGGTGAAGGAGCGGTTGCGGGGCCAGTTGTCGCTGATCAGGCCGCGGGCCAGGACGCCGTAGGCGGTGATGGCGATGCCCAGTTCGCGGCACAGGGGCAGGATGTGGGTCTCGATGGAGCGCCCCAGCAGGGAGTATTCGATCTGGAGGTCGGTGATGGGGGCGACGGCGGCGGCCCGGCGGATGGTGTCGCAGCCGGCTTCGGACAGGCCGATGTGGCGGACGTATCCGGCCTTGACGGCTTCGCTGATGGCGCCGATGGTGTCCTCGATGGGCACCTGGGGGTCGCTGCGGGCGATGCGGTAGACGTCGATGTGGTCGGTGCCCAGGCGTTGCAGGGAGTAGGCCAGAGAGGTGTGGACGGCCGCGGGGCGGCCGTCGTAGCCCAGGAAGGTGCCATCGGGGCGGCGCAGGGCGCCGAACTTCACGCTCAGCTGGACCTCGTCGCGGCGGTGGGCGCGCAGGACCTCGCCCAGGAGCAGTTCGTTGTGGCCCATGCCGTAGAAGTCGCCGGTGTCCAGCAGGGTGATGCCGGCCTCGAGGGCGGCGTGGACGGTGGCCAGGGACTCGTCGCGGTCGGCGGGGCCGTAGAGGGCGGACATGCCCATGCAGCCCAGGCCCAGGGCGGACACCTGGGGGCCGGTGGTGCCAAGAGCGCGGTGGAGCACGGGGGTTCTCCTTGGGCGGCTCGGGTGCGGCACGGCGTGACGTGCCACCGGGGGTGGGGGGTCAGTAGGGGACGGTGTGCAGGGGCGGGCCGAAGGGGGCGTGGTCCAGCCAGCGGCCGGCGCGGGGGATGTGGGGGGCGAGGAGGGCGGCGGCGTGCTGGGTGGCGTGTTGCAGGGGCCGGGCGGCCTGGAGGTGGGCCAGGGCGCTCGTGGCGGCGCGGACGTTGGCCAGGGCCGCGGTGCGCCGGGTGCGGGCGTAGTCGGCGATCGCCTGGGGGGTGGCGTGGGCGATGGCCCGGGCGGCGGCGAGGGCGTCGGCGATGCCGGAGTTCATGCCGCGCGCGCCGAAGGGGGGCAGCAGGTGGGCGGCCTCGCCGGTGAGCAGCACGCGGTGGTGGGGGTCGGTGAGGGCGGTGGCGACTTTCTGGTGGAAGCGGTAGGCGGAGGACCAGGTCAGGTCGGTGGGGCGGGCGCCGGGGAGCAGGGCGGGCAGCCAGTGGGCGGCGGTGGCGGCCCAATGGGCGGCTTCCTGGCCGTCGCGGCACTGGACGTCGATGCGCCAGCCGCCGGCGAAGGGCACCAGCAGGACGTTGCGGCCGCCGGCCGCGGGGTGGTGGTAGTGGAAGATCCGGGCGGGGGTGAGGCCACCGGCCTCGCCGGTCAGGTCGGCCACGGCGAAGCCGGTGGGAGCTGTGGTGCCCTTCAGGTGCAGGCCCAGGCGGGTGCGCAGGGTGGAGCGGGCGCCGTCGGCGGCGATGACGTGGCCGGTGCGGTGGCAGTGGCCGGTGGCGGTCAGGAGTTCCGCGGCGCGGGGGGTGGTGCGGATGTCGGTGACGGGCTGGGCCCAGCAGATCTCGGCGCCTGCCTGGTGGCAGGCGGTGCGCAGCAGGTCCTCCACCGCCATCTGGGGCAGGCTGGTGAAGGGGATGCGGTGGGCGGGGCCGTGGTAGGTGCGGGTGTGGACGGGGCGGCCGCGCCACAGGGTGCGCCGGGTGCGCCAGGTCAGGCCCGCGTCGGCGAGGGTGCGGCCCAGGCCGGGGTGGATGCCGTCCAGCAGGTCCAGGGTGGCGCGGTGGACGAAGATGGCCCGGCTGCCGGGGCGCGGGCGGTGTTCGGGGCGGGCTTCCAGGACGGTGACGGGCAGGCGGTGGTGGCGGGCGGCCAGGGCCGCGGCCAGGCCGACGGGGCCGGCGCCGACGACGGTGACCTCGCTCATGGGGCTGCCGCCGTGGCGGGCTCGGGGCGGGGGGCGGGGCGCAGCCGGGCCGGGGCGATGGCGGGGTGGAACAACTCCTCGACGTAGAAGGGCTGTTCGTCGTCGACGTGGACGATGTAGCCGCGCCAGGCGGCGGTGTGGGCCAGGGGGTGCCAGGGGGATCGGCCTACGCGCAGCAGGCGGCGGCGCTGGGGCAGGCGGTGTTCGGCCAGGGCCCGGCCCAGGGGGACGGTGTCGCTGGTGAGGATGGTGCACAGGTCGGCGCGGCGGGGCACTGGGCCCATGACGAGGTTGCGGGAGACGGCCGCGTGGGTGTGGTGGCGCAGTTCGGTGCGGCGTACCAGCCAGGGTTCGTCGGTGTGCGGGCCGAGCAGGGGCAGCAGGTGGGCGGCGTGCGTGTGGGTGCGCCGCACCCGCTGGGTCACCAGGCGCAGGGCGAGGGGTGCGCCCAGGTGGTGTTCGAGCAGGGCGGTGGTGGAGCCGCGGTGGGTGAGCAGGTGGCGGGTGAAGGGGTCGGCGAACTGCTGGGCGCGCAGCAGGGCGGGTTGTTCGGCGGGGTGGCAGGGGGTGCGGCGGGTCATCTGCGGCCCTTTTCAGCGCGGGTGCCGCCCGGCGGGGCCGGACTTCGGGGCGCCGGCGGCACGGTGGGGGTGCGCGGTGTGGGGTGTCATGCCTTGGGGGTGTAGTGGCCGGGCACCATGCGGGTGGAGATGGCGATGCGGTTGTAGGCGTTGATGACGGCGGCGGCCCAGATGAGCTGGGCGACTTCGGCTTCGCTGAACTCCTTGAGGGCTGCCTGGTAGACGGGGTCGGGCACGTGGTCGGTGTGGATGACGGTGACGGCTTCCGTCAGGGCCAGGGCGGCGCGTTCGCGGGCGGTGAAGAAGGGGGTTTCTTCCCAGGCGCTGAGGGCGTACAGGCGCTGTTCGCGTTCGCCGGCGGCGCGGGCGTCGAGGGTGTGCATGTCGATGCAGAAGGCGCAGCCGTTGATCTGTGAGGCGCGGATCTTGACGAGTTCGAGCAGGGAGTGCTCGAGTCCGGCTTCCTGGGCGGCTTTCTCCGCGGTGGCGTGCAGGCGTCCCATGGCGGAGTAGACCTGGGGGGCCAGCTCGGACAGCTTCAGGCGGGGGGAGGACTCGGCAGTGGTCATGCCCTGCACGGTAGGAAGGGTTCCGGTGGTGGGGGAAGCGCGACTTTCCACTGTCGCAGTCATCCTGGGCGAAGGCCCCCGGGGCGGGGCCCGGGGCGGGCCGGGGGCGTGGGGTGCGGGGGTGGCTCGCCCCTCAGGGGGTGGGCCGTCGCGGTGAGTCCCTGGCCCTACGCCGGTGAGGGTCGTCCCGGCGTGGGTGGGAGCCGGCTCGTCGTGGGGCGGGCCGCTGGCTGGTGAGAGGTGAGGTACCGGCTCGTTCCCCTTTCGGGCCGTCGGCCGGTCGCCCCCCTGGTGGGCTCGGTGCTGCCGGGCTGCCGGTCCGTCGCGACTGCCCTTCCCCGCCCTGCTGCTGACGGGGTGTCACGCAGGTGTCCACCCCCCGGCGCCGGGCCCTCCGCCGACCTTCCAGGAAGCTTTTTGAAAAGCTCTCGTACCTCGGAATCCATCCTTCCGTCGCCCAGCCCCCGTCACCAAATCACCGTATTCATGCGGGTAGTTGACGATCCGGGAGCGCCTTCCTGGTCCCGGATTGCGGCTGCCTCTTGACATCAAGAAAGCTTTTCTGAAAGCTATTTATGGGTGCGCTTCCCCACCGCACCTCCCTGCCCGCGATGCCCTCCCAGGCCTGAGCGCGCCACCCGGCTCAGGCCTGCCCCGTTTCCACCCCACCCTGACGAATGGGCTGACACACCATGACCGAACTGCTCCCGCACGCCCCCTCGGCCTCCCCCGGCGCCGGCGCCGAGGCCCATCTGCGCCAGATCCTGCGCTGGCACTTCGGTGCCGCGACCGGCTCGCCGTTCTGGCTGCGCCTGGCCCCCACGCTCGGCTTCGACCCGGTGCGCGACATCCGCACCCTGGCCGACCTGCGGCGCTTTCCCGACGTCAGCGACCAGCTGCGCACCGTGGCCGTGGAGGACCTGATCCCGGCCGGACACACCGGCGGGCCCTTCGAGGTCTTCGAGTCCGGCGGCACCCTCGGCGCGCCCAAGCGCGTGATCGACGCCGCCTCGCGCGGCCTGAACGTGGACTGGGTCAGCACCGTCCTGGACGCCCACGGCTTCCCCGCCACCGGCAACTGGCTGCACGTGGGCCCCACCGGGCCGCACGTCGTGGGGCGCACCATCCGCCACCTGGCGCAGCGCCGCGGCGGAGTGGCCTTCACCGTCGACTTCGACCCGCGCTGGGTCAAGCGCCTGCTGGGCTCGGGGCGCGGCGAGCTGGCCGGGGAGTACCGCTCCTACCTTCTGGACCAGGTCGAACTGATCGTGCAGTCCCAGGACATCAAGGTCTTGTTCATCACCCCGCCGGTCCTGGAGGCGCTGGTGGCCCGCCCCGCGCTCCACGAGCAGCTGGCGGCCGGCCTGGAGGGCATCGTGTGGGCGGGCACGAGCATCAGCGCGGAGTCGCTGCGCCAGCTGGAGGAGACGTTCTTCCCGCGCGCCAGGATCGCCGCGATCTACGGCAACACCCTGATGGGCATCGCCCCGCAGCGCCCCCGCCTGGACGGCGACGTGCACCCGGCCGTCTTCCGGCCCTTCTTCCCGCAGTCCGTGGTCGAACTCCTCGACACCCGCCGGGGTGTGCCGGTGGCCTACGGCGAGCGCGGCCAGGTGCTCGTGCACCTGCTCAGCCGCGACATGTTCCTGCCCAACGTGCTGGAGCGGGACACCGCGATCCGTGTGCGCCCCGCGCCCGGCGACAGCGTCGACGGGCTCGCCGACATCGCCCCGCTGGCCTCCCAGGGCGGCACCCGCGTCATCGAGGGGGTCTACTGATGAGCGCCCCTGCTCCTGCCGTGCGGCTCAACCCGGTCATCGCCGGGCGGGAGGTCGACAGCCGTGACCGTGCCGAACTGACGGGTGTGGACGGGCAGGTGGCCGCCGAGGTCGGGCTGGCCCCCCGCCTGCTGGCGCAGGCCGCGATCGGGCAGGTCCGCGCCCGCGCCGGCGGGCCCGCCCCGCGCGCGGAGCTGTTCGCCGTGGCCGGAGAGCTGTTCGCCACCGCCACCCTGGACGGCGAGAGCCCCAAGGAGTACCAGCGCCGGGTCGCGGTGGCCACCGGCTCCCCGCGCGCCACCGTCGAGCGCGCCACCGCCGGCATCCGCGGCGCCCTGTCGCACATCGAGGCCCTCAACTCCGCCGAACTGCCCGCCCCGTTCGCCCAGGGCGCCTTCGCCCGCCACTGGGTGCCGCGCGGCCGCGTCCTGGCCGTCGTGGTCCCCAACAACCACCCCGAACCCAACGTCACCTGGGTGCGCGCGCTCTCCCTCGGCTACAGCGTGCTGCTGCGCCCGGGCAGCAAGGACCCCTTCACCCCCCGCCGGCTGACCGCGGCCCTGCTGCGGGCCGGACTGCCCGGCGAGCGCCTGGCCTTCCTGCCCGGCGGCCACGACCTGGGCGACCACCTGCTCGACCAGGCCGACCTGGGCATCGTCTACGGCGGCCCGGAGGCGGCCGCCCGCTACGGCAACCGGCGCGACATCCTGGTGCGCGGCCCGGGCCGCAGCAAGGCCCTGGTGGACGCCGAGGCGGCCGCCGCCCTGCCCGAGAGCCTCACGACGTGGATCGCCGACGACGGCGGCGTGCGCTGCAACAACATCTCCGCCGTCCTGACCAGCGGTGACGTCACCGCCCTCGCCGACGCCCTGGCCGAGCGCCTGGCCGCGCTGCCCCCGCTGCCCGTCACCTCCCCCCAGGCCGTACTGCCGGCCACCACCAAGACCAACGCCGAGGCACTGGGCCCCTACCTCGCCGGCCTGGCCGCCCAGGGCCGCGACCACTCCAGCGCGCTGTATCCGCAGGGGCCGCTGAGCGTCTTGGAGGACACCAGCGTCGTCCTGCGCCCGCTGGTGATCTCCGTGGACGACCCGCGCCACCCGCTGGTCGGCACCGAACTGCCCTTCCCCTTCGTCGTCGTCGCCCCCTGGCGCGATCAGGACGGCACCGCCCCCCTGCGCGACTCCCTGGTGGTCAGCCTGGGCGGGCGCCACACCGCTCTGGCCGAGCAGCTCCTGCACGAACCCAGCATCCGCAAGGTCACCTCCGGAGACATCCGGCCCTGGCTCTCACGCCCCGAACTGCCCCACGACGGCAGCCTCGCCGGCTTCCTCCTGGAACCCAAAGCCCTCATCCGCGCCACCTGAACACCCCCCCTCGCGCCGGCAGCCGCCGGTGCGCCCGCCCCCTGTCCGCCCACCGCCTGCCCACCGCCCGCCCTGTGTCCGCCCCTTGTCCGAAAGAGATGCCGCCATGCCACTGACCGCACCCGCACCCCCGGCCCGCACCCGCGCCCTGACCGCGCCCCCCTGGCGCGGCCTGCCCGCCGCCCAGCAGCCGCCCTGGCCGGACCCGGCCGCCGTCGCCGACGTCACCGGGGAACTGGCCCGCCTGCCCGCACTGACCGCCGCCGCCGACGTGCGCCAGGCCGGCGCGGCCCTCGCCGACGTCAGCGCCCGCCAGGCCTTTTTACTGCAAGCCGGAGACTGCGCCGAGCCCACCGGCGCCATGGGGGTGGCCGCCCTCCAGGGCAAGCACCGCGTCCTGGGCGAGATGGGCGAGATCATCAGCAACCGCCTCCAGCTGCCCACCATGACCGTGGGCCGCATCGCAGGCCAGTACGCCAAGCCCCGCTCCAAGCCCGAGGAGATCGTCGCCGGCCGCGCCCTGCCCGTCTTCCGCGGCCTGAACGTCAACGCCCCCGACGCCGACGCCGGCGCCCGCATCCCCGACCCGCGCCGCCTGCTGGCCGGCTACCACAGCGCCCGCGCCCTGCTCGGCGAACTGCACATCATCGCCCACCGCGCGGCTGCCGACCTCACCCCGCTGTCGGCCGCCGGCCTCCTCGGCACCCGCCGCCCGCGCTCCTGGGACGGCACCCTGCGCGCGGTCCTGGACGACTACGGGCGCACCCGCCGCACCGAGGACGGCTGGCGCCGCACGGGACTGTGGACCAGCCACGAAGCCCTGCTGCTCGACTACGAAGAGCCCTTCGTACGCCGCGACGCGCGCACCGGCGAGGACTACCTGCTCTCCACCCACCTGCCCTGGGTGGGCGATCGCACCCGCCAGGCCGAAGGCGCCCACATCGCCTTGCTGGCCCACATCGCCAACCCCGTCGCCGTCAAGATCGGCCCCGGCATCAGCCGCGGCGAACTGACCGCCCTGTGCCACCGGCTCGACCCGCACCGCCGCCCCGGCCGGCTCACCCTCATCGCCCGCCTGGGCGCGGCCGAGGTAGGCCGGCTGCTGCCGGAGTTCATCCGCACCGTCGCCGAGGCCGGCCACCAGGTGGTGTGGGCGTGCGACCCCATGCACGGCAACACCTTCACCGCCGCCACCGGCCACAAGACCCGGCACATGGACGACATCACCGCCGAGACCAGCGCGTTCATCGAGATCATGCACCGCGCCGGGCAGTGGCCCGGCGGCCTGCACCTGGAGGTCGCCGGCGACCGCGTCACCGAGTGCCTGGGCACCGGCGGCCCGCGCAGCGAGCAGGGCCTGGCCCGCGCCTACCGCACCCTGTGCGACCCGCGCCTGAACGACGACCAGGCCCGCCTGCTGGCCCACCGGGCCGCCGACCTCATCGCCCGCGGCTGACCCGCCCCCCTCTCTCTGTTTCTTTTCCTGCCCGCGCCCGACGGAGCCGTGATGAAGACCCTCCTGATCGACAACTACGACTCGTACACCTACAACCTCTTCCAGCTCATCGCCGAGGTCAACGGCGAGGAACCCGACGTGGTCACCAACGACGCCCCCGGCGCCGCCGGCATCGACCTCGGCGCCTACGACAACGTCGTGATCTCGCCGGGCCCCGGCCACCCCGGCCGCGCCGAGGACTTCGGCGCCAGCGCCTGCATCATCGAACGCGCCGACATCCCCGTCCTGGGCGTGTGCCTGGGCCACCAGGGCATCGCCGCCGCCGCGGGCGCCCTCATCACCCGCGCCCCCCAGGCCCGCCACGGCTACCTCAGCCGCATCACCCACACCGCCCAGGAGATCTTCGCAGGCCTGGCGCAGGACTTCACAGCCGTGCGCTACCACTCCCTGGCCATCGCCGAGCCGCTGCCCGCCGCCCTTGAGGCCACCGCCTGGGCCGAGGACGGCGTGATCATGGCCGTGCGGCACCGCGAACGGCCGCTGTGGGGCGTGCAGTTCCACCCCGAGTCCGTCTCCACCCAGTACGGCCACCAGATGCTCGCCAACTTCCGCGACCTGACCCTGGCCCACCAGGCCGAGCACCCCCGCAGCGCGCCGCGGCCCACCTCGCCCCACCCCGCCGCCACGGCCCCCGCCCCCAAGACCCCGGCCCCCACAGCGCCTTCAACGCCTTCAACGCCCTACCAGCTGCACCTGCGCATCCTGGAGAAGGAGATCGACACCGAGAGCGCCTTCACCCACCTCTACGGCACCACCGGCGCCCCGGTGTTCTGGCTCGACAGCGCCCTGGCCGAGGCCGGGCGCGCCCGCTTCTCCTTCTTCGGCGACGCCGCCGGCCCGCTGGCCGAGACCGTGCGCTACCGCACCGGCCAGGGCCACGTCGAGGTCACCCGCACCGGCCAGGCCACCGAGCACGTGCCCGGCACCGTCTTCGACTACCTCCAGGGCGAACTGCGCAGCCGTCAGACATCCGCCCCCCACCTGCCCTTCGACTTCACCGGCGGCTACGTCGGCTACTTCGGCTACGAACTCAAGGGCGACCTGGGCGCCACCAACAAACACCGCGCCCCCACCCCCGACGCCGTCTGGCTCTTCGCCGACCGCTTCATCGCCGTCGACCACCACGAGGGCACCACCTACCTGGCCGCCCTCAGCCGCACCGGCCACCGCGAGGGCGCCGAGGACGCCGTGCGCTGGCTGGAGGCCACCGCCGCCACCCTGCTCGCCCTGCCCCCGCGCCCCCAGCAGCCGGCCCCCGAACCCGCCACCGTCCCCGTCGAGCCCTGGCTCGTCCACGACGCCGACGCCTACGCCGCCCGCATCGCCGCCATCCACCAGCAGCTGCGCGCCGGCGAAAGCTACGAAGTCTGCCTCACCAACGCCGCCTGGACCCCCGCCGACCGGCACGGCGGCCTGGACTTCTACCGCACCCTGCGCCACGTCAACCCCGCCCCCTACGCCTCCTACCTGCGCCTGGGCGACGACCTCGAGATCGCCGGCTCCTCCCCCGAACGCTTCCTGACCATCGACCGCGCCGGCACCGTCGAAACCAAACCGATCAAGGGCACCGTCCCGCGCAGCGCGGACCCCGGCGAAGACCGGCGCCTGCGCGAATCGCTGACCGACAGCGCCAAGACCCGCGCCGAGAACCTCATGATCGTCGACCTGCTGCGCAACGACCTCGGCCGCGTCAGCAAGGTCGGATCCGTGCACGTGCCGCGCCTGATGGCCACCGAGAGCTACCGCACCGTCCACCAGCTCGTCTCCACCATCCGCTCCACCCTGCGCGAGGACAGCGACGCCATCGACGCCGTGCGCGCCTGCTTCCCCGGCGGCTCCATGACCGGCGCCCCCAAGCGCCGCACCATGGAGATCATCGAATCCCTGGAGACCGAGGCCCGCGGCGTCTACTCCGGCTCCATCGGCTGGCTGTCCACCAACGGCACCGCCGACCTGAACATCGTCATCCGCACCGCCGTGCGCATCGGCGACCAGTGGCGCATCGGCGCCGGCGGCGCCATCGTCCTGGACTCCGACGCAGGCGACGAGTACCAGGAAATGCTCCTGAAGGCCGCCGCCCCGCTGCGCGCCCTGCACCCCACCACCCCCACCGCCGCCGACGATGCCGCCGATGCCGCCGTCGTGCCGGGGGTCCGGGAAGCGGAGGCGCCCGCCACGGTCTGAACCCGCCCGCCCCCCCCTTTTCGGGGGCCGCGGCCCCCGCCCGCCCTGGCCCCCGCCCCCCTTCCGCCCAGAACAGGACCCCCTCCCGCCATGAACATGGCCGCAGACCTCGCCCGCCGGGCCGCCCGCAACCGATGGCTCGACCGGCCCGCCTACCACGAGAGAGACCTCACCCTCACCCACGGCCGCCTCCACCAGCTCGCCGCCCGGGCCGCCACCGTCCTGGCCGACGCCGGCGCCCGCCCCGGCACCCGCATCCTGATCGCCCTGCCCGACACCATCGCCTGGGTCACCGCCTTCCTGGCCACCGCCCGCATCGGCGCCGTCGCCGTCCTGGCCAACCCCCACCTGGCCGCCGGCGAGCACGCCCACATCGTGCGCGACGCCCGCCCCCGCCTGGCCCTCACCGAAGCCTTCCTGGCCCCCCGCTTCACCGCCCTGACCCACCTCACCGGCAGCCAGCTCCTCCAGCGCGCCGCCCACCAGGCCCCCGCACCACCCGCCGAGAGCGACCCCGAGCACACCCTCTACATCCAGTACACCTCCGGCACCACCGGCGCCCCCAAAGGCGTCCTGCACCGCCACCGCGACCCGGCCCACTACTACACCGGCACCGGCGCCCAGCTCCTGGACATCGGCGAGAGCGACGTCAACCTGTCGGTGTCCAAACTGTTCTTCGCCTACGGCCTGGGCAACTCCCTGGCCTTCCCCCTGTACTCCGGCGGCTCCGCCGTCCTGCTGCCCGACCCGCCCCGCCCCGCCGCCATCGCCCGCCTGGCCGCCCGCCACCGCGTCACCCACCTGCACGCGGTCCCCTCCGCCTACGCCGCCCTGACCGCCCACAGCGACCCGGCCGCCTTCAGCGCCCTGCGCGCCGCCGTCTCCGCCGGCGAGCGCCTCAGCCCCGCCCTGGCCGCCCGCGTCACCGCCCACCTGGAGGCCCCCGTCCTGGACCAGCTCGGCTCCACCGAAGCCGGCCACGCCTTCGCCTCCAACAGCCTCACCCGCCACACCCCCGGCACCGTCGGCACCCCCGCCCCCGGCTTCGAACTCCAGCTGCGCGACCGCGACCTGAACCCCGTACCCCAGGGCAGCGAAGGCGAACTGTGGGTGCGCGGACCCACCGTCATGCCCCACTACCTGAACCGGCCCCAAGACACCGCCCGCACCCTCCTCGACGGCTGGCTGGCCACCCGCGACCGCGCCGTACGCAACCCCGACGGCACCTACACCCACCGCGGCCGCGCCGACGACCTGGAAATGGTCGGCGGCATCACCATCTCCCCCACCGAGGTCGAAGAAGTCCTGGCCGCCCACCCGGCCGTGCGCGACGTCGCCGTCGCCTCCCTGCCCAACGCCGAAGGCGCCACCAAACTGCGCGCCTTCGTCGTCCCCCACCGCCCCGGACCCGCCCAGGGCCTGGAAGCCGAACTGACCGCCCTGGCCCGCGAACACCTGGCCCCCTTCAAAGTGCCGCGCAGCGTGCACTTCGTCGACGCCCTGCCGCGCACCGCCACCGGCAAACTCCAGCGCTTCTTGATCCGCACCACCGCCCCCGCCCACTGACCACCCCGCCCCGCCCCGGAAAGGACACCCTCATGCCCCGCCTCGCCCTGCCCGAAAAGGCCTTCTACCTCGGCCTGCTGTGGGAGAAGGCCGCCGACAAGCACGGCGACGTACCCGTCACCCTCGACCAGCCCCTGGCCACCTTCCCCCACGCCGGCACCGACCTGACCTACCGCCGCATCGCCGACCTCGTCGACGACCTCGCCTCCCGGCTGTGGCACGTGGGCATCCGCCCCACCGAACGCGTCGCCATCCACAAGGACGACAACTTCGACATCGCCCTGCTGGCCGCCGCCACCGCCCGCATCGGCGCCGTGCCCGTCGTGCTGTCCGCCGCCCTGAGCCCCGACGTCGTCTCCCAGCTCCTGCACCGCCTGGAACAGCCCTGGCTGATCAGCGACGCCGCCAAACTCTCCGGCCCCCTCACCGGCCTCGACCTCGATCAGCTGGTCCGCGACACCGTGCTCGCCGGCACCACCGCCCACCGCTGCCTGCGCCTGCTCGCCGACATCACCGACGCCCCCCGCCGCCGGCCGGTACGCCTGCACCGCCACCAGACCGCCCTGATCACCCACAGCTCCGGCACCACCGGCGTCAACAAGCTGATGGTCCACAACGCCCGCGCCCTCTTCCACCGGCTGCTGCCCCAGCAGCTCATCGCCTGGCCCGTCCGCAAGAAGGAGACCGTCGCCCTGGCCATGAGCTACGTCCACTCCCGCTTCTACCACTCCCTGGGCGTCTTCTTGACCTACGGCAACCCCCTGGTCATCCTCACCGACCCCGACCCCGACACCGTCGGCCCGATCTTCACCCGCACCCGCCCCGGCCTGGTCGAGACCCACCCCAACAACTTCATCCAGTGGGAAGACCTCGCCGACGCCCCCGGCGCCCCGCTCTCCAGCGTGCGCTACTACAGCAGCACCTTCGACGCCATCCACCCGCGCACCATCCAGCGCCTGCTCGCCGCCTCCCGCCGCCGGCGCCCCCTGCTCGTCCAGCTCTACGGCCAAAGCGAGACCGGCCCCATCTCCGGCGCCTGGTACACCCGCAAGAGCGCCGCCAAGAACGACGGCCGCGACGTCGGCTTCGTCCTGCCCGGCTTCATCAAACTGCGCGCCGTCGACGACCACGGCCGCCCCCTGCCCCGCGGCCGGGCCGGCCACCTCGAACTGCGCGGCCGCGGCACGATCATGACCTACCTCGGCGAGGACGGACGCTACGAAAAACAGCGCCACGACGGCTGGTGGCGCCTGGGCGACATGGGATCGCTGCACCGCGGCGGCAAACTCCGCCTCATCGACCGCGAGATCGACCAGATCGACACCATCGACAGCAACCTCGCACTCGAAGACACCCTGATGTCCCGCCTGGAGGAACTCCTGGAGGTCATCATCGTGCCCGGCCCCGACCACACCCCCGTACCCGTGGTCTGCACCCGCCGCGACGCCCCCCTGGACCCCGAGCGCTGGCGCGCGGCGACCGCCGGACTGCCCGCCATGGCCGCCCCCCTGCACTGGCCCTTCGCCGACGTGCCGCGCACCTCCACCTGGAAGGTCCGCCGCGTGGAGATCACCCGCATGCTCCACGACGGCCAGCTGCCCCCCGCCCCCGCCGACGCCACCTGACATCAACCCAGCCCCCGCCCGGCCCCCTGGAAGGACCCCCTATGGCACCCCCCTCGCCCCAGCCCGTCCTGGTGATCGGCGCGGGCCCCGTCGGACTCACCGCCGCCCTGGCCCTGCGCCACCACCGCATCCCCGTCACCGTCATCGAGGCCGACCCCGCCGACCGCCGGCGCCCCGGCAGCCGCGCCCTGTTCGTCCACCGCGACTCCCTGGCCCTGCTGGGCACCATCAAGGCCGGCCTGGACCAGACCCTGATCGAACACGGCGTCATCTGGCCCACCCGCCGCACCGTCTACCGCGACCGCGACGTCTTCACCCGCACCTACCCCGCCACCACCGCCCCCGGCACCCTGCCGCCCTTCACCAGCCTGCGCCAGGTCGAAACCGAAAAACACCTGCTGCGCGCCTGCCACGACGCCGGCGTCCGCTTCCTGTGGGACGCCCCCGTCACCGGCACCGAACCCGGCCCCGAGGACGTACGGGTCTTCACCGCCGACGGCACCGTCCACCACGCCCGCTTCGTCATCGCCGCCGACGGCGCCCGCTCCGCGGTGCGCCACGCCCTGGGCATCCCTATGAGCGGCACCCGCTCCAAGGCCTTCCACGTCGTGGTCGACATCGCCGAGGACCCCACCGACCCGCTGCCCCTGGAGCGCGTGTTCACCTACGAACATCCCGCCCTGGGCGGACGCAGCGTGATGCGGGTGCCCTTCGCCGGCGGCTTCCAGCTCGACCTGCAGTGCAAGGACGGCGACGACCCCGAGCAGTGGGCCACCCAGGAGGCCGCCCGCGCCTGGGTGGCCCGCGTGGTGCCCCCCGCCTACGCCGAACGCCTGCTGTGGGTCTCGCGCTACCACTTCCTGCAAGTCGTCGCCGACGCCTTCACCGACCCCGGCCACCGGGTCCTGCTGGTGGGCGAGGCCTCACACCTGTTCCCCCCCTTCGGCGCGCGCGGCATGAACAGCGGCATCGCCGACGCCGTGGCCGCCGCCGACGCCGTCGCCCAGGCCCTGGCAGGAGGCGAACGCGCCGCGGCCGTCGGCGCGTTCGCCCACGCCCGCCGCGAGGCCGCCCTGTTCAACTCCCGCGCCGCCGGCACCGCCCTGGCCCACCTGCGCCCACGCCACCGCAGGACCCGGCTGCTGCAGGCCTTCTCCGCCCGCATGGCCCCCCTGGTGCCCGCCTGGGGCGAGTGGCTCGAGCGCGCCCCCTACGGGCCGCGCAGCGCCCCGGCCACCGCCGTGCACGGAAGGTACTGAAGCGCCGTGCCCGACCAGCAGAGCATTTGGTACGTCTGGCGGCCCGGCTCCCACCTGGCCCCCGCCCACCCGCCCACGGCCCCGCTCCTGGCCGCGGACTCCTGGCTCCTCCAGGACGGCCAGGCCCGCTTCCTGGCCGGGCACCGGGCCCGCTTCCTGGCCGCCTGCCGGGCCGCGGGCGCCGGACCCGCCCTGGACGCGGACGGCTTCATCACCCAGGCCCTGGCCCGCCTGCCGCGCACCGGCGCCTGGTTCCCGCGCCTGGAACTGCTCGGCGGAGCGCACCCGGTGCTGGGCCTGCGCCTGCGCCCCAGCCCCGCCCGCGCCTCTCAGGCGCGCCTGAGCTGCTGGTACGGGCCCGACCCGCGCACCTGCCCGCGCCGCAAAGGCCCCGACCTGAACGCCCTGGGCGCGCTGCGTGAGCACGCCCGCCGCCGGGGCGCGGACGACTACCTGCTGACCACCCCCGCCGGCCTCGCCAGCGAAGCCACCGCCGCCACCCTGCTGTGGTGGCAGGACGGGCAGTTGTGCCTGCCCGCGCCCGGCCTGCCCGTCCTGGCCGGCATCACCGCCGCCTGGATCACCGCCCGCGCCACCCGCCTGGGCGTGCCCCTCACCGCGCGCCCGGTGCGCCCGGCCGACCTGAGCGGACACGAGGTGTGGCTGGTCAACGCCCTGCACGGCATCCGGCCGGTGACCGCCTGGCCCCACACCCCCTACCGGGCCGGGCCCGCCGAGCGCGCCGCCGGCTGGCAGCGGGCCTGGCAGGACGCCGCCCGCCCCCTGCCCCCCACGCCCGCACCTGCGCCCGGGCCCGCGCGGTCCGGTGCGCGGGCCCGGGCCGCCCGCCCCTGAACCGCCCCTTCTTTTAAGGCCCCTTGTTCGATCCCGCCCGCCCAAGGAGACCTCCCCGCCATGAACAGCCGCCCCCTGACCCTGGCCATCGTCGGCGCCGGCCCCCGAGGCCTGTCCGTCCTGGAGCGGACCCTCGCCGGCGCCCGCACCCTTGCCACCCGCCCGCTGACCATCCACGTCATCGACCCCTTCCCGCCCGGCGCGGGCGCCGTGTGGCGCACCGACCAGCCCGCCCCTCTGCTGATGAACACCGTCGCCTCCCAGGTGACGGTGTTCACCGACGCCTCCGTGCGCATGAAGGGGCCGCTGGTGCGCGGCCCGAGCCTGTATGAGTGGGCGCGCTCCCTGCCGCGCTCACGCACCGCCGTCCGCTATCCGGCCTGGGTGCTGGAACAGGCCCGCGCCCTGGGCCCGGACGCCTACCCCACCCGCGCCTTCTACGGCCACTACCTGCGCTGGGCCTTCGACCACCTCCTCGCCCGCGCCGCCGGCCACATCAGCGTGCACACCCACGCCACCCGCGCCACCGCCCTGGACGGCGCCGGAGCACACCCGCACGGCCCGCAGACCCTGCGCCTGGCCGACGGCACCGTCCTGGCCGGCCTGGACGCGGTGGTCCTGGCCCAGGGGCACACCCCGGTACGGCCCACCGCCGCCGAGGCGGACCTGGCCGCCTACGCCGCCCGCCACCAGCTGCGCTACCTGCCCCCCGCCAACCCCGCCGACCTGGACCTGTCGGCCATCGCCCCGGGCGAGACGGTCCTGCTGCGCGGCCTGGGCCTGAACTTCTTCGACCACATGGCGCTGTTCACCCTGGGCCGCGGCGGCACCTTCCACCGCCACCAGGGCCGCCTTGTCTACCGGCCCTCGGGCCGCGAACCGCACCTGGTGGCCGGCTCCCGGCGCGGGGTGCCCTACCACGCGCGCGGCGAGAACCAAAAGGGCGCCTTCGGCCGCCACCAGCCCCGGCTGCTGAACGCCGAGCGCATCGCCCGCCTGCGCGAGCAGCGGCCCCTGGACTTCGCCGCCCAGCTGTGGCCGCTGATCGCCACCGAGGTGGAAGCCGTCTACTACCGCACCCTGCTGGCCGGCCACGGCCGAGCGGGCGAGGGCGAGGAACTGGCCGAGCGCTACCTGGCCGCCCCCTCCCCCCAGGCCCGCGCCTCGCTGCTGGACGCCCACCACGTGCCCGCCGAGGAGCGCTGGGACTGGGAACGGATCGCCAAGCCCTACAAGCAGGCCGCCTTCACCAGCGCCGGCGACTTCACCGCCTGGCTCCTGGACCACCTGCGGCACGATCTGGACCAGGCCCGCCAGGGCAACCTCCACGGGCCGGTGAAGGCCGCCCTGGACGTGCTGCGCGACCTGCGCAACGAGATCCGCCAGGTCGTCGACCACGGCGGACTGAGCGCCGACTCCCACCGCGAGGACCTCGAAGGCTGGTACACCCCGCTGAACGCCTACCTGTCCATCGGCCCGCCCGCCGCACGCATCGAGCAGATGAGCGCGCTCATCGAGGCCGGCGTCCTTGAGGTGCTCGGCCCGGAGCTGACCGTGCGCCCCCACCAGGGCCCGGAGGGGCCCCGCTTCGCGGCCACCTCCGCGGCCGTGGCCGGCCCGCCGGTGTGCGCGCGCACCCTCATCGAGGCCCGGCTGCCGCACAGCGACCTGCACCGCACCACCGACCCGCTGCTGCGCCACCTGCTGGTGACCCAACAGGCCCGGCTGCACACCCTGCACGGCCCGCACGGCGACTACGAGACCGGCGGCCTGGCCGTCACCGCCCGCCCCTACCACCTCCTGGACGCGGCCGGGCGCGCCCACCCGCGCCGCTTCGCCTACGGCGTGCCGACCGAGGCGGTGCACTGGGCGACCGCGGCGGGCATACGCCCGGGCGTGGACTCCGTCATCCTGGGCGACGCCGACGCCATCGCCCGCAGCCTGCTGGCCCTGCCCGCCCACCGCACACCCCCCGGCCCCGCCGGCGCGCTCACCTGCCCCCCACGCCCCGCCAAGGACGCCGCCGCGCCCGCCATGGCCGCCGCCACCGGCCGCGAGTGAGCCGGCCGCCCGGCCCCGACCCCTCGTTGTCTACACTGCGCTGCCGCCCGGTGAGCCGCGGGCCGCGCACCACCGGGCGGCCGGCACAGGAAGAGGTACTGATGGCCCAGACACCCACGGCACGCTGCACCCCGGCACACCTCGCCGCCCAGGCCACCCGCCTGGCCGCCGCCATGGACGCCGTCACCGACACCGAAGCCGCCCAGCGGGGCCTGACCCGCGCCGACTTCGAGGTCCTGGCCGCCCTGCGCGGCACCGGAGCAGGCGCCGGCTACCGGCTGCGGCCCGGCGAACTCGCCGAGCGCTGCCACCTGTCCTCCGGCGGCACCAGCAACATCATCCGCAGGATGGCCGAGTCCGGCTACGTGGTCCGCGAGGCCGACCTGCACGACGGACGCAGCGCGTGGGCGCAGCTGACCGAGGAGGGACGCCAGGTGGTGGACGCGGTGCGCCAGGCCGCGGACACCGTCTACGAACAGCTGCTGGGGCCGCTGCCCGGCGGCGCGGTGGAGGCCCTGTCCGGGCTGATCTCCCTGGTGGCCGCCGCCCTCGAACAGCCCCCCGCCCCCGCACAGCCCGAGGCGGCGGAGCGGGCCGCGGCGGGCCCCGCACGGCCGGGCAGGACCCGGCGGATCGTGCGCGCCCCACGGCCCGCCCCCAAACGCTGAAACCCCCCTCTCCCGGCCGCCCACGGGGGCGGCCTGCACGGAAGGGAGGAAGAGGGGGAAGCCAAAAAAAAGGGGGGGCGGAAGGAAGCCGGGCGCGTGAGCGGCGGGGCATACCGGTTGGTGCCCGGCTTCCTGTCGTCCATGGTGGCCCGGGCCGGTGGCCGGCCACAAAGGCCGCGGTGCTACTTCGGCACCTGCCCCGCCCGCCTGCGGGCCGGGGCCGTAGGGCCGGGGGGCCGTACGGGTGGCGGGCACCGGCCGGGCGGATCGGCGACTTGGCCAAGTGGGACCGGCCGGGCCCGGGCGGGAAAGGCCGGGAAAGGCCCGGGCGTTCAGCCCGGTGATGCGCGGCCATGTGGCACCCCGGGTGCCCCGGGCCGCGCCCCTGGCACGCCCCCGCACCACCGCCTAGGAGGCACTGGATGAACACCAGCGTGACGCGCCCCGCCGCCCATATCGGGGCGCTGCTGAGGCACTTCGGAGATCTGCGCGATGGCACCCACGGCGACGGCGCCGTCTCGCGGGCGGCCAAGGAGGAACTGTTCCAGCAGGCCGTCGCGCTGCTGGACCCCTACGCCCGCCAGGTCCTCGAGGAGTTCAACACCCACCTGCTGGGCGGCTCGGGCCAGGTGCGCGCCAGCGGGCCCCAG
This sequence comes from Streptomyces sp. NPDC045778, assembly GCF_056431945.1. NCBI lineage: Bacteria > Bacillati > Actinomycetota > Actinomycetes > Kitasatosporales > Streptomycetaceae > Streptomyces > Streptomyces sp. NPDC045778. Next base: position 47,008 of record NZ_JBWKJZ010000039.1, read on the forward strand.
CGCGCCGAGGACGGCGGCCTGGCCGCCACCTGGGCGCTGAGCTGGCCCCGCCAGCGCGCCGAGGGCATCGACCCGATCAGCCTGGTGGCGCACTACGGCAAGGGGTTCCACCACCCGCACCTGCGCGGCGCCACCGTCGCGGAGTGGCCGCTGAACGTCTTCACCGACGAACAGGCCGCCGCCGAGGTGCCCACCCTGCGCGCCATCGCCGCCGCCGACCTGCACAACCTCGTCTTCCAGCGCGACTTCCGCATCGTGCCCGCCGTCACCGACCCCCACAGCGCCCCCGCCGCCCCGCACCAGGAGGCCTGATGGACCGGGCCCCTTTGCGCCTGTCGGTACTGGACCAGTCCCCCATCGGCCAGGACCAGTCACCCGCCCAGGCATTGCGCGCCTCCGCCGACCTCGCCCAGGCCGTGGACCTCCTGGGCTACACCCGCTACTGGGTGGCCGAACACCACCACTCCCCCGGATTCGCCGGCACCGCCCCCGAAATCCTCGCCGGCCACCTCCTGGCCCGCACCCGCCACCTGCGCATCGGCACCGGCGGCGTCCTGCTGCCCCGCTACCGGGCGGCGAAGGTCGCCGAGGTCTTCAACGTCCTGGCCGCGCTGCATCCGGGCCGGGTCGACCTCGGGGTGGGCCGCGCGGGCGGCCCCGCCGACCGCTTCCCCGACCAGGTGGAGGAACTCCGCCTGCGCCTGGGCCTGATCGAGGGCCGGCGCCCCGAGGTGGACCAGAGCGCGCCCGTGCCCCCGCACCTGTGGCTGCTGGGCGCGGGCACCCACTCCGCCCGCCACGCCGGACAGCTGGGCGCCGGCTTCGCCTACGCCTACTTCCTGACCCACAAACCGGGCCGGGCCGTCCTCGACGCCTACCGCGCCGCTCTCGAAGACACCGGGCAGCCGCCGCGGCGCGGCGTGGTGGCCGTGCGCGTGGTGAGTGCCGACACCCAGGCCAGGGCCGAGGAACTCGCGCGCGCCGTGCTGCTGTGGCGCAGCCGCAAGGACCTGGGCCAGGACCTGCCCCTGCCCTCGGCCGACAGCGTGCGCGCCCACCGCTGGAGCGAGGCGGAGGCCGAACGGGCCACCGCGCTGCGCCGCACCCTGGTGGCAGGCACCCCCGAACAGGTCCACCAGCAGCTGACCCGGCTGGCCGCCGCACACGGCACCGACGAACTCCTGGTGAACACCCTGACCGCCGACCCCGCCGACCGGGTGCGCTCCTACCAGCTGCTCGCCCAGGCCTTCCAGCTCACCGCGGGCCGGCCCCAGACGGTGCCCGCCTAGCGGCGCCCTACGCCTGAGCCGCGCGGCGCCCGGCAGACACAGGCGGCAGAGCCCGAAAGCGGGCTCTGCCGCCTGTGCGCTTTCCCCGGCCCGGCCGGGCGCACACCAAAGCGGGGCGGCCGTTGGTGTACGGCCGCCCCGGGGGGTCTGGGTCCTCCTGTCTGCGGTTGTGGTCCGTGCTGGGGTGGTTGCGTCTGGTCCGGCGTACGGCTATCGCGTGCTCCTCTCGCCGGGGGCGGTCATGTGTGTCCTCCTCCTTCTTCTTCGTCTTCTCTTCTTCGGCTGTACGGAGTGGTACGGGGTTGTGCGCGGGTCTGGCTGTCGGTGATCGGGACGGGGGATCGGGGTTGGAGGTCGGAGGGTCAGGGTCGGAGGTCGGGGTTGAGGGTGGTCGGGGGGCCGGGGGGTCGGGGTGGGTTACTGGGCGTCGATCTCGTTGCGGTAGACCATGAGCTTGGCGTCCTTGGCCACGTAGTAGTTCTGCACCGAGTAGGCGATGGTGGCGAAGTCCAGGCGGCCGTCGCCGTTGAAGTCGGCGGTGGCGATGCGGGCCACGGACTCGTCGGAGACCCGCCACTTGGCCCACACGCCGTTCTTCAGGTCGATGGCCTTGTAGTACATGACGCCCTGCCAGGGCCACGGGCCGCGCAGGGCGACCAGGAACTCGTCCTCGCCGTCGCCGTCGAAGTCGGCGGTGACGATCTGGTGTCCGGGGCCCTCGCCGTTCTCGTTCGGGTCGCCGTAGACGTCCAGCAGGACACGGTTCCACTCCACGTCCTCGGGCCGGCCGTCGGTGGCCTTGGTGTAGACGGCGACGGTGTTGCCGTGGAAGGGCTCGACGGCGGCGACGTAGCCCATCGCGTCCTCGCCCATGCGGCCCACGTTCAGGTCGCCGCTGCCGCGGAAGCCCGTCTGCTCGAACTGGGTCAGTTCGCCGGTGCCGATGAGCTTGCGCACCCACTCCTTCTTGGTGTCGTCGTAGAAGACCCAGGTGACGCCCTCGTCGGAGGCCAGCAGGAGGGACTCGCGGTCAGAGCCGGGGATGAGGCCCTGCTTCTTCTCCGCGCCGTGGATCATGCGGAAGTGGCAGTCGTCGATGACGGTCATCGGCCACTCCTCGGCCGTCTGGACGTCGTCGGGCTGGGTGAACATGACCACCGGCAGGACGGCGTGGACGTCCTCCTTGGCGACGATCGGCAGGCCGATGATCTCCAGGCGCTCGGTCTGGGTGAAGTAGCCCGCCCGCAGCCGGTGCATGCCGGTGGCGCGGCCCACGTAGTGCCTCTTCCAGCGGGACTCGTCCTTGTCGGGGCTGCCCGGGTTCTCCAGCCAGTCGATCTTGCCGCCCTGGGTGTTGGCGTCGTGGATGGTGCCGATGGGGCCGTAGAGGTCGTAGCAGAGGATGATGTCGGGGCGGCCGTTGCCGTTGACGTCGGCGTAGTCGGCGCCGACCGGCATCTTGATCTTGTCGGCGACCAGGCGGCGGGTCCACTTCTCGTCGTTCTGGTACCAGTAGATCTCGCCCAGGCGCAGGCCGTAGCCGAACAGGTCGGGCTTGTTGTCGCTGTTGAGGTCCGGGGCCTCCAGCCAGTATCCGTCGCGCAGCTGGTCGGCGACCAGCTCGGCGGTGAACTTCGGGGCGCGGAAGGCGGACAGGGTGTCGGCGGTCATGGTGGTTCTCCTTGAGGTGTCGTGGGGCGCGGCGGCCGAAAGGGGCGGTGGGCGGGGTCAGGGGGTGAGGCGGTGGTATTCGACGGCGAGCCAGAGGCAGTCGGTGTCGGCGTAGTACTGGTGCCAGGGGTAGTGGTAGGAGCCGTCGGGGCGGATGGTGCAGAACGGGTCGGGGGTGGTGTAGCCGGGGCTCATGCGCAGGTCTTCGTAGAGGCGGGTGGGGTCGGGGGCGGTGAACTTCTGCATGCGGCCCAGGCCGTGGACTTGGGTGTGGACTTCGATGAAGTCGTGGCGGTTGTGGATGTGGCAGTCGGTGCCGGCCGGGGCGAACCAGAGGTTGGCCTTGATCTGGAAGTCCTGGGCGCGGGCGGGGTCGGGGTCGGGGGTCTGTCCCAGCAGGTGGGCGGGGTCGAAGCGGGTGGTGCCCGCGTCGTCCTGGGGGCTTTTGAACAGGGGGGTGGTGCGGGGGAAGGCGGCCTCCTCGGGGAGCAGGTCGGCCAGGTGCTGCCAGCCCGGCTCGCCGGTGATGGCGCCGATGGGGGTGTCGAGGTCGGTGCGCAGCAGGATGAGGGTGTCGGCCTGCTGGATGCGGGTGTCGCGCAGGATGGTGGAGGACAGGGGCGCGATGCCCTTGCGGGGGTGCTCGCTGACGGTGACCGGGCGGGGCTGGGGGTTGACGACGAGGGCGGTGCCGTTAACGGCGTAGTCGCGGGCGTGGGTGATGAGGGTGGCCTGCACGTGCGGTCCGGAGAAGGTGAGTTCGGTGGTGGTGTGGGTCTGCTGGCGGGTGGTGGGGGTCATGGCGGTGCCTCCTGCCGGGTCGAGGGGTGCTGGCCGGGTGGGGTGTGCTCAGGCGCGGGCGAAGGTGGCGGTGCGGGCCAGTTCCGCGGACAGCTCGTCGATGGCGATGGCCGGGGTGAACTGGTCGGGGGCGGGGCTGTCGCCGAAGAAGTGGGCGATGGCGTCCACGGTGCGCTCGGTGGCGCGGCCGTCGCCGTAGGGGTTGGTGGCGTTGGCCATGCGGTCGTAGGCGCCGGGGTCGCGCAGGAGTTCGCAGGCGGCCTGGACGATGCCGGGTGTCTTGGTGCCCACCAGGCGGGCGGTGCCGGCGACGACGGCCTCGGAGCGCTCGGTGACGCTGCCGAGCACCAGGGTGGGCTTGCCCAGGGCGGGGCCTTCCTCCTGGGCGCCGCTGCTGTCGGAGACGATGAGGTCGGCGCGGCGCATCAGCTTGCTGAAGCACAGGTAGGACAGCGGGTCGACGATCGTGATGTTGGGGTGGTCGCCGATGCGGGGCAGCAGCGCGTCGCGCACGACGGGGTTGCGGTGCAGCGGGATGACCACGCGCACGTCGGGCTCGTCGGCGATGGAGGCGAACGCCTCGGCGATCTGCGGCAGGTCCGGCCAGGCCTCGCGGCGGTGGGCGGAGGCCAGGACCACGCGCCGGTTGTCGCTGTCGAGGTCCTCGATGGCCTTGGAGCCGTAGTCCTGGGCGCGGTCGCTGGCCCAGCGCAGGGCGTCGATGACGGTGTTGCCGGTGACGACGATGCTGTCCTCGGCGATGCCCTCGCGCAGCAGGTTGGCGCGGTTGCCGGGGGTGGGGGCCAGGTGCAGGGCGGAGACCTGGGCGACCAGGCGGCGGTTGCCCTCTTCGGGGAAGGGGGAGTTGAGGTGGCCGCTGCGCAGGCCCGCCTCGACGTGGATGACGGGGATCTGGTGGTGGAAGCCGGACAGGGCGCCGGCCAGGGTGGTGGCGGTGTCGCCGTGCACGAGGACCGCCTCGGTCCTCAGCTCCTTGAACACCTCGCCCAGGCCGTGCAGGGAGCGGGAGGTCACCTGGGACAGGGTCTGGCGCGGCGCCATGATCTCCAGGTCGATGTCGGGCTCGAGGCCGAAGGCCTCCAGGGTCTCGTCGAGCATCTGGCGGTGCTGGCCGGTGGAGATCACGGTCGGGGCGAAGCGCGGGTCGTCCTTCAGGGCGCGGATGACGGGGGCGAACTTGATGGCTTCGGGGCGGGTACCAAGGACAACGGCGACGGAACGCATGGCATTTATTCCTTTTCTGTGTCAAAGGGGAGGGAGAGGAACGCTCATGAAGGGCTTTACGGAAGGCGCGGCACCGGATGCCGGGGTGCTTTCGCGCCGGGCTCAAAAGGGGGGCGGCCCGTTTGCATTCCGGGCGGCGCTTGCGGTGTTTCCCGCCTTGGGGATTCCTTCCGGTTTCCCTGCCGGCACTAGGTATCTTTCCTGTGAGCTAGTTCCGCGTCAATTGAGCTTTCTCCCGCCGGTTGCACAGGAGTTGGACAGCCGCGCCCCTGTCCGCGGGGAAAGGGGGCGCGGACATGCGAAAACCCCCCTACCCGTGAAGCGGGTAGGGGGGTTTCGGCGGGCTCGGGGCGCTGTGCGGCGCCCGGGTGCGCGGTGGTGCGCGCGGGCCTCTCAGGCGCGCACGAGGGCCAGCACCTCGTCGCGGACACGGGCCATCACGTGCGGCTCGCGGGCCTCGACGTTCAGGCGCAGCACCGGTTCGGTGTTGGAGGCGCGCACGTTGAACCACCAGTCGGCGCCGCTGACGGTCAGTCCGTCGAGTTCGTCCACGCTCACCCCCGGGCGTGAGGGGTAGGCGGCGTGCAGGGCCGCCAGGCGGCCTTTCTGGTCGCTGACGGTGGAGTTGATCTCGCCGGAGGCCGCGTAGCGGTCGTAGGCGGCCACCAGGGCCGACAGGGGGCCGTCCTGGTGGCCGAGGGCGGCCAGGACGTGCAGGGCGGCGAGCATGCCGGTGTCGGCGTTCCAGAAGTCGCGGAAGTAGTAGTGCGCGGAGTGCTCGCCGCCGAAGATCGCGCCGGTGGCGGCCATTTCCTGCTTGATGAAGGAGTGGCCCACGCGGGTGCGCACCGGGGTGCCGCCGTGTTCGCGGACCACTTCGGGGACGGTCCAGGAGGTGATCAGGTTGTGGATGACCGTGCCGGTGCCGCCGTTGCGGGCCAGTTCGCGGGCGGCGACCAGGGCGGTGATGGCCGAGGGGGAGACCGGGTCGCCGTTCTCGTCGACGACGAAGCAGCGGTCGGCGTCCCCGTCGAAGGCGATGCCGATATCGGCGCCCTCCTCGCGCACCCGCTGCTGGAGGTCGACGATGTTCGCCGGATCCAGCGGGTTGGCCTCGTGGTGGGGGAAGGTGCCGTCCAGTTCGAAGTACATCGCTACGACGGTCAGCGGCAGGCCCTCGAAGACGGTGGGCACGGTGTGACCGCCCATGCCGTTGCCCGCGTCGACGACCACCTTCAGCGGCCGGATCGCGGTGAGGTCGACCAGGGACCGCAGATGGGCCGCGTAGTCGCCCAGGGTGTCGCGGCGGGTCAGGGCGCCGGCCGTGCTCAGGGAGGGCGGCGCGCCCTGGGCCAGCCAGCGCTCCACCAGGGCGCGGATGTCACCCAGGCCGGTGTCCTGGCCGACCGGGGCGGCGCCCGCGCGGCACATCTTGATGCCGTTGTACTGCGCCGGGTTGTGCGAGGCGGTGAACATCGCACCGGGCAGGTCAAGCGCGCCCGAGGCGTAGTACAGCTGGTCGGTGGAGCACAGGCCGATCTGGGTGACCGCGCAGCCGCCCAGGGCCGCGCCCTGGGAGAAGGCCAGCGCGAGCGCGGGTGAGGTGGGGCGCATGTCGTGCCCGACGACGATCGCCTGCGCGCCCGTCACCTGGGCGAAGGCGGCGCCGAAGAGTTCGGCCAGGGAAGCGTCCCACTGCTCGGGGACGATCCCGCGGATGTCGTAGGCCTTGACCAGGCCCGACAGGTCGGCGCCGCCGGCCGCGGCGGCGCGCGCGGCGGCGGAGGGGGCGGTGGCGGGGGCGCAGTGGTGTGCGGTGTGGTCCGAGGTGAGGGACAAGGGTGCCTCCGGTTCGGGGAGCGGAAAAAACAGCGGGGGGCCGGGAAGAGGGCCCGGCAGCGGGACCGTGCGAGGAGCCGTACGAGAGGTTTGGCGGGGGCTTGGCGGGGGTGTCGTGGGGGCAGCGCAAGGCCGGGCGCGCTGTCCGCGGGGGGGGCGAACGGCGCGCCCGGCGGCGCGGGAGGCCCTCGCGTCAGGGCAGCGGCGTGTGGTCAGCGGCGGGGCAGTTCCACCGACAGGGAGTGGCGGAAGAAGCCGGTGGGGTCGTAGCGCTTCTTGACCTGCTGCAAGCGCGGGTAGTTGTCCTTGTAGTAGAGCCTCTGCCAGGGCACGCCGGAGGTGTTGCGCCGGGGGTCGGCCACGTCACGGTCGGGGTAGTTGATGTAGCAGCCGTCGGTGCGCTCGTCAGGGACGGGCACTCCCCCGGTCCGGGCGAAGAAGTCCTCGTACAGCTCGCGTATCCAGCCCAGGTAGAAGTCGTCGTCCTTCTGCTCGGCCCAGAAGGTCTGGAAGCACATCTTGAACGCGGAGCTGCGCTGGGCGTTGGCGGTGGCGTCCGGGGCCAGGGCGTTGACCTGGCCGCCGAAGGAGAACAGCACCAGCATGGTGTCGGGGTTGTGGAAGTCGGCGCGGGTCATGTGCCGGTAGAGGGCGGCGAGCTGGTGGTCGGTGAAGTTCTTGCGCATGTAGGCGGACTTGTGGGCGCCGCGCGAGGTGGGGTTGGTGATGGTGGGGTTGTCGGTGCCGACCAGGCGGGTGGCCTGCAGCCAGGGCATGCGCCGCGGGGCGCGCAGCTGCGGCATGGCGGGCAGTTCGCCGTTGGGCCGGGCCAGGGCTTTGGGCGTCAGTCCGGTGCCGGCCAGGACCGCGCTCATGAAGGACTCCAGGAGGCCTTCGGCGCCCTCGACACCTGCGTCGACCTGGGTGAACATGCCCAGGCTGCCGTGGGCCTCGGCGCTGACGTTGAACAGGCTGCTCAGGTGGCGGTAGGGGGAGGTGGGGGCGGCGTGCTGCTCGTGCCAGGCGCCCCAGTTCTTCAGCAGGCGGCTGAAGCGGGTCTCGTTCAGCTGCTCCCAGGGCAGGTCCACGGCGCTGACCAGGACGGTGGAGGGCGGCTTCATCAGCTGGTCGGCGGGGTCGGTGCCGCGCGCGCCCGGTGAGCGGAAGAAGTAGCGGGTGATCAGGCCGAAGTTGCCGCCGCCGCCCCCGGTGTGGGCCCACCACAGCTCCCGGTGGGGGTCGTCCTGCTCCCGGGTGGCCAGCACGGTGCGGGCGCTGCCGCGGGCGTCGATGACGACGACCTCGACCGCGTACAGGTGGTCGGAGACCAGGCCGTGGGCGCGCGAGAGCAGGCCGTAGCCGCCGCCGCTGACGTGCCCGCCGGCGCCGACGCTGTAGCAGATGCCGCCGGGCACGGCCACGCCCCAGTTCTTGTAGAGGGTTTCGTAGACATTGAGCAGGCGGGCGCCGGGCTCGACGGTGAAGGCCCGCATCCGCTCGTCGTAGCCGACGGCCGTCATCGGGGAGAAGTCCAGGATGACCTCGGTGTCGGGGTGGGCGGCGAGGTCGGCGAAGCAGTGGCCGCCGCTGCGCACCGCGACCCGCTTGTTGTCCTTGAAGGCCTGCTGGAGGGCCTGTTCGGCGTCGGCCGCCGAGGTGATCATCTTGATGTAGTCGGGTCTGGCCACGAAACGCTGGTTGTTGCCGCTGCTCAGCAGCGCGTAGCGGGGATCGTCGGGGCCGATGCTCGCCCCGGGCGCCCGCGGGGTGCGGGCGCCCGGGGCGGCGGCGGCCGGGTTCACCAGGGCGGGGGTGACAGCGGTGGCGGCGACCGCGGCCCCCGCGACCGCGGCGCCGCGCCCTATGAGCGTGCGGCGATCGACATCGTTCATCGTCGGCTACCTCGTCTTTCCGGCTCGTTGCGGGCCCGCGCCGCACGGGCGGGGCCCGGGAGCGGACCGGCCCGGCGGATGCCGGGCCGGAGCACGTCCCCCGAAGAGGGCGGCGGAACACAAAAGAAAAAAAGGGGGATGGAAGAGGGGGGAGGGGGGTGGTCAGGCGGGGGTCTGGGCGGGGGCGGTGTCGGTCTGCTGCGCCGGGAGGTCCCCGGCGAGAGCGCCGCCCTGCTGCGGCTTGCCGTCGCGGCGGTCCAGGCGCACCGAGTAGGCGGCCACCGCCAGCGCGCCGGCGGCCAACAGCGCGCCGATCCAGTTCGGGGCGGTGTAGCCCAGGTCGTGGTCGATGGCGAAGCCGCCCAGCCAGGCGCCCACGGCGTTGCCCAGGTTGAAGGCGGCGATGTTGGCCGCCGAGGCAAGGGCCGGGGCGCCGTCGGCCTTTTGCAGCACCCGCATCTGCAGCGCGGGCACGGTGGCGAAGCCCGCGGCGCCGAACAGGCCCAGGGTGATGGCCGCGGGCACCTGGGCGTGCGCGGTGAACACGAAGATCACCAGGACGGCGCTGAGGGCGGCAAGGGCGAGGGACAGGGTGCGCATCAGCGCGCGGTCGGCCAGGCGGCCTCCCACCACGTTGCCCGCGCACAGCCCGACGCCGAAGATGACAAGGAGCCAGCTGACCGCGCCGTCGGAGAACCCGGCGACCTTGGTCATCATCGGGGCGATGTAGGTGAAGGAGGCGAAGACCGCGCCGAAGCCGAGCGCGGTGACCGCAAGGGCCAGCCACACCTGGCCGCGGCGGAAGACGGCGATCTCGCTGCGCAGGCCGCCGGAGTCCTCGCGCGGCTGGGGCGGCACCAGGGCCAGGATGCCGAGCAGGCCCACCACGCCCAGGCCGGTGACCACCCAGAAGGTGGAGCGCCAGCCGAAGTGCTGGCCCAGGAAGGTGCCCATCGGCACGCCCAGGACGTTGGCCACGGTCAGGCCGATGAACATCAGGGAGATCGCGCGGGCCTTGCGTTCGGGCGCGACCAGGTTGGCGGCGACGACCGAGCCGATGCCGAAGAACGCGCCGTGGGTCAAGGCCGCCACCAGACGGCCCGTCATCAGCAGGGCGTAGCTGCCGGCGACCGCGCACAGCAGGTTGCCCAGGATGAACACGGCCATCAGCACGGCCAGCATGGTCTTGCGCGGCAGCCTAGTCCCGGCGGCGGTCATCAGCGGGGCCCCGACGACCACACCGAGCGCGTAGCCGGTCACCAGCAGGCCGGCGGAGGGGATCGAGACGCTGAGGTCGTCGGCGACCTCCTCCAGCAGGCCCACGATCACGAACTCCGTGGTGCCGATGCCGAAGGCGCCTAAAGCCAGCGCCAAAAGGGCGATGGGCATCTTCTAACTCTCCTTGTCGTGGTGGTGCCAGGGGCGGGTGCGCGCACCGCGCCCCGGGTGGTCTTCGAGCAGGGCCCGCAGGCGCCGGCGGCCGCGGTGCAGCCGGGAGTTGACGGTGCCCGAGGGGATGGCGAGGGCCGCGGCGATCTCCTCGTAGCGCAGGCCCTCGACGTCGGCGAGGTAGACCACGATGCGCAGCGCGGCGGGCAGGGAGCGCATCGCCTGGCTGATCGCGGCGTCGGGGATGCGGTCGACGACCTGGGCCTCCACCGAGGCCAGGGCGGCCGAGGCGTGGGAGGCGGCGCGCGCCTGCTGCCAGTCCTCGATGTCGGGCACCGGCGCGAAGTGCGGGCGGCTCTTCTGGCGCCGGTAGGCGGTCAGGAAGGCGTTGGTCAAGATGCGCGACAGCCAGGCCCCCAGGCTCGTGCCGGGGCGGAACTGGTCGAAGCCGCGGTAGGCGCGGGCGTAGGTCTCCTGCACCAGGTCCTCGGCGTCGGCCCGGTGGCGGGTCAGGCGCAGCGCGTGGGCGTACAGGCGCCCCCGGTGGGCCAGCGCGTCGCGTTCGAAGCGGGCCGTGCGCTGCGCGGCCGTCTCCGGGCCCACCGCCGCGGGGCCCGGCCCGGGCGGGGCCTTGGCCGCCCGCACCGCATGCCACGGGCCCGGCCGGCCGGCGGGGCGGCTCGGGTGGGGCAGGGTGCTGGTGCCGCTGCGGGCCGCGGCGGACGCGGGCTGCGGTTCCATGGGGCGTTTCCTTCGGTACGGGGGTCAGGGGACGCGTGCTGGAAGAAGAAGAGGAGCGCGAGGGCGGAAGAAGCGGGAAAAGGGGGCGGGGAAAGAGGGGAAAGAGGGAGGGGGCGGTGCGTCCCCGGCGGGGGAGACTGAAGGACGCACCGCCGCTGTGGTGTCCCCCGGCACCGGGCGCGCTCCCCCGCCTGCGGGGGTGGCGTGCGAGGGCGCGAGGGGCCGGCCGGTGCCGGTTACCGGGGGCGGGTGTGCTCGATGGTGTCGGCGACGTGCTGCCAGGCCCGGGCGCATTCGCCGGCGGCGGCCGCGACCATGTGCGCCCGGTAGGAGGGCACACAGGCGGTGATGCGCTGGAACTGGGCGGGCAGGTGCATCTCCAGCAGGCGCAGCAGCAGCCGTCCCGTCTCGCTCTGGCGCAGCGAGGGGTCCTTGCACAGGCTGGTGAAGACCCGCTCCAGGCCCGGACCCTGACCCTGGCCTGGGCCTGGGCCTGGGCCTGGGCCTGGGCCTGGGCCTGGGCCTGGGCCTGGGCCTGGGCCTGGGGTGCGGGCGGGGGGCGCCGCCCGTGCCTCCTGTCCGGCCCGCCGGGCCGGCCCCGGTGCGGGTGGGGGTGCGGGGTCGGGTCCGGGAGGGGGGTGGGGGGTGCGCAGGGCCGGGGGCAGGGGGTCCTCGCCGCGCTCCAGGCGGGCGCGCACATCGCGCACGGTGCCCGGGGAGACGCCCGCGCGGCGCGCGATGTGGCGCAGCGAGGCCTGCGGTTCGGCCGCGATGAGCCGGCTGGCCGCCCGGCGTCCGGCCACCGGGTCCACGGGGCGGAACTTGCCGTCCTGGCCCACGCGCACCGCGGGGGCCTGGTCGGGCGGCAGGCCGCGCCGGCGCAGGGCGGCGACCGTTTTGGGATCGAGGCCCGCGACGGCGGCGACGGCCCGGTCCGACCAGTGGGCGTGGGTGATGATGATGCGGGCGGCGGCCGCGGCGCGTTCGGCCAGGGTCAGCGGCATGCCGTGGGCGGTGTTGCTCTCCACGGCCAGGACGAAGGCGTCTTCGGTGCTGCCGTCGAAGTAGGTGACCTCCACCAGGTCGCGCTGGTGCATCAGGGCCGCGCGCAGCCGGTGCATGCCGTCGATGACCCGCATCGTCTCGCGGTGCACCAGGATCGGCGGCAGCACCGCGCCGCAGGCGCCCAGGGTCCGCGCGTGCTGGAGGTTCTCCCCGATGCGCGGTGAGTCGGCCGGGCGCAGGACGGCGACGGGCACCTGGTGCACGGCCCCGTCCAGGGCCGCCTCGAGGCCGTCGGCCGCCTCGCCGGGTGGGCTCGGCGGCTGTTGCGGCAGCGTCGAGCGGTGGCCGGAGCCGGGGTGTGCTGGGGGGTTGACGCCCATGCGCGGTGCACCTCCTCCACCAGGGGGTCGGATCCGGTGCCGTCACCTGTGCCGGAGGCGGCCCGCCGCCGGCGCGGGGGGTCTCCCCGGCCGGCACCCCCTGACCGTACATAGCTGTCGTTCGGTTTCTGCCGGGCCTGCCGGGGCCGCGGCGCGATCTGGGCAAGTCGCCCGGCCCGGGCGGGACGGGAGTGTGCAACCGGGGAGTTTCCGCGGTTGCACACCCCCGGCGGCGGCCCCCGGGTGCGGCCCGGGGGCCCGGCGCGGCGCGGGGGTCAGGCCGCGGAGGCCAGCGAGTGCTGCGCCACGAAGTCGCGCAGCCAGGACCGGAATTCAGGGCCCAGGTCCTCGCGCTCCCAGGCCAGGCGCACGGTGGCGCGCAGGTAGTCGGAGCGGTCGCCGGTGTCGTAGCGCCGGCCGCGGAAGATGACGCCGTGCACCGGGCCGGCCGACGCGCTCGCGGCCAGGGTGCGCAGCGCGTCGGTGAGCTGGATCTCGCCGCCGCGGCCCGGGGCGGTGGTGCGCAGCGCCTGGAAGATCTCGGGGGCGAGCACATAGCGGCCGATGACCGCGTAGTTGCTCGGTGCGGTGCCCGGTTCCGGCTTTTCCACCAGGTCGGCGATGGCCACCACGTCGCCGTCGGCGCCGGGGTGCAGGCGGGCGCAGCCGTACAGGTGGGCCTGGGCGGGGTCGACCTCCATCAGGGCCACCACGCTGCCGCCGTGGCGGGCGTGGACCTGGGCCATCTGGGCCAGCAGCGGGTCGCGCGGGTCGATGAGGTCGTCGCCCAGGAGTACCGCGAAGGGCTCGGCGCCCACGTGCCGGGCCGCGCACAGCACGGCGTGGCCCAGGCCGCGCGGGTCGCCCTGGCGGATGTAGTGGATGTCGGCGAGGGTGCTGGGGGCGCTGACGCGGCGCAGGCGGTCGGCGTCGCCCTTGCGGCGCAGCGTCTCCTCCAGTTCGTGGTTGCGGTCGAAATGGTCCTCCAGCGGCCGCTTGTTGCGCCCGGTCACCATGAGGATGTCGGACATTCCTGCGGACACCGCTTCCTCGACGACGTACTGGATAGCGGGTTTGTCCACGACCGGAAGCATTTCCTTGGGCGTGGCCTTGGTCGCCGGGAGGAATCGGGTGCCCAGGCCCGCGACGGGAACAACTGCCTTGGTAATACCGACAGACGCGACATTCATGGGATTCACGCTAGAGGGGGCGCCGGCGGGCGCGGAAGCAATAGGGGGCGCGCCGGGGCGACTTCGGCAATTGCGCGGGGCACGGTCGCGGCGGTGTTCTCCCGGCGGTCGCGGCGGTGTTCTCCCGGCGGTCGCGGCGGTGTTCTCCCGGCGGTCGCGGCGGTGTTCTTCCAGGCGTTGTGGCGGGTGTTCTCTTGATGGTGGCGGCGGGGTTTCTCCGGGCGGTTGTGGTGGGTGTTCTCCCGCCCCGTCTAGACTGCGCTGCTCCAGGGAATGTCGCCGGTTGTCCGCGGTTGCGGGGGCCGGTGCCGAGCGGGGAGCGGGTAGGGCGTGAGGGCAGAAGCGGCCGACAGGCGCGGCGGGCAGCAGGTGCCCTCCCTGGAGCTGGCGCGGCTGGCGGCGCGGCTGTGTGCCGTGCTGGATGCCACCACCAACAGCAGGGCGGCCCAGTACGGGCTGACCCGCGCCGACTACGACGTGCTGGCCGCGCTGCGCGGCGCGGGAGCTGAGCTGCGGCTCAAGCCCACCGAGCTGGCCGTGCGCTGCCGGCTGTCCTCGGGCGGCACCAGCAATGTGCTGCGCCGGATGTCGGAGTCGGGCTATGTGGTGCGCGAGGCCGACCTGGCCGACGGGCGCAGTGCCTGGGCCCAGCTGACCGAGGAGGGCCTGCTGATCACCACGCGGATCCAGGACGCGGTGGCGGCCGTGCAGGAGCGCCGCCTCGCGCTGCTGCCGCCGGGCGCGGTGGACGCGCTGTCAGCGCTGCTCGCCCAGGCCGCGGACGTCCTGGACGCCCCCGAATAGGCCCCGGGTTCAGGCCGGTACGCGGCTGCGGGCGTGCAGGGTGCTCACCGCGCGCAGCAGCCGGGCGGCGTCGGGCACGCCCTCGGTGCGCCAGGAGCCGATGACCAGAGTGGGCACGGTGTGGATGCGGTGGGTGCGCCGGGCCTCGTCCTGGGCCTGCTGGTGGTGGGCGGCGGCCTGCGGGGAGGTGGTCCACTCGCTGAACCGCCAGGGGTCAAGGCCCGCCTCACCGGCCAGGGCGCTCAGCGTCTTCAGATCGGCGATGTCGAGGCCGCGGTGGAAGTAGGCGTCGAAGACGGCCGTGTCGTAGGCGGGCCCGGCGCCGTGCCGCCAGGCGAAGACGTGCCCGTACATGGCCAGGTGGGTGCGCGGCAGCGGTCCGGCGGGGGCGGCGGCGAAGGGCACGCCGAGCCGGTGGGCCATGGGCACCACGGAGTTCTCCCAGACGCCTTGCGGATAGTCCTTCTTGCCGCTGGCCGGTATGCCCTCGGGGTGCAGTTCGTAGGCGCGCCAGCGCACGGTGTGGTCCTGGGCGAGGCCGGTGTCGGCGATCACTTTGCCCGTCATGACGGAGAAGGGGCACAGATAGTCGAACCACACGTCGATGGTCAGGGACATCAGGACTCCTTACACAAAACAAAAGCAGGAAAGGCGCAGCGGCCTGCCGGGCGCGGTGCGGTGCGGGCGGGCCGGCGCCGGGTGCCCCGCCCCCGGCCGGCCGGGCGGTGCCGGGGCGGTGGGGGCGGGGCGACGAAGGTGCGGTGTGGCGGGAGGCTGTTGTCGCGCGGGGGAAAAGGGGCGGGGACACAGGAAGAGGGGCGGGGTGGGGATTTTCTCAGGCGGGGCGGGCGGGGGTGTCAGCCGGCGAGGGCGGGGGCTGGCAGATGACGACGTCGTCGAGGACGGCGATCAGGCGCGGGCGCTGGGCGGCGGGCCCGGTGAGGCCGGGAAGGTCGCTCAGGGGGTGGATGGCGATGGCCAGCCGGCACGCCCCGCTGCTGGCATCGGCGTGGTGGACGCGCAGGCCCAAAACGAGGTGCAGGGCCTGTCCGGCGGGGCGGGGGCCGGTGCGGGCCAGGCCCAGTTCCTGGATGCTCACGCCCTGCGGCGCCGGCCCTCGCGCCGGGGCGGGCAGCCACGCGGCCAGGGCCCGCTCCAGGCGGTCGAAGGGGATGGCCAGGGCCGTGCAGGTCACCGGGTGGCTCCGTGGCGGCACACGCAGAACCAGTAGAAGCTGTGGCCGGTCAGGCTCAGCTGGTAGGGGCGCGGGCCGATCGGCGGGAAGGTGGTCTGGCCGGTGACCTCCACCGGGACGACGCCGCTGTAGGCGCGCAGGTCGAGTTCGACCGGCTGGGGGTGGCGCGAGAGGTTGTTGACGCACAGCATCTCGGTGGGGTGGCCGTCCTCGTCGAAGTGGCGGCGCACATAGGCAAGGACGGCGGCGTTGGAGGTGGGTATCTCCTCGAAGTCGCCCAGGCCGAAGGCCTTGTGGTGGCGCCGGCGTGCGGCCAGCATGCGGCGCGTCCAGCGCAGCAGGGAGGCGCGGTTGTCGCGCTGGCTCTCCACGTTGACGGCCGGGTAGCCGTAGACGGGGCCCAGGTTGGTGGGCAGGGTCAGGCTGGCCGGGTCGCCCTCGGAGAAGCCGGCGTTGCGGTCCGGGGTCCACTGCATGGGGGTGCGCACCGCGTCGCGGTCGCCGAGCCAGATGTTGTCGCCCATGCCGATCTCGTCGCCGTAGTACAGGATCGGCGAGCCGGGCAGGGACAGCAGCAGGGCGGTGAACAGCTCGATCTGGTCGCGGTCGTTCTCAAGGAGCGGGGCCAGGCGGCGGCGGATGCCGATGTTGGCGCGCATCCGCGGGTCCCTGGCGTACTCCGCGTACATGTAGTCGCGTTCTTCGTCGGTGACCGTCTCCAGGGTCAGTTCGTCGTGGTTGCGCAGGAACAGCCCCCACTGGCAGGCGGCGGGCAGCTTGGGGGTCTTGGCGAGGATCTCCGAGACGGGGAACTTCGATTCCTTGCGCACGGCCATGAACAGGCGCGGCATGAGCGGGAAGTGGAAGGCCATGTGGCATTCGTCGCCGCCGCGTTCGTAGTCGCCGAAGTAGTCCACGACGTCCTCGGGCCACTGGTTGGCCTCGGCCAAAAGGATGCGGCCGGGGTAGTGGGTGTCGATGACCTGGCGCACCCGCTTGAGGAAGGCGTGGGTTTCGGGCAGGTTCTCGCAGTTGGTGCCCTCGGCCGCGTACAGGTAGGGCACCGCGTCCAGGCGGAAGCCGTCGATGCCCAGGTCGAGCCAGAACCTGAGCGCGGAGATGATCTCCTCCTGCACGGCCGGGTTGTCGAAGTTCAAATCGGGCTGGTGGGAGAAGAAGCGGTGCCAGTAGTACTGCTTGCGCACCGGGTCGAAGGTCCAGTTGGAGGTTTCGGTGTCGACGAAGATGATGCGGGCGTCGGGGTACTTCTCGTCGTCGTCGGCCCACACGTAGTAGTCGCCGTAGGGGCCCGTCGGGTCGGCGCGCGAGGCCTTGAACCAGGGGTGCTGGTCGCTGGTGTGGTTCATCACGAAGTCGGTGATGATGCGCAGGCCGCGCGCGTGGGCGGCCTGCAGCAGGGCACGGAAGTCCTCCAGGGTGCCGAACTCGGGCTGCACCGTGCGGTAGTCGGAGACGTCGTAGCCGCCGTCGCGCAGCGGGGACTTGAAGAAGGGCGGCAGCCACAGGCAGTCCACGCCCAGCCATTGCAGGTAGTCCAGCTGGGAGGTCAGGCCCTTCAGGTCGCCGACGCCGTCGCCGTCGCTGTCCTTGAAGGAGCGGACCAGGACCTCGTAGAAGACGGCCCGCTTGTACCAGTCGGGGGTGTCGGTCACCGCTTTGGTGGAGGGGGTGGGGGGCACGGGCGCGCGCCGGGCTGCGGTGGCTTCGGCCTGGTCGGTGCTCAAGGGTTCCTCCAGGTGACGGCGGGGTCCCGGAGTGCTCCGGGCTGAGGGCGTCGCGGGGCGAGGGGGCCGCGCGCGCCCGTCTGCGGCCTGGTGCGGCACGGTGACGGACGCGCGCGGGGGGCGGTGCCGGTGGGGCGGCGGGTGCGGGGCCGGTGGGGCGGCGGGGTGTGCGCGGCAGGGGCGGCGGGGCTGGCCCCGGGGGGTGGTCAGCGGCCGGGAGGCCGCTCCTGGTCCGCCCCCGGGGGCCCGGGTCGTTGACCTGGCAAGGGTTTCAGGATTCTGAGGCCGCCCGGCGCGGGCAAGGAAGGGTGTTTCATCCCGGCAAGTTGCCCAAGTCGCCGGTCGCCTGCGGGAATGCGCCGGGCTCGCTTCCGGCCTTGCCTCCGGGCTTGCTTCCGGGCTTGCTTCCGGTGTTGCTTCCGGGCTTGCGCGGGAGCCGCGAAATGGCGCATCGCCGGTTTCTCCACCGCGTGGTGGAGCAGTGCGGCAAGCAGCAAGCTCACCGTGAACGCCGCGGCCAGGACGAGCAGGGCCGCCGGGGTGGTAAACGCGCGCCCGCCCAGCGCCTGGTGGCCGTGGATGAGGACCAGGCGGTGCACCAGGTACAGGGCGAAGGAGACCTCGCCGAGGTAGAGCGCCGCGGGCGCGCTCAGCGCGGTGCGGCGCCCGGTGGTGTCGGCGTGGGCCAGGGCGCCGATCAGCAGGGCGATCGGCACGATCGTGGCGGCCACCAGGCCGGCCAGGTAGGGCAGCTGGGTGGCCAGCACATAGCCGGCGCCAAGCGCCGCTGCCGCACCCGCCGGGCGCGGGCCCCGCCAGCGGCCCTCGCGCACGATCCGGGCCAAGGCCATGCCCAGGACGAACTCGGCTGCGCGCACCGGCGGGAAGACGTACAGCAGCCAGTACTGCCACTGGCCGGTGGTGCCGTCGGGCAGGGCCAGGGCCGGGGTGGCGGGCAGCAACGCGACAGCGGCGGGCAGGGCGGTCACGAACGCGGCCAGGCCCGCGGCCAGCGGCCAGAGCCCGCGCGCGGGCAGGGCGCGCACAGCCCGCCACAGCAGCGGGAAGGCGAGGTAGAACAGCAGCTCGCAGGAGAGGGACCAGCTGACCGGGTTGCCGCTGACGTACAGGTGCGGCTGCGGGAAGAAGGACTGCACCAGCAGCACGTTGGCCGCCACCGCGCCGGGCGCCGCGGCGGTGCCGGTGGCGGCCAGCAGCACGAAGGCGGCAAGCGCGGTCACCAGGTGGGCGGGGTAGATCTTGGCGAGCCGGCGCCGCCAGAAGCGGCGGGCGCTGTCGCCGGGCCGCGCCGACCAGGCCAGGACGAAGCCGCTGAGCACGAAGAAGAACGACACGCCCACCCAGCCGGCCTTGGACAGCACCGCGGCCAGCTGGCGCTGGGTGCCCGCCTCGGCGAAGAAGCCCGCGAAGGAGGCGTGGAAGGCGAACACCGAGGCGGCGGCGGCAAAGCGCATGCCGGTCAGCGAGGGCAGACGGTGCGGGCGGACGACAGCGGAGCCGGCGGTGGCGGCGGAGCCGGCGGTGGCGGCGGTGGCCATGGGGGCACACTCCTGGGCGGTCACGGCACGGGGCCGCACGGGACGGGACCGCGCGGGACGGAGCCGCGCGGGACGGGGCGCTGCGGGGCCAAGGGGGGCCGGGCGGGAAGGCCGGGCGCAGCGGGGGCGGGGCGAGGCGGGCGGAGGGCGGCGCGGTGGCGGGCGGAGGGCGGGTCCGGCGCGGTGGGGGCGGGGCGGGGCGGGGCGCGGCGGGCGGCGAGCGAAGGCGGGGGGGGCGGACGGGTCCGGCGCGGTGGCGGGGTGGTCCCGGAGTGCGGGCGGTCCGGGGCGGTGGTGGCGGGGCAGGGCGCGGCGGGCGGCGAGCGAGGGCGGCGCGGCGGACGAAATGCGGGCGGGTCCGGCGCGGTGGCGGGGTGGTGCCGGAGTGCGGGCGGTCCGGCGCGGTGGCGGGGTGGTGCCGGAGTGCGGGCGGTCCGGCGCGGTGGTGGCGGGGTGCGGCGCCGCCGGCCGTGGTGCCGGGGCCCGGTGTGGTGCGGGGCGGGCGGGTGGAGGGATGGGGGCGCTGCCCTCTTTCTCAGGTGACCAGTGAATACGCCGCGCCCTCGTACGGATTTGCGAACTGCGCGTCGACTGGGGCAAGTTGGACGAGTCTCCGGTCGGGCCCCGCTGTTTATTGCTCCCTTGCGCGAGCGCGGGGTTGACTCCGAATGTCCCTGATTTCGGCCATCGGCCGGGCTGTTTCTTCTTCCGGGGACGGATCTCATCCGACGACAGGGAGACCTCGTGTCCAAACGCATCCTGGTCGTGCTTTCCGAATACGGCTACTGGGGCGAGGAACTCGTGGGCCCAATCGAGGCATTCGACGCACGCGGGTATCGCACCACGTTCATGACGCCGCACGGCAAACGGGCGCAGGCCCTGCCGCCCAGTCTCGATTCCGAGTACATCGACCCGCCGCTGGGCCGCGCGGTCACCTCGCGGGACATGGCCCGGCGTGCGAGAGCGCTGGATGACTCCAGCCGTCTGGACAATCCCCTGAGCCTGGCGGAGATGATCCCCGAGCGGCCGTACTACAGCGCCCTGAACCACCTGCGGGAGCTGGAGAGTTACCACAGCAACCTGGCGGCGGCCGTGCAGGAGCTGCTGGGCGGCTTCGACGCGCTGGTCATCGTCGGCGGCAGCGGCCCGATCGTGGACCTGGCCAACAACGAGCGGCTGCACGAGCTGATCCTGGCCTTCGCCGGCGCCGACAAGCCGATCCTGGCCGAGTGCTACGGGGTGGCCGCGCTCGCCTTCGCCCGGGACTGGGACTCCCGCGCCAGCCTGCTGCGCGGCAAGCACGTCACCGGTCACCCCAAGGAGTACGACTACAAGGACGGCACCGGCTTCGTGGGGGTCGACTTCAACATGGGCCCGCCGCCCTACCCGCTGGAGTACATCCTGCGCGATGCCACCGGCCCCGAGGGGGCCTTCCACGGCAACGTGGGCAAGGAGGTCTCGGTCGTCGTGGACTTCCCGTTCATCACCGCGCGCTCCACACCGGACTCGGTGACGGCCGGGGAGATGCTCATCGAGGTGCTCGACAACGGCCTGCGCCGCTACGGCTGGTGACCTGCCGCCCCGGCCCCGCGCCCGGCGCCGCCGCCGGTGTCGCCCCTGGTGCCGTGTTCGGTGTGCCCGTGATGCCGTGGCCGGTGCCCTCGGGTGCCCTGCGGTGAAGGAGGAGATGCCCATGCCCGCCAAGGCCGCCAGGCCCGCCAAGGCCGCGGTGTTCGAGCAGCTGGCCGCCGACGGCGTGCGCTACCTGTTCGGCAACCCCGGCACGGTCGAGCAGGGCCTGCTGGACCTCGCCGAGGACAGCGCGGTCGGCTATGTGCTGGCCCTGCACGAGAGCGTGGCGGTGGCCATGGCCGACGGCTACGCGCGCGCGGCCCAGCGCCCCGGCGTCATCCAGCTGCACAGCGCGGTGGGCCTGGGCAACGCGATCGGCATGCTCTACCAGGCCCGGCGCGGCAACTCCCCGCTGGTGGCGCTGGCCGGGGAGGCGGGGGTGCGCTATGCGGCCCTGGACGCGCAGATGGCCGCCGACCTGGTGGCCATGGCCGGGCCGGTCACCAAGTACGCCACCCGCGTGCTGGAGGCCTCCTCGGTGCTGCGGGAGCTGCGCCGCGCGGTGAAGATCGCCATGACGCCGCCGCGCGGCCCGGTCCTGGTGGTGCTGCCCGCCGACGTGCTGGAGCAGCACACCAGCGAGCCGGTGGTGCCCGCCCCGCTCCCCCACACCCGTGCCGTTCCCGAGCCGGCCGCCCTGGCACGGGCCGCGGACCTGCTCGCGGCCGGCCGCCGGCCGCTGATCCTGATGGGTGACGGCGTCGCGGCCAGCGGCGCCCAGCAGGCCCTGACCGAGGTGGCCCAGGCGCTGCGCGCGCCGGTGTGGGGGGTGAACTCCTCCGAGGTCAACTTCGATGCCACCCACCCGCTGTACGCCGGCACGCTGGGGCACATGTTCGGCGCCGACAGTGCGCGGGTGGTGGCGGGCGCGGACGCGGTGCTGATCGTGGGCACCTATGTGTTCCCCGAGGTCTTTCCCTGCCTGGACAGCCCGTTCGACCCGGGCGCGGCGATCGTGCACATCGACGCCGACGCCTATGAGATCGCCAAGAACTTTCCCGTCGATCTCGGGCTGGCCGCGGATCCGGCCCTGGCCCTTGAGGGCCTGGCCGTCCACCTGGCCCACCGCCCGCACCCCGCCCCCGGCCAGGACCGGGAGCGGGAGCGGGGCCACGGGGCGGCGGGCGGTGTTCCGGCGGCCCGCCCGCCGGGCGGGGGCACGGGGGCGGGCGGGGAGGGTTGGCTGATGGACTGCTTCGCCCGGGAGCTGGCCGCCCGGGCCCCGGGCGACCTGGTGGTCTTCGACGAGGCGCTGACGGCCTGCGGCCCGCTGCTGCGGCATCTGCCGCCGCGGCGGGCGGGCCGCTACTTCCAGACCCGCGGCGGCTCGCTGGGGGTGGGCATCCCCGGCGCCCTGGGCGTCAAACTGGCCCGCCCCGACCTGCCGGTGGTGGCCTTCACCGGCGACGGCGCCAGCATGTACACCGTCCAGGCACTGTGGAGCGCGGCCCGCTACCGCATCGGCGCCGCCTTCGTGATCTGCAACAACCGCCGCTACCAGCTGCTGGATGACAACATCGAGCGCTACTGGGCCGAGCTGGGCATCGCCCCGCGCGCCCACCCGGCGGCCTTTGACCTGTCAGGGCCCGACATCGACTTCACCGCCCTGGCCGCGGCCCTGGGCGTGCCGGGGCAGCGGGTGGACAAGCCCGCGCAGGTCCCCGGCGCCGTGCGCGCCCTGCTGGACCACCAGGGCCCCTACCTGGTGGACCTCAACACCGCCTGACCCCGCCCCCGCCCCAGGGGCGGGGGCGGGCAAGTCCTCGTGGAGCCAAGGGAGTTCACCCATGTCCGACGTGCAGAGCCCGCCCGCGCGGCCCACCGCCGCGGACGCCGCGATCGGCGACCTGGTCACCGCCTGGTACCGGGCGCTGGACCGGCACGACCCGCTGCACACGCTCACCCCGCTGGTCACCGACGATGTGGTCATGCACCTGCCCGAGGGTGCGGTGCACGGCCACGACGGCCTGGCCCAGTGGTACGAGGCCGTCACCCACCGCTTCTTCGACGAGCGCCACACCCTCACCTCGCTGGACATCCGCCGTGCGGCGGGCCCCTGCGCACAGGCGGACATCGTCGTCAACTGGCAGACCAGGACCTGGCAGCCGCCCGCCGCGCGCAGCACCTGGCTGGGCTTCGACGCCTACCAGCAATGGACCCTCGCGCACACCGAGGGCCGCTGGCGCATCCGCACCTACACCGTCACCGCCCTGGCCCCGATGCCCGGCTCGCCCCCGCTGTGAGCCCCCGCGCCCGCACCCCGCGCCCGCGCGGGCCGGGCCGGGCCGGGCCCGCATTCCCCCCCCGCTTCTCCCACGCCACCACCGACTTTGGGACCCTCCACATGGCCATCGTCAAACCCCTGCCCACCGGCCGCCTCGCCGGCAAACGCCTTGGCATCCTGCTGGAAAGCGGCTACGTCGAGGAGGAAATCGCCTACTACCAGCGCCGCTTCGCCGAGGACGGGGCCGAGGTGATTTTGCTGACCCGCCTGTGGGGGCTGTCGTCGATCACCTTCACCGGCCAGGGCCACCAGGCCCCGCTGACCGTCGAGGGCGACCTGGAGGCGGTCGACTTCCACGAACTGCTGCAGTACTCGGCGCTGATCGTGCCCTCCGGCCTGGTCGCCGAGCGGCTGCGCTACAGCGAGGACGTGGACCAGATCTCCCCCGCCCTGGAACTGCTGCGCCGCGCCTTTAGGGTGCCCAGCGTGCTCAAGGCGTTCTCCTGCCACGGCCTGCAACTGCTCTCCGCCGCCCCCGAGCTGCTCAGGGACCGGCCGGTGACCTGCCACAACAACGTGGCCGGCGATGTGCGCAACATGGGCGCGGTCTACCTCAACCAGGACCTGGTGGTCGACCGTGACCTGATCACCTCGCGCACGGTCGAGCACTGCCATCTGCTGGCCCGCACCGTCATCGAGCGCCTGGACATCCCCGCCCGGGCGGTGGCATGAGCGCGCCCGCCCAGCTGCCGTTCTCCTTCTCCGACCTGACCACCGGCCACGTCAGCGGCCGGCTCGGCAGCCGCTTCACCCTGACCACCCCCGACGGCCGCGAAGTGATGATCCACCTCAGCGGCGCGACCACCGCCCAGCGCCTGCGCAACCTCGGCGAGCCCTACCAGGACGTGACCGGACAGCTCGATGCCCTGCTCACCCCGGGCACGTACGTGTTCGTCTACGGTCCCATCTACCCCACCCCCGGCGGCCTGTTCTTCCAGGCCGACCGGGTGGTGATCGCCGCCGGGGCCGGCGCGGTGCCGCCCTGGCAGCAGCAGGGCTGGTGGACGCGCCAGCTCAGGGAACTGGCCTGCTTCTACCGCCGCTCGCAGTTCGGCACCGGACCCGCCGACTTCGCCGAGTACCGCACCGAGATCCACGGCAGCGGCCACAAGACCACCCAGCACATCCAGGAGACCGACACCCTCTCCCGCCTGGTCTACGGCATGGCCAGCGCCTACCTGCTCACCGGCGAGGAGGACTTCCTCGACGTCGCCGAGCGCGGCGCGCGCTACCTGCACGAGCACCTGCGCTTCTTCGACGCCGAGGAAGGCACCGTCTACTGGTACCACGGCGTGGACGTGGCGGGGCCGGTGGAACGCAAGCTGTTCGCCTCGGAGTTCGGCGACGACTACCGCGCCATCCCCGCCTATGAGCAGATCTACGCCCTGGTCGGCCTGGCCCAGACCTACCGCATCACCGGCGACCCGGTCATCGGCCAGGACCTGCGGGCCACCGTCAAGCTCTTCGAGAGCGCCTTTCATGACCCGCGCCTGGGCGGCTACTTCTCCCACATCGACCCGGTCACCCTCAGCCCCCACCACGACAGCCTGGGCCCCAACCGCTCGCGCAAGAACTGGAACTCGGTGGGCGACCACGCCCCCGCCTACCTGATCAACCTGTACCTGGCCACCGGCGAGGAACGCTACCGGCGCATGCTGGAGCACACCTTCGACATGATCGTCACCCATCTGCCCGACCGCTCCCGCGACAGAAGCGTCTTCGTCAACGAGCGCTTCCACGCCGACTGGAGTCCCGACCACGACTGGGGCTGGCAGCAGAACCGCGCGGTCGTCGGCCACAACCTGAAGATCGTGTGGAACCTGATGCGGATGCACGCCGTGCTGCCCAAACGCGAATACCGCCAGCTCGCCGAACAGCTGGCCGCCGACCTTCCGGCCGTGGGCCGCGACCCACAGCGCGGCGGCTGGTACGACGTCCTGGAGCGCGAGGCCCAGGAGGGCCGGCACGCCTTCGCCTGGCACGACCGCAAGACCTGGTGGCAGCAGGAACAGGCCATCCTGGCCTACCTCGCCCTGGCCGGGGCCACCGGCCAGGACGGCCACCTGCGCCACGCCGATGAGGCCGCGGCCTTCTACAACGCCTTCTTCCTCGACCACGACGAGGGCGGCGTCCACTTCACCGTCCTGGCCAGCGGCATCCCCTATCTGCTGGGCAACGAACGCCTCAAGGGCAGCCACGCGATGGCGATGTACCACAAGGCCGAACTGTGCTACCTCGCCGAGGTCTACACCCGCCTGCTGGTCCGCCGCGAGCCGCTGGATTTGTGGTTCAAACCGCACGCCGGCGCCGACTTCCCCCACCGGCTGCTGCGGGTGGCCCCCGACCTGCTGCCGCCGGGCCGCGTCGAGATCGAGCACGTCCTGCTCGACGGCGCCCCCTTCGACGACTTCGACGCCGCCGAGATGACCGTACGCCTGCCGGCCGGCGAGCAGCGCCGGACCGTCCAGGTCCGCCTGCGCCCCGCCACCGGCCACCCCTGACCCCGCGCGCCCTGTGCTGTTTCACGCTTTGCCGCTGTGCTGTTCCGCCTTCCGCCGCTGTGCCGGTGGCCGCGCCCGTACCGCTTCCGCAGACATACCGATGCAAAGGGATGACGTGATGAGTTTTGAGGCCTACTTCGGATTCACCGGTGACACCGCCACGATCTACCTCAGCGGGGATTTGACCGACAAACGGGTGCCGGCCGTGCGCACCCTGATCGAGCAGGCGCTGTCACGTCCGGTGAACCGGCTGGTGCTGCGCATGCACGGGCTGACCTCCCTGTCGGCGGCCGGGGTGCGCTGCCTGTGCTGCACCCAGCAGCAGCTGCCCGCCGGCGCGCAGATCGTCGTGGACGGCGCCTGCGACAGCGTCCGGCGGATCTTGCAGGCCAGCGGCTTCGCCCAGGCCATCACGCTGATCGAGGGATCTTTGAGCCTGCCCGACGAGCCCGCCGCCGCCTGAACCCCCGCCCGCCCGCACCGCCGGCTCCCGCCGGTGTCCCCTGCCCGTGACGCCCCGCGTATTCCCGGCACTTGTGGCCCTCTTTCTTTTCTGCACCGGTGGAACTTTTTCGCCCCTGAATTTTTTTCCGTACGCCCCCGCGGCACCCGCGCTACCCCAAGGGAGATTCTTCGACATGAAGGCTGTTGTGATGGCCGGCGGCGAGGGCTCACGGCTGAGGCCGATGACCTCGGACCTGCCCAAGCCGCTGCTGCCGGTCGCCGACCGGCCGATCATGGAGTACGTGCTGCGCCTGCTCAAGCGCCACCGCCTGGAGGAGACCGTCGTCACGGTGCAGTTCCTGGCCTCCTTGGTCCGCGAGCAGTTCGGGGACGGCAGCGCGCTGGGCATGCGCCTGAGCTACGCCAGCGAACCGCACGCGCTGGGCACCGCGGGCAGCGTGAAGAACGCCGCCGCCCAGCTGGGCGACGAGCCGTTCGTGGTGATCTCCGGTGACGCGCTGACCGACATCGACCTGTCCGATCTGATCGCCTTCCACCGGGCCAAGGGCGCGCTGGTCACGGTGTGCCTGACGCGGGTGCCCGAGCCGGTGGAGTTCGGCATCACCGTGGTCGACGACCAGGGCCGCGTGGAGCGCTTCTTGGAGAAGCCCACCTGGGGCCAGGTGTTCTCCGACACCGTCAACACCGGCATCTACGTCATGGAACCCGAGGTCCTCAATTACGTCGCCGAGGGCGAGTCCGTGGACTGGTCCAGCGACGTCTTCCCCCGCCTGCTGGAGGAGCACCGGGGCGTCTACGGCTATGTCGCCGAGGGCTACTGGCAGGACGTGGGCACCCACGCCGGCTATCTGCGCGCCCAGGCCGACGTCCTTGGCGGGCGGGTGGGTGTGGAGCGGGCCGGGGTGGAACTCTCACCGTCCGTGCGGGTGGACGCCAGCGCCCGCGTGCATCCCAGCGCCGTGCTGAAGGGGCCGGTGTATGTGGGGCCGCACGCCCAGATCGGGGCGGGCGCCTCGATCGGCGAGCACACGGTGGTGGGCGCGCACGCGGTCATCGACCAGGGCGCCAGCCTGCACAAGGTGGTGGTGCACCCGCACGCCTATATCGGCCCCGGCGCCGGCCTGCGCGGCTGCGTGATCGGCCGCAACAGCAGCCTGCGCCGCGAGGTGCGCATCGAGGAGGGCAGCGTGCTGGGCGCGGGCTGCGTGGTGGAGGAGGAGGCCACCGTCGCCGCCGACGTGCTGATCTACCCGGGCAAGACCATCGAGGCGGGCACCACCGTCAACGACAGCCTGATCTGGGAATCGCGGGCCACCAAGTCACTGTTCGGGCCGCGCGGGGTGCGCGGGACACTCAACAGCCAGATCACCCCCGACCTGGCCGTGCGCCTGGCCAGCGCGTTCGCCACCACCCTGCCGCGCGAGGGCCGCGTCAGCGTGGCCCGCGACCACTCGGTGGCCGCGGCCGTCCTGCTGCCCGCCATGATCTGCGCGCTGCGCGCGGCCGGCCTGCAGGTGCACGACCTGGGACACGTGCCGCTGCCGCTGGCCCGCCGGCACACCGCCCAGAACAGCCACGGCGGCATCGTGATCACCACCACCCCCGGCAGCCAGGAGAGCGTCGACATCGTCTTTGTGGACGCGCACGGCATCGACCTGTCCCCCACCGCCCAGCGCGGCCTGGAGCGCGTCTTTGGCCGGCGCGAGTACCGGCGCGTGCTCTCGGGCGAGATGGGCCGCCTGGACACCGCCCCCACCAGCATCGAGGACTACGCCCAGGCGCTCACCGAACACCTGGGCCCCGCCGAGGGCCACCGGCGCCTGAAGGTGGTGGTGGACGCCGCCTGCGGCAGCACCGCGCTGAGCCTGCCCGCGGTCCTGGGCCGGCTGAGCATCGAGGCTTTGACCGTCAACAACGCCCTGGTGCCCGCCTCCTGCACCGAGACCCCCGCCGAACGCCGCGCCGCCCTGCACACCCTGGGCCACTTCGTGGCCACCTCCGGCGCCGACTTCGGGGTGCGCTTCGACGCCGGCGGCGAACGGCTGTCCCTGGTCGACGAACAGGGCCACATCATCGCCGACGACCGCGTCCTGCTGCTGCTCATCCGCCTGCTGACCACCGAGGCCGGCGGCGGGCGCACCGCGGTGCCCGTCACCGTCTCACGCACCGCCGAGCACACCGCCCACGCCCACGGCGGCCAGGTGCGCTGGGTGGCCACCGCCCCCGGCGACCTCAACCGGGCCGCCGCCGGCGGCGGCTTCATCCTGGCCGCCGACGGCGAAGGCGCCTTCGTCCTGCCCCAGTTCAGCATCTACGCCGACGGCATCGCGGCCTTCGTCAAACTCGCCGCCCTGCTCGCCCGGGACCACACCGCCCTGAGCGAACTCATCGCCCCGCTGCCCACCGTGCACGTGCGCCGGCGTGAGCTGCCCACCGCCTGGCGCATCAAGGGCCAGGTCATGCGCACCGTGGTGGAGGCCGCCAGCGGCCGCCGGATCGACACCACCGACGGCGTGCGCGTCCTGGAGGACGACGGCCGCTGGGCCCTGGTCCTGCCCGACGCGGCCGCCCCCCTGACCCGCCTGTGGGCCGAGGGCCCCGACCCCGCGGCCGCCGACGCCCTGCTGGACGAATGGAGCGAGGCCGTGCGCGGCTCCGCCGCCGCCTGAACCCCCACCCCCGCAGCTGTGCGGGGGGTGTCGAGGGGGGGGGGGGGGGGGGGGGGGGGGGGGGGGGGGGGGGGGGGGGGGGGGGGAGGGGGGGGGGGGGGGGGTGGGGTGGGGGGGGAGTGGAAAG
>NZ_JBWKJZ010000040.1:0-74906 GCF_056431945.1 Streptomyces sp. NPDC045778
TCCCCGCAAGGAGACACCCCCCCCCCCCCCCCCCCCCCCCCCCCCCCCCCCCCCCCCCCTCCCCCCCCCCCCCCCCCCGCCCCGGGGGCCGGGGGCCGGGCGGGGGCCGGGCGGGGGTCAGGTGCCGGGCAGGCGGGCCCGCATGGCGCCGGGGGCGGGCTTGGGCACCGGCGTGGCCGGCGGCGCCCCGGGCGGGGCCTGGACGGTCATGTCCCACACCCCCGCACCAGGCTGTGCGGCGGCGGCCGTCGCCTCGTCCAGCACCGCTCTCACCTCCCCCACCGTGGGCACCTTGTCGATACGGTGCCGCCCGGCCACGATCACCGGCACCATCGTCACCTGCGCCTGGGCACGCGCATGGGCCAGGCCCTGCTGATGGGCGCGGGCATAGCGCGCCGACATGATGGCCGCGCGGAAACCCGCCCGGTCCAGGCCCGCCTGCACCGCCAGCGCGGCCAGCACCGTGGGATCGGAGATGTCCTGCCACTGGTGGAAGTAGGCACTGAAGACCAGGTCGGTGTAGCGGGCCCCGGCACCGTGCTCGCAGGCGTAGCGGTAGCCCAGCAGCGCCATCCGCGCCCGGCGCAGCGGGGTGCCCGGCGGCCCGGCCAGATGCACGCCGCGCTCGGCGCCCAGCGGGCGCACCGAGTTCTCCCACACCCCGCGCGGGTACTCCCCCGCCTCCTCCACGCAGTTGGGGTTGACCTCGAAGGGATGCAGCACCACGGCGGCGTCCCGGCCCTGAAGAGCCCGGTCCAGCACATGCCGGGTGATCAGGCTGTAGGGGCAGATGAAGTCGAACCAGACATCGATCGTGACGGTCATCGGGCCTCTTTCGACGCGGAAGCGGACAACGCGGACGACACCCGCCCACCACCGGCACCACCGGCACCACCGGCACCGCCGGGACCGCGGGGACGACCGGTACGGCGGGGGCGGCGGGGGGTGGCGTAGCGGCGCAGCAGGGGCTGTTCGACGGCGGTGTGCATCACCCAGGCCAGCAGCAGGGTCAGCGCGGCGCTCAGCAGCAGCATCCCGGCCGCCGCCGGGGTGCTCCAGGCGCGGTCTGGGCCCAGCGCGCGGTGGCCGTGGAACTGGACCAGGCGGTGCAGCAGGTAGAAGGCGAAGGACAGCCGGCCCAGGCGCACCATCGGGCCGGTGGCGAACAGCGACCGGCGCCCGCGCAGATCGGCGCCGGCGCCCGCGGCGACCAGCCAGGCCAGCGGGGCCGCGCTCAGCGCGGCGATCCCGTAGCCCACCGGCAGCACCAGGGCCGCGGCGTAGGAGCAGGCCACCGCGCCCGCGGCGGGCCAGAGGCCGCCGCGCGGCAGCCGGCCCGAGGCCACCAGGCGGGCCACCACCATGCCCAGGACGAACTCCGCCGCGCGCACCGGGGGAAAGGCCAGCAAAAACCAGTAGTGCTCCTGGCTCAGGGCCAGCCAGGCCATGTCCGCACCCGCCGGCCACAGCACCGCGGCAAGGACCGGCATCAGCGCGATGAGGGCCACCAGCGCGGCCGCCCACCACCACAGCCGCTGGGGGCTCATACGGCGCACCTGCGCCCACAGCGCGGGAAAGGCCAGATAGAACAGGGCCTCCGCGCTCAGCGACCAGCTGACCGGGTTCGCGCTGAGGATGACCTCCACCCGCGGCTGCCAGGTCTGCACCAGCAGCAGGTTGCGCAGCAGCCCGGGCCGGGGCAGGCCGGCCGCCCACAGCAACGCCACGGCCACGGCCAGGGTCAGCAGATGACTGGGGTAGATCTTCCACAGCCGGCGGCGCCAGAAGGCCCGCCACGTGTCATGGGCGCGGGCACCGGCGGAGAAGGTGAGCACGAAGCCGCTCAGCACGAAGAAGAACGACACCCCCGTCCACCCCGCCTGGCTGACCACCCGGGCGAAGGCGTCGTTGACCTGCCGGTCGGCGAAGACGTTCTCGTAGGAGGCGTGGAAGCAGAACACCAGCAGCGCCGCGGCGAACCGCATCCCCGTCAGCGACGGCAGCCGCCCGCCCCCGCCCCTCTCACCGGCGCGCGCCGTCATGGGCCGGCAGCGGGCGCGGGGCCGCGCCCCTCGGCACCGGCGGGGGCGGCGGGGCCGCGGTGGTGGCGCAGCAGGCGGGGCACCAGGGCCAGGGCGGTAAGGGCCAGCAGCGCGGTGACGCACAGGCCCGCGCCGAACGCGCCCCAGCCCCGGCCGCCGGGGTGGGCGCTGAAGGCCAGGCCCGCCAGACTCACGCCCAGGGCCATGCCGATCTGGGCGGCGGTCTCCAG
The DNA here is from genome assembly GCF_056431945.1 of Streptomyces sp. NPDC045778. Classification (NCBI taxonomy): domain Bacteria; kingdom Bacillati; phylum Actinomycetota; class Actinomycetes; order Kitasatosporales; family Streptomycetaceae; genus Streptomyces; species Streptomyces sp. NPDC045778. The sequence goes on from NZ_JBWKJZ010000040.1 coordinate 2,273, forward strand.
CACCCCGGAGGCCGCGCCGGCCAGCCGGGCGGGCACCTGGCCCAGCGCGGCGGAGAACAGCGGGCTCACCCCCAGGCCCTGCCCGAAGCCGATCACGGCCAGGCAGCCCAGCAGCACGCCCGTGCCGGGCCGGGCCAGCACCACGGCGGCCAGCAGCACCAGCGTGCCCGCGGCGTTCAGGGCGTAGCCGGCCACCAGCAGCCGGGCGCCGATACGTTCCTGCAGGCGCGGGGCCAGCAGCGAGGCCAGCACGAACATCACCGCCAGCGGGGTGAAGCACAGCCCCGCGCGCAGCGCGCCGTAGCCAAGGACGGTCTGCAAGTGCAGGGTGAGCAGGAAGAACAGGCCCGCGTTGGCGGCGAAGAACGCCACCGCGATGGCCGTGCCCGCGCCGAAGCAGCCGCGGGTGAACAGGCCGGGGTCCACCACCGCCGCCCCGCCCCGCCCGGCCACGGCCCGCTCGTGGCGCACGAAGAGGACACCGGCGGGCAGCGAGGCCGCCAGCATCAGCGTGCTCCACAGCGGCCAGCCGGCGCCGTGCCCGAGCGTGAGTGGCACCAGCAGCAGGGCCAGGGCCGCGCTCAGCAGCAGCGTGCCGCCCGCATCCAGCCCCGCACCCCGCACCCCGCGCTGCTCGCGGGCGCCGCGGGCTCCGCGGGCGGGGGGCAGGGTCAGGGCGGCGCCGAGCAACAGCAGCAGGCCCAGGGGCACGTTGAGCAGGAAGACGGGGCGCCAGGACAGGCCGAACAGGTCCGCGCGCACCAGCAGCCCGCCCAGCAGCTGGCCGGCCACCGAGGCGCCGCCGATGGTGGCGCCGAAAGCGGCGAACGCGCGGGCCTGCCGCCGTGCGCTGAAAGCGGTCTGCAGCACCGACAGCACCTGGGGGTAGAACAGGGCCGCGCCCAGGGCCTGCACGAGGCGAAAGGCGATCAGCGCCGGCGCCGAGGCGGCCAGGCCGCAGGCCAGCGAGGCCGCGGTGAACAGGGCCAGGCCCGCCAAGAACAGCCGCCGGCAGCCGTAGGCATCGCCCAGGCGGCCGCCGGCGACCAGGAACAGGCCGTAGGCCAGCAGGTAACCGGAGACCGTCAGTTCGGCCTGGGCGAAACTGGCGCCCACCCCCGCCCGCACGGCGGGCACCGCCACGTTGACGATGAACCCGTCCATGACCGCCATGAAGGTGCCGCCCAGCACCACCAGCAGCAGCCAGCCGCGCCGCGCCCCCGCACCCGGGCCCGTGACTGTGCCCGGGGCTGTGCCCGGGGCTGTGGCTGTGTCCGGGGCCGGATCCGGGGCCGGGGCCGGGGCTGTGTCCGTATCCGCGGCTGTGTCCGGGGCCTCGGCGGTGGCCGTGGCGGGGCCTGCGGCGCGGGCGGCGGGAGGACGCGGGGTGGTGGGGGCAGCGGAGGCGGCGGGGGTGGTGGGGGTGGTTGCGGGGGGCTCGGCGGGGGCGGGGGCCAAGGCGTCGGTGTCCGCCACGGGGCAGCTCCTTGCACAGTCACCGGCAGCAGGGGTCCCTTTCAGCCTCAGCCGCCCGCACCCGGTGCGGCAACGCCGACTTGCGCAAGCCGCAGCCGCCTACAGGCCGCGCCCGCGGCGGATGCCGTACAGGGCCAGGTCCCAGATCCTGGCCAGCTGCTCGGGCGCGCTCTTGTAGGTGTCGCAGCCCTCCTGGCCGCAGCTGCGGATGTAGGACTCCACCCCGGCCACCAGGTGGGCCACCAGGGCCAGGACGGTGCGCGGGTCGCAGCCCGCGCGCAGCTGGCCCGGCGGCATGGCCTCCAGCAGGTCCTCCACGGCCGGCAGCCAGGAGGCGGGCCACAGCACGCCCGGGGGCGAGGCCTCGCGCTCGCGGCTCAGCCGGGCCGCGGCGCGTACGGCGGGTTCCTCCTGGAGCAGCCCGGCCAGTTCCAAGGTGAGGTCCACGACGGTCTCCAGGGCCGCCTCACGGCCGGCCAGCAGGCGCTGGACTCCCTCGCGGGTGGTGGTGAGCCCGCGCAGCTGCACGGTGTCGGCCAGTTCGTCCTTGGTGGGGAAGTGGAAGGTCAACGCGCCCATGGAGATCCCCGCCGCCTTGCTGATCCGGCCAAGGGACGTGCCGTGAAAACCGGCGTGGTCGAAGGCCACGGCGGCTGCCTGCACCAGAGCCTCGCGGGTGCGTGCGGCGCGTTCCTGTTTCACTGTCGACTCCCTTGGGGGACGTGCCCCGCGCAGCGCGCGGCGGTGCGGGGGGCGGGGGTGGTACGAAGCGGTCGGATCCCGGCCCACGGCCGGCCCCGCACCGTGGCCCGGCCCGCGCCCCGCCGCCCGCGCCGCCGCCCGCCGGGGCAGGTGCCGGGGCGGCGCCGGCGCAGGCCCGGGCGGCCCGGGCGGGTGTCCAACTGGTGCTTGCGCGGCTGCTGTTCAGCGGGCCGGGCGCCAGGCCGGCGGGGGCGCCGGGCCGGTGCACCGGATGGGCGGGCGCGCCCGCCAGGGCACCGGCCGGCCGGGCCGGGGCGGGCGGCGGGCCGGCCGGGGGGCGGGGCCGGCCGTGGGCCGGGGCGGGCAGCGGGCCGGCGGGGCCCCCATCCGGCGGCCCGGGTGCCGCGGCGAGGGGTGCGGGCAGCGTGTGCAGCGGGCTGCGTGCCACCGGGGCCTCCTTCCACCGCGGGCGACGTAGCGGACTTTGAGCTTCCGACGCCGCGGGGGCCACCACAACGCCAACGTGGGAAAGCCGCAGGCCTTTTCCCTCCCCCACTCCCCCTCTTTCCACAGTTTTCCGCCCTTTCGTCCGACCGGACACCGAAAGCCCGGACTCTCCCGGGAACCCCCCAAAGCCCCACACCACCCACACCCCGCCCAGCCCCCGCCCGCTCCCCGCCCGGGACACACCGGCCAGGACGTACCGGCCGGGTCGTACCGGCCGGGGCGTACCGGCCGGGGCGTACCGGCCGGGGCGTGTGACGGGGCGGGGCGTGTGACGGGGCGGGGCGCCGGGGTGCGGGGGTGTCCGCGCGGGCGTGAAGTCCCGTACGGGGCGCCGGAGTTCACCAAGTCGCACCGGCACGCTCCCCGCCCTCGAAAACAAAGCGAACGTTCGCTACGCTTTTTGGGTCGGATACGTCACGGAGGGGAACGACATGGCCGGACAGCAGCAGGTGGGGGTGGCGTCAGCGGCGGGGGGCAGTGATCCGCTGTCGGCGTTCGCCGCGGCGCTCTTCGGGCATTTGCCGCGGGCCGATCAGCGGCGCTGGGCGCAGGGCTATCTGCAGGGGCTGCTGACGACGCCGGGCAAGAAGTCGGTGCGGCGCCTGGCGGCTGCGATCTCCGATTCGCCCACGGCCTCGCAGTCGCTGCAGCAGTTCATCAACGCCAGTCCCTGGGAGTGGGATCCGGCCCGCAAGGAGCTGACCCGGTATGTGGAGCAGCGGGCCGCGCCGCGGGCGTGGACCATCGCCACCGCGGTGCTGCCCAAGCGCGGGGGTCACTCCTGCGGGGTGCACCGGCGCTTCGTGCCCGAGGCCGGGCGCACCATCAACTGCCAGCTGGGCATCGGGGTGTTCTTGTCCCTGGGGGAGATGCAGCTGCCGGTGGACTGGCGTCTGATGCTGCCCGAGCAGTGGAACGCCGACGAGCAGCTGCGCGAGCGGGCCCGGATCCCGGCCGTGGCCCGCCACCGGCCTTTGTGGGCGCACGCGGCGGATCTGGCGGCCACCTTGGCCCGGCGCACCCGGCACACCCCGGCGCCGGTGGTGGCGGACATGAGTGATCACACCGATGTGGCCCAGCTGATCGAGCAGCTGCACCGCCAGGGCAGGGCGATGGTGGTGTCGGTGCCGCCGGGCATGGGGGTGTGCCCGGCCGCCGCGCGCACCAGCGCCTCGCATCTGGGCGCGCACAGCCCGCACGGCGCGCGGCAGTTCCTCTACCAGCACAGCACCCGCCATCCGCACGTGGTCACCGTCACCACGCCCGAGCACGGCCAGCGCCACATCCGGATCCTGTCCGGTCTCATCCGCCTGCCCGGCACCGCCCACACCCTGCGGATCTTCACCCAGTGGCGGCCCAGCCTCCAGCGCCCGGCCCGGGTGTGGGTCTCCAACCTGCTGGATGCGCGCCTGGACGAACTGATGTCCCTGGCCCAGCTGCACGCCCGGACCCGGGCCACCATGACCCATCTGGAGCAGGAGTGCGGGCTGCTGGACTTCGAGGGCCGCTCCTACCCCGGCTGGCACCACCACATGACCCTGGTCTCCGCCGCCTACGCCTACAGCCGCCTGTGCGCCCCCGCCGCCCCCCAGGCCCAGCCCCTGCCCCGCACCGCCTGACCCCCGCCGGGCCGGCCCCCGCCCCGGGCCGGCCCGCCCCCCGGCGGGGCCCCGGACCTGCCCCGGGGCGGGGCCCCGCCGCCGCGCCCCGCTCCGGGCCCGTGCCGGGGCGGGAGCGTGTGTCTTCGGAGGCGGCACGGGAGTTGGCGCGGCGAGCTGCGCCCGGGCGCGGCAGGCGGGCCCGCACTCGCGGCGCCCGCCGCGCCGGTGGCCCGCCGCCCCGCGCGGCGCCGCGCCGGCAGCGCCCGGGCCCGGCGCGGACAGCAGGGCCCGGCGCCGGCCCGGCCCCCCCGCCCCGGGCCGCGCCCCGGGCCGCGCCCCGGGCCGCGTCCCGGCCGCCCGCCGCGGCCGGCCCGTCGGGCAGGGCGGCCGGTGCGCGGCGGGCTTCGGCGCGCGGCAACCGGCAGGGGGCACCCCCCGGGGGGGGGCAGGGGCAGGCGGCGGGGCGCCCCCCGGGGGGGGTGGGGTCAGGCGGCGGTCCAGCCGCCGTCGACGGCCATCGCGGCCCCGGTGACGAAGGAGGCGCGGGTGCTGCACAGCCAGGCGGCGGCCTGGGCCACCTCCTCGGGGCGGGCCATGCGCTTTTGCACGGAGCGGGCCACGAAGGACTCCTCCAGGGCAGGCGCCTGGTGCAGCACGTCGTCCATCAGCTCGGTACGGGTACTGCCCACCACCAGCGCGTTGACCCGGATGCCATGGCGGCCGTACTCCTCGGCCGCGGCCCGGGTCAGGCCGATCACCCCGTGCTTGGCCGCCACATACGGCGCCGCCGCCCCGGTGGCCACCACCCCCGCGACACTGGCGGTGTTGACGATCGCACCCCCCTGGCCGGCCGCGAGCATCTGCGTGATCTGCGCCTTCAGGCAGTTCCAGGCCCCGCGCAGGTTCACCTCCACGATGCGGGCGAACACCTCGTCATCCGTCTCGTGCAGCCGGGTGCCCGCGGTCGCCCAGCCCGCGTTGTTGAACGCCGCGTCCAGCCGGCCAAAGGCATCGACCGCCTCCTTGACCGCCCGCGCCGCGTCCTTGGCCACCGTGACATCCCCCGCCACCGCCAGCGCCCGCCCCCCGCCCGCCGTGATCTCCCCCGCAAGCGCGCGTAAGCGCTCCTGCCGGCGCGCCATCAGCACCACCGCCGCGCCCTCGGCGGCGAACAACCGCGCCGCGGCCGCACCGATCCCGCTCGAGGCCCCGGTAATCAACACCGTCGCCCCGCCCAGCAACTCCCGTCCCGCTCCCAGACCATCCCTCACCAGCAAACCCCTCCCCTGAGACCGATCCCCTACGAATCCCGCATTTCGACAAACACCTGCCCACACCAGCCCACCCGGCCACCCGGACACCAACCCGCCCAGCAGCCGGAGCACCGGCTTGCGTCGGGCCTGCCGACCCACCGGAGCACCGGCCCGCCGTCCCGCCGGAGTACCGGCCCGCCGGGCCGCCGGAGTACCGGCCTGCGTCGGGCCTGCCGGGCCGGTGGTGCGCCGCCCCGCGGGCGCAGCGCCGTCCCGGCGTACGAGCACACGCCCTGCCGACGCCCCCCGGGGGGGTGGCGTACCGGTTTGCGTACGCCCCTGCCGGCCGAGCCGCACCCGCCAGCCAGAACCCTTCCCGCCCCGACTCCTCCAGACCACCCCACCACCCGCCGCGCAACTGCCCGCAGGCCGCAGGCCGTTTGCCCACCGCACCGAAGAGACGAAGACGGCGGGGACAGGCAGCCGGAAACGGAACAAGGACGGAGCGGCAGGACGGACCGGCACCGGGACACCCCCGAAAGCACCCCCGGCCGAAGGGGGAAGGGACTGCCGGATGTCCGGGACGCCAACACCCCGGCAGACCGGGCCGGGCCGGGGCGGCGCGCGGGGCGCGGGGCGGGACGCGGCCGGGGCCGGGCCGGATCACGGTAAGGGCGGCCCGCGACAGAGACAGAGACGGAGACGGAGAGCGGGGTCGGGGGTGGGGGCGGTGACCGGGGGCGGGCGGGTGCCCGGGGGCGGGCGGGTGCCCGGGGGCGGGTTAGGCGAAGAAGCGGGCATGACGCCGGGCCCAGTCGGTGAAATCGGCCGGCGCGCGGCCCGTCACCTGCCACACCCCCTGACCCACCCCCGCCTTCGCCCCGGCCCGCTGGCGCTCCGCGCTCTCCAGCAGGGCCCGCGCATACGCCTCCGGATACCGGCTGCGCCACAACCGCCACGCCTCTTCCACCCCCAGCTCCTCAAACCGCAAAGGCCGCCCCAGCACCCGCGCCAGCACCCGCGTCTGCTCACGCGCACACACCGCGCCGGGCCCCGTCAGCTCATAACAGCGCCCCGCGTGCCCCGGCGTGGTCAGCACCCGCGCGGCCACCGCCGCCACATCCCCCGGGTCCACACACGCATTCACCGACGACCCGTACACCGCCCGCACCACCCCCCGCGCCCGCACCGAGGGCGCCCAGGTAAGCGCCTTGGACATGAACGCCCGCGGACGCAGCACCGTCCACGCCAGACCACACTCACGCACCCGCCGCTCACACACCCGCTGCCAGCACGTGATCACATCCCGCGCCCCCGCATCCATCACCGCCAGCGCCGACAGCTTCACCACACGCCCCACCCCCGCCCGCACCGCCGCCTCCAGCACCCGCTCATCATGATCAGGCCGCAACGGATCACTGGTGATCAGCAACAACGCCTCCATCCCCGCCAACGCCCGCTCCAACGAACGCCGGTCAGCGAAATCAGCCCGCACCTTCACACCCCCCACCCCCGCCCGCACCGCCGCCCCAGGATCACGCGTCAACGCCCGCACATAATGCCCACCCTCCAACATCCCCACCACCAACCGCCCCACCGTCCCCGAAGCCCCCGCCACCACCACCCGCACCCCACCACCCGAACCCCCCACACCCCCACCACCCGAACCACCCACACCCGCACCACCCGAGCCACCCACACCCGCACCACCCGAGCCGCCCACACCCGCACCACCCAGACCCCTTGTACCCGCACCACCCAGACCTCTTGTACCCGCACCGCCCAGGCCGCCCGCACCGCCCAGGCGACGGGCGCCGGCCAGGCGACGGGCGCCGGCCCCGCCGCCGACACCACCCGCACCGCCCATACCGCCCGCACCACCCGCACTGCCCATACCGCCCGCACCACCCGAGTCGCTGATGCCACCCACATCAGCCACACCACCCTCACCCCACACATCACTTGAGACACCCACACCACAACCTGCCCCAGCCCTATCACCCGCACTGGCCGCACTGGCCGCACTGGCCGCACTGGCCGCACTGGCCGCACTGGCCGCACTGGCCGCACTGGCCGCACTGGCCGCACTGGCCGGGCCGAACTCGCTGCTCACGCCAGGGACACCCCGCGCGCGAACCGCACCCGCGCCACCTGCATAGCCCGCCTTGCCGACACCCCCTGCGCGGTCACCGCCACCGGTACGACCAGCCCCGCCCGCGCGCCCCGGACGGTCAGCACCCTCCGCACCCCTCAGCCCACCTGAGAAGCCACCCCGGCCGACCCCACCTGCGCCGACTCCACGGCCCGCAGCAACAACAGCCGCACCCGCACCACTTGCAAAGCCCTCAGGACCGACACCACTTGCGCACTCGCCGCCGCCAGCACAGCCAGCCCCGTCCCCATACCCGGCAGGACCGGCACCCTCCGCGTGCCCGGCACGGTCCGCACCCTCCGCGCCCCTCGCCGCACCGGGAAAACCGGCCCGGCCCACACCCCCCGCACCGACACCACGGAGCGCAGCCAGAGCACCCGCACCGCTTGCAAAGCCCGTACAGCCTGTACCACTTGTGCGGTCGCCACCGTCAGCACGGCCAGCCCCGTCCCCATACCCGGCAGGACCGGCACCCTCCGCGCGCCCGGCACGCTCCGCACCCCTCGCCGCACCGGGAAAACCGGCCCGGCCCACACCCCCCGCACCGACACCACGGACCGCAGCCAGAGCACCCGCACCGCTTGCAAAGCCCGCAGGGCCGACACCACTTGTGCGGTCACCGCCGCCAGCACGGCCAGCCCCGTCCGCACACCCGGCAGGGCCGGCACCCTCCGCGCGCCCGGCACGCTCCGCACGCTCCACACCCCTCGCCCCGCTGGGGAAGCCGGCCCGGCCGACACCACGGAGCGCAGCCGGAGCACCCGTACGGCCCGCGCGGCCGGCACGGTCGCCGGCCTCTGCGCGGCCGGACCGGTCCGCGCTTCCCGCCCGCTCCCCGGCGCTTACCGCACGGGCACTGCTGCCCGCGCGGGCGCTGCTGCCGACCTGGTCGCCTCCACCGGCACAGCCCGCCCCGCCCGCGCGCCCGGCACGCTCAGCACCCTGCGCACCCTTCGCCCGACCCGGGAAGCCGGCCCGGTCCGCGCTCCCCGCCCGCTCCCCGGCGCCTGCCGCACGGGCGGTGCTGCCCGCACGGGCGGTGCTGCCCGCACGGGCGGTGCTGCCCGCACGGGCGGTGCTGCCCGCACGGGCAGCGCTGCCCCTCTCGCCGTCCGTCCCGTCCCGGGCCGTATACGCCCCCGCCGGTAACGACACCCCCGCCCCCCTTTTGTCCGTCGGTTACAGTCCCCGGCCGGGATCCAGATCGATCGCGGCCGCGGCCTGCGCACGCGCGATACCCGGCAGCAGCAACTGCCACATATGCACGATCCGCTGCGGCAACGCGGCCGTCGTACCGGTCAGATGCGCATGCTGCTGCGTCCCCGTCATCGCCCCGACCACGAACTCCGCCACCACCCCCGGCTCCACCCCCGGCGCCAGCTCCCCCTGCTCACGCGCCACCTCCAGCCAGCCCTGGAAAATCTTCTCCCACTCATAGAACGACGTGTCGTCCTCGATCCCATGACTGCGCTGCTCCACCGCCAGCCGCACCCCCGCCCGCAGCAACGGATTCACATTCAACTGATGCGCCCACACCAGCGACAGATCCACCAGCCGCTGCAACCCCTGCGAATGCACCCGCGGCACCATCACCTCCGGCTGCGCACGGATCACCGCACGCGCCAGCGCCTCCTTGTTCTCGAAATGGAAATACACCGCCCCCAGCGTCACCCCCGCCCGCCGCATGATCTCCCGCATACTCGCCCCCCGGTACCCCAGCTCATCAAAAGCCATCGCCGCCGCCCGCAGAATGTCATCCCGGGTCTTCACAGCACGCTCCTGCTTGGGCTCCACCATCGAGCGTCCCCTGCCCTTCCCTCGCCACAAAAACGAACGGCCGTTATTTTACGCCCCCGCCCCGCCCCCACACCAGGCCACCAACCCCACCCAAACCCCCACCCCAACACCCCAACACCCGGACACCCGGACACCCGCACACCCGGACACCCGGACACCCGCAGCGAGTACCCGCCACCCATCACCCGGCCCCCACCAGATCACGCCACACCCCCCCCGCACCGCCGCAGCCACCCCACAGCCCCGCCCCACGCCCCCACCACCCGGGCACCCGCGCCGAACCGAGCAGCAAGGACAGCATTCACGAGGGCGACGAACACGGACGGCGCCGGCCGTCACCCCGTCACCCCGTCACCCCGTCACCCCGTCACCCCGTCACCCCGTCACCCCGTCACTCCGTCACCGGTACGGTGCCCGTTTGCCTCGGCCGGCCGCCCGAGGACCGGCCCCAACAGTCCCCCAACAGTCAAAGACCGGCCAGCAGATGCCGTCCGCGAGCGCCGATCGTCGGGTACGAGACCGCGCGCCGCCTCCAGGAGCCGGGCACGCCGCCGCTGCCGCCCGGCACGAGAGCGATGCCCCCCGCCACGCGGCGGCATCCGCACCAGCCACCGCCCCTCAGCGAAACCCGCCCCCTACAGAACCAGCACCGAGCACCGCCCCACACCCACCCCACCACCAGCCCCACACGCCTCCAGGACAGCCAAAGCCGAAGCCCCCAGGACACCGCCGACAGGAGAGGGCCCCATCCCGCAAACCCCCGCCGCTCCCGCCCCGTTGCCGCCCAGCGCCGCAAAAGGACGGTGAGGGCGGCACGCACGAGGCCGGCGAACCCTGAACGGCCACACCCCGCCCGGCCGGTGTTCCGCCGGAGCCCTCGCCGGCCAGGAGCCCTCTTCCCCGGCCCGGCGCCGGCGGGCCGGCCTCAGCAGTCAAAGACCGACCAGCAGATACCGTTACGCAGCCGCTGATCACCCAGTACCAGCTCGCGGACCGCCTCCGGGAGCTGATCACACTGGCACCGGCACTCACACCGCCCTGCGGCCACACCCCCTCCCCTGGCGCGACAGCACGTACAGCCCTGACCGCACAGGCGGCCGCACCCAGCTCATGCACGGCCACATGCACCACGACCGCGCCCTGCCCGGCAGCGTAAACGGCACGCCGCGCCGCACCACGCCACGCCGCACCACGCCGCGCCGCACCACGCACGTCCCGGGCCGCACCCCTCGCATGACCACCCGCCGCACGGGCCCGCATCATCGTCACCTCACCCCGGACCCAGCCACGCCTGCCCGACCGCCTCACACGGCCGCGCGAGCCACGCCCCTCCACCACGCCCGGCACGAGATCACAGCCGGGCAACACACCCCCGAACCCACAACAAGCCCCCCTCCCCCCTCAACCCCCTTGACCCCCACGCCAGTTCACAGACCAGGCCCGCACAACCCGGACGCAGAGACCGAAGAGCAAGGACCGGGGGACCGGGAGCCGGGGAGCGGACACGGGAACCGGAGAGCGGGGCCAGGAAGCGGGGCCGGGACGCGGGGCCGGGACGCGGAGAGCGAGGAGGCGGGGCCGGGACGCGGAGAGCGAGGAGGCGGGGCCGGGACGCGGAGAGCGGGGAGGCGGGGAGGCGGAGAGCGAAGACCGGGAGCCGGGAGCGGACACGAGAATGCGGCACCGCAGAGCGGAACGGGGAACGGGGGTGCAGGGACACGGGGGTGCGGGGTGCAGACACCCGGCCGTGCAGCCCCGGACCCCGGGCCCGAAAGGGCACCGCGACACCCGCAGACACCCGCACAGCACCCAGACCCGGTAGCCAGGGGGCGGGAAACAGCCACCCGCCCCCACCACGGATGCCCACCTTCCACTTTCAGCCACCCACCCCCCGCACCCACCCCGCACCACCACCCCCCGCCCCCACCCGTGCCGAACAGTTCCGGTCAACTCCACCACCACGCCCGCCCCCGCACCACCCCCCGCCCACCCCCGCCCCGCACCCCGCCGCACCCGCCCGACGAGCCCGCCTTCCCCCCGCACCCCGCACCACCACCCCCCACCACGACACCCCGTGCCAGGAACAAGAACCAGACACCCCTCGACAACAAAAAGAACACTCGTTATGTTGCTGGACGGCGAGACAGCGCCAACCGAGCACAAGTGCAAGCGGTCACTCGCAACCACTCAACGGGGGCTCACCATGCCTGTCACCCAGCACCTCACCACCCCACCCCAACACCCCACCCTCCCACCCCACCACGTGCACAAACACAACCCCGCCGAAGTCCTCCTCACCGGCTTCGACACCCTGCGCCCCGACACCTTCACCGTCACCGCCCAATGGCCGACACACCACCCCTTCTACACCCCCACCCCCCACCTCAACGACCCCCTCCTCCTCATCGAAACCATCCGCCAATGCTTCCCCCTCCTCGCCCACAACGCCTACCACCTCCCCCACAACCACCACCTCATCTGGCAATACCTCACCACCGACATCAACCCCCACGCCATGCACCACACCCCCCACCACCCCACCCACCTCACCCTCCACATCACCTGCTCCGACATCCGCCGCCGCCCAGCCGGCCACCTCACCGCCCTCACCCTCCACGCCACCGCCCTACGCAACGGAACCCACCTCGCCACCACCCAAACCCGCTTCTCCGCCCACTCCCCCACCATCTACCAACGCATCCGCGGCACCCACCCCAACACCCCCACCACCCCACCACCCCCCACCCACCCCACCCACGTAAACCGACACCACCCCCACGACGTCGTCCTCGCCCCCACCCCCCACCCCCACCACTGGCTCCTCCGCAACGACACCACCCACCCCACCCTCTTCGACCACCCCGTCGACCACACCCCCGGCATGCTCCTCCTCGAAGCAGCCCGCCAAGCCACCCACGCCACCCACCACCACACCCACCAACACCACAACAACAACAGCAACACCAGCAACAGCAATGCCCGCAACAACAACAGCGGACACGACAACCACAGCAACCACGCCTGCAACAGCAGTGCCGGCAACAACAGCACCGAACGCAACACCCTCCACCACACCACCCACACCCACACAGCCACACAAACACACCCACCAACAGCCACAAGAACAGACACAGGGCCAGGAACACGAACACCCACAGGGCCGCATCCGGCAACAGCAACCATCACCCCACCCCCACCACCCCCCTACCCCACCCACATCCACGCCACCTTCATCCAATTCCTCGAATACACCACCCCCACCCACATCACCACCACCGACACAGACACAGACACAGACACACGAACAACAACCAACACCCGCACCGGCACCGGCACCGGCACACACAGACACACCGGCCAAACCACCACCCACATCACCGCCACCCAAAACAACCACACCGCCTTCACCAGCACCATCACCACCACACCCCACCCCTAACCCACCCCCAAACCACCAACCCACAGCCGACAGCCGACAGCCGACAGCCGACAGCCGACGTCACCGTCTTCGAGGCTCCGCAAGGGAGCCCCCAGCCTTCGGGCCAGACCTGACCCCTCCCTCCTGTCGCTGATAATCCCGGGGACGGTGCCACCAGGCCCGAAGGAACCCACGGACAGCTGACCAGGAACTTGAGCACCGGCCTCACTTGAGCCGCAAAGCCCTCCGCAACGGGGACGCAACAGCTCGACGCCCAGGCAACGCCGCACGAAAGCATGAGGGAAAGGCCCGCACGCGATCGACACCCGACACGACATAGGAACGGGCGGTGATGAACGTGTCCTTCGCGCGTGTTTTGGCCTTACCGGGGTGGAGGTCGGCGATCCGCTGCGTCGTCAGCTCGGGTGGGTAGGTGTCCGGGCGGCCAGTGTCCCGCGCGACTGCCAGCGGCAGGGCGCCGATCGAGGCCGCCCACCAACTCCCCCTGTGCGACCGGCATAAGGCCGGCCCGGAGAGGTAGGTGCAGCTGGCCCACGGCGACCGGCGCCCGCTCCTATGTCGTCTCTGGTGTCGATCGCGTGTAGGCCTCGGCAGCTTCGACGACGACCTGGTCGGCGCGGCCACCACCCGGGCCGCCAACCAGCCGCACGATCCACCGGATCGAGGAGCCCGAACTCCGGCTCGCCGGGGCGAGACCCGCGTAGGCAGCCAGTTAGCCGGCAGTTGACAAGGTGCAGCCGTCGCCGACCGACGGTCAGGAGACCACGTCAGGCTGAGTCACCGAGAACCTGCCTTGCTTCAGACCACAACCGCTCGAACTCCTCCGCGGAAAGCCCGGCCGCCCGGGGCAAGCCCTGCCAGCCGTCCATGGGGCCTTCGGCGAGAACGCCGTACTGCCGTTCATAGCGGCCCAGCGCCGCAAAATCGGCATGATCACGCAAGTGCACAACCTCAGCCAAGGAAGCGGCCGTCACCGGCCTCGAGTCCTGACCCCGGACCTCAACCTGACGCGCCGCCCAGCTCTCGTCATCGGCCTCGAAATACAGCCACAGATCTTCTTCCTCGCAGTAGGCGCGGAACCAGCTCGTCATACCGCCGTCCTGACCCACCACCTTGACCAAACACATAGGGGCACCCCCACCGGGCCCCCACCCAAACCACGAGAGGCCGCAGAGACACAACCCCACCACGCGCGCCCACCCCTCACCCCCGCCAAAACCGCCGTACCCTACCCCCCATGTGCTGGAGCGCAACAGCCGACCTCGTCGCGGGTACGGCCATCGCAGCCGTGGGGCTCGCCTCGGTCACCCTGGCCGTTCGGCGCCCCCGTGACCTGCCGCTGGCCGCGCTCCCCCTCCTCCTCGGAGCCCACCAACTCATCGAGGCCCTGGTCTGGCACAACGGTGGTGGCGCCGGGCCCGCCACCACCGCCTGGGCTGTCATCGCCCTTCCGCTGCTCCCGCTGTGGGTACCCGCAGCCGTGGTGTGCGCCGCACCGCCCAGTGCCCGCCGCCGCCTGCTCATCCCCCTCACCGTCGGAGCCATGACCGCGGCAACGCTCGCGTACACCCTGGCCACCCGCACCGTCACAGCTGAGATCCGCGGGCACACCATCGGCTACGCCCTGGGACTGCCACACGCGGAACTGGTCCTCGCCGGGTATCTCCTCGCCACCATCGGCTCTCTCCTGCTCTCCGGCGACCGGGAACTCGTCCTGTTCGGCGTCCTGGTCGCGGTGGGGGCCGCGGTGTCCGCCGTTCTGTGGCGGCACGAGTACATTTCCACCTGGTGTGCGTTCGCCGCGGTCACCTCGGTGCTCCTGTGCCTCTGGGTCGCCAGACGCCGCTCACCACACCCACCCGGGCACAGAAGCCGAACTGTGTGAATCGCGCAGCATTGGCGACGACATGTTCGTGGGCATGCTCGCGGGACACCGCACGACACCGCACCCTGCGTCGATCGCTGATCGAAGCCATGGTGTGAGCCCCGCCCGTCGTCACCCCCGTCGACAACCTCGGCCCGACTTCCAGCGAGTTACGACGGACCGCTCCGGCTCACCCGCGCTCCCCCGTCCAGTTCCGCTGAGCGGAACTGCGGTAGCAGCAGGCTCTGCCACCGGGGCAAAGTGAGGGCGCCTCGGTGGACCAGGGGGTCTTGGTGCCGAGGGCGAGCCTTTGAAATCCCGTCCCGCAGGCTCCCGTTCTCGTGAACCGCATGAAACGAATGAAACGCATGAAGCATATGAAACGCGCGAAACGTTTGCACCGTGGTGGCGGGCCCGTCGGAACGAAGGAGTCACGCATGGACCTGAGACAGCCCAAGCCCGGGGCACCCAAGGGCGGTGGCGACACCGAGAACCCGGACCGGCGCGCCATGCTCATCACGGTACTCAAGGCGACGGCAGGCGTGGCAGGCGCCGCCGCGGTGGCCGGGGCGCTCGCCGGTCCCGCCGCAGCGGCGGGGCCGCGGCGCGGCCCGGCCTCGGCCCGTGCGAGCCAGGCGGACTGGCGGTTCTGCGCGAAGTGTTACGGCCTGTTCTTCCGCGGCTACCCCTCGGACGGCGCCTGCCCGGCGGGCGGCGGGCACGACTCGGCCGGATTCAACTTCAACCTGCCCCACGACGTGCCCGAAACGCCGACCGCGCAGCGCAACTGGCGCTTCTGCGACAAGTGTTACGGCCTCTTCTTCTACGGCTACCCGACCGACGGCCGCTGCCCCACCGGCGGCGCCCACCGCAAGGCCGGGTTCGACTTCGTCCTGCCGCACGACATTCCCGAGAACGGCAAGTCGCAGCGCAACTGGCGCTTCTGCGACAAGTGTTACGGCCTCTTCTTCTACGGCTACCCGACGGACGGCGTCTGCCCCGCGGGGGCCGCCCATCGCAAGGCCGGGTTCGACTTCGTGCTTCCGTACCTCTAGACGGACAGCGTCGCAGCCAGCCGAGAGTGCGGGGCCACGGCGGCAGGCCTCAACGGCGGGTCCTGTCTCAGAGGCCCGCTGCCCAGGCGCCACAAGCCGCGCTACCGTCATCCAGTGGCCGACACCTACGCGAGGCTCGCCCAGTACTACGACTTGATCATGGCGTCGGGCTACTACGACCACGACGCCTACGCACGCGAGCTGGCGGCCCACATCGGCGACCGCCGAGACGTCCTGGAACTCGGGGTGGGCACGGGGCTGGTCTGCGAACGGCTGCTCGCACTCGTCCCGCGAGGGCTGCGGCTCACCGGCATCGACCATACCCAGGACATGCTGGCGCAGGCACGGGACAGACTCGGTGACCGCGTACGACTCCTCGATCAGGACGTCGTCACCATGGCAGGGGAGCCGGCCTTCGACGTCGCGTACTCGGTCGGTGGCGTCTGGCTCTGGCTCGACGACCACGAAGGCGGCGCCCGTCTGGGCAGCCACCTCCTGCGGGACGAGGAGAACACCCTCGCGCTGGGCAACCTCGCCGCGGCCCTGCGCCCCGGAGGGCGTCTGCTGCTGTCCGTCCAACCAGCACACCGTTCCTCCGAACGGCCGCTGCCGGGTGGGCTCCGCTACGTCCAGGACGTCCGCGACGGCGGCAACGGGCACATCGTCAAGGACTACTTCGTCATGCGAGGGGACGCCGTGCTGGCACACCAGCACTCCACCTACCGCGCGTTCCCCCAGCGGGAAGCCGAGCGGCTCCTGGAGCGAGCGGGGTTCCGCCCGCTGCCCGGACCTCGGACTCTCTTCCGCCAGTACGTCCGTACATGTGCAACAGCGGCAACGTGAAGGCACCGACCTTCACACGACGTCCGGAGCAGAGCGAAAGCCGACCAACCGACCTGGACCGGGGCATGTTACTCCGCCCACTGATGGCCGAAGTTGCCCCCCGTGAGTCCACGACTCCCGAGCGGCATGTTTGCATGTGTCCATGATCGTTAACGCACAGCAAACATCCGCGTCGCGCACGTACGTGGACCGCGTCCTGGAGCACTGGGACAAGGACGAGGACGCCGAAGCGCTCGTCCAGGGCGCGCAGCGGCTGAGCCGGAAGGAGGCCCGGCAGCGGCTGTTCCAGGTGGGGCACGCGCTGCGTCGGCAGGGGCTTTCGCACGGCGACGGAGTGGGGCTGTTCCTGGCCAACCGTGTGGACTCCGTCCTGGTGCAGCTCGCGGTCCACCTCATCGGCTGCCGTGTGGTCTTCCTACCGCCCGAGCCGGGGCCCGGTGAGCTGGCCGCCCTGGTCGAGCAGTCCGGGGCGCGGGCCGTGGTCACCGACCCGCTCTTCGCGCAGCGGGCCGCCGACGCGGCCGGCCGCAGTGTCCACGCGCCCGCGCTGCTCAGCGTCGGGCCCTGCGAACTGGGATGTGCGGACCTGCTGGCCCTGGCGGACGAGTGCCCGGCGGTGCGCCCCGACGGCGTGCCGGACCCGGGAGCCGACGAGGCCGTCACCGTGCTCTACACCGGCGGCACGCTGGGCCGCCCCAAGCTCGCCGCGCACAGCCACCGGCTCTACAACGTCCTGGTCGACCTGGCGGAGGACGCTCCGCAGGAATCCGGCCCCGGATTCTTCCCGGTCATGGACCCGGCCACGGACCGGGTGCTCGTCTCCACGCTGCTCACGCACGGCAGCGGTCACCTCACTTCGCTCCAGGCCCTGGTGACGGGGTCGCCCCTCGTCGTGCTGCCCGAGTTCGACGCCGGCGCGGCCCTGAGGGTGCTGCGCGAGGAGCGGATCACCACCACCATGTTCGTACCGCCGATGCTGTACGCGCTGCTCGACCACCCGGGCTGCGTGCCGGGTGTCCTGTCCGCGCTGCGGCGGATCGTCGTCGGTGGCGCGGCCTGCTCGCCCAGCAGGCTCCAGCAGGCGGTGGAGGTCTTCGGGCCGGTGCTCAGCCAGGGCTACGGGCAGTCGGAGGCGCTCGGCATCACCGCGTTCGGCGCGGAGGACCTCGCCTCGGAGGCGGCCCGGCGGCCCGAGCTGTGGCGCAGCTGCGGTCGCGCGATATCCGACACCGAGATCGAGATCCAGGGCGAGGACAGCGCGGCGGCCCTGCCCGTCAGGCAGGTCGGTGAGGTGTGCGTCCGGGGCGAGACGGTGATGCTCGGCTACTACGAGGACCCCGAGCGCACCGCGGAAGCGATGCGCGACGGCTGGCTGCGCACCGGGGACATGGGCTACCTCGACGCCGAGGGGTACCTCTACCTCGTCGACCGGGCCAAGGACATCATCGTCACCGGAAGCACCAGCGACAACGTCTACTCCCGGGTCCTGGAGGACTTCCTCCTCACGCTGCCGGGTGTACGCAACGCGGCCGCGCTCGGCGTGCCGGACGAGGAGTTCGGAGAGGCCGTCCAGATCTTCCTCGCCACGGCGGAGGGCGCCGAAGTGGATCCGGACGCGGTCGGCGCGGCGGTCACCGCCGAGCTGGGAGAGCTGTACACGCCCCGCAAGACGGTCCTGCTCGATCGACTGCCCACGACCAAGGTCGGGAAGGTCGACAAGAAGGCGCTCCGCGCCGCGTGGACGACGCCCAGCCCCCAGGCAACGGCGCTCACCGAGGCCTAGGCCTGTCCCGCGGGGTCCGCGGCCGTCATGTGCGCCAGGCCGGGATGCCGTTGAGCGCTCGCGTCCGCCGCCCCGCGCCCGTCCCCGCGGTCTCGTCGGCAAGCCGATCACCTTGCGGCACGACGGCGGCGGTACGCCCAGGGAGCCCTCCGGCATCACCGGGGGGCTCCAAACCCCGTGAAGCGCCGGTTCGTTGCGCCGGTGGCGTCCGCGCGTGCCGGGCCGATACGGAATGCGCTGCTTCCGGATATCCAATGTCGATAGCGGCTTTGCAGTATTGATCGGCTGCAAGTGTCGTAGCTCCTGGACGATCGATTTCAGAGGCTTTTTTCGCGCCATTGACGCATGGTGCGATGCGGCGTATACCTCTTGTCATTGCACTCGGCACAGCGGAATGATCGGAAATCCTCCGGGCTTTGCCGCCCCGAGGACAGCCGGGCGGACACGGATTCATCGGAAATCTGCTGCCGCAAAAACCGCTGCCGTGAAAAAAGAGAACAAGGGGGGTCGAACATATGCTTCGCATCACGGCCGACGTCTTCTCCGGCCGCCCCGATCCGGTCTCCGACATCACCGACGAGAACGAAGTACGGGCGCTGCTCCGTGAGGTGGACAGCAACCGTCACCTGTTCGTCGGCGACGCTCCTGCCGAAGGCGGGCTCGGCGTGCGGGGATTCTGGATAGAACCGCTCAACGACGAAGTCGGGAGTGACTTCGGCACCGAGCCGAGGCTGTATCTTCCGGTCGGCGCACAGGCACGCGGGGGCCGCGCGGCCGAGATCGGCGAGCGGCTCGTCACCCTGATGGAGCGGGGTGACCCCGCTGTCTCCGGTGACGCGGGCGAGCCGCTGGACGCCTCGTTGCGTGAATTCCTGATTCCGCAACTGGCAGCCCCCGTCCGCCTCACCGTCTCGGACCGGGCCGCACCGGCGGAAGCGCAGTCGCCATCCGAACAGGGAGCGGAGGAAGTCGCCAAAGCAGCGAGCTGCACGATTGAGCTGGGAGCGTTCAACCCGGGGTTCTGGAACAACGACTCGACGGTCCGACTGAACAACAACTGCTACAACTACGCGAGCAATTGGCGTACGAATACGTTCGCCCAGCCTGGCCGCGGTTGCGGCAACATGTACAAGGCCATCACATGTGCCGAAGTGACACGTGCCTCGCTGTGCGACGGAATGCATCACCGGTTCGACTGCTTCCCGGACACCGAAAAGCCGCGCTACTTGGTGGCGCTGGTCATCGCCCCGGGCCCCGGCTTCGTCGACTTCCACTGGTTCCGCAAGCAGAACGAGGGGTTCTGGGGCCACAAGCCCGGCGGTACCGCCGCCCGCAACACGGACAACAGCGGCAACGTCATCTACAATCCGGAGACCGCCAACCGTGGTCCGTACACGGTCTTCTGCGGATACTTCTACGGGTGCAATTCGCAGCGGCAGAGGATTCGGTAGCGAGTCCTCCGCCCGCCGGGGCCGAGGGCCTCCGTAGGCGGAGCCGGTGCGGATCGCCAGCAGGGAATGACCGTATGGACGTCGAGATCGATCTCTACAGCGGACGGCGGAATCCGGTGTTCGGCCTCGCGCCGGAAGCCGAGGAAGAGCTGATGAGCCGGATCGCCGCGCTGCCGCCGGCACCGCCCGGGGCCACTCCGCCGCAGGGTCTCGGCTACCGGGGGCTGCGCATCACCGACGGTCCGGCGGTCAACATCACGGAGATCGTGGTGTCCGGCGGAGTGGTCGTCGTCCGTGATCCGCACGGCGCGGAACGAGTGCTCCAGGACGCGGGACGCGCAGTGGAGCGCTCGCTCGTCGACCTCGCCGCCGCCACCCTGGATCCGGCCGAGATGGCGGTACTGCGGCGGGAGTTGGAAGGCTGACCGGCATAGCGGAGCCCGTGGTGTCGTACGCGTCCGTGCCCTGTGCCCCGTGTACCGGCCCGGTCGGCGCCGAGGGGCGCCGGCCGCCCGGGGCCCGTTCGCACCGGTTTCCCCGGAGGCCGGTGCGACCTGGTCCCTGCTCATGTTCGCGGCACGTCCGAAGGGTCGCCGACACGACGGTGGTGCGGTGCGGTCGCGCTCGCACCCGCCCTTTCGGCTGACCGCGCCCTTGTGTGGTGCCGATCGCGCACCACCTCTCCACCCCATTTTCCAGGCTGGACGAAGGATTGACGCCATGTCATCACTGGGCGGAGACCCCACCACCGGGTCGGCCGACCTCGCAGCCTCGCCCTTGACCGACGTTCTCCCGACGCAAGAGCGGGCGAGCGGCCAGGAGCAGGACGCAGTCGCGGAACACCCGGGCGCGTACACCACCGGGAACAGCGCCGCCGCGGAGCAAGGGGCGACCGCGGCGCCCGCACTCGCCTACCGCCCCGTGAGCGGCCAGTACCGCAGCAGCGGGGGCGGCTTCCAGCTCGAACTGCGCGTCGACGTCGACAGCACCCGCAGCGGGTCGAAGGTCCTGCGCAGGCTCAGCGGAGACTTCTTCGCCACCAGTGGTGGTACGACGACGTACTCCGGTTCGTTCGCCGTGCACAGCCCGACCGTCACCTGGTCGGCCACCCAGGTCGTCGTCAAGGGGCTCGGCACCTTCACCTGGCAGGCCGGCGCCCCCGTCGTGCAGGTCACCATCCCGCGGCGTACGGTCGACGAACTGCCGGGCGCCGCCACCGCGCAGTTCTTCACGACGTCCGGGCAGCCCGGCGCGAGCTACGCGTGCCCGTACGTCTCCTCGTACTTCCGCGCCCTCCAGTGGGAGCAGGACTCGGTGACCGGCAAGGTACCGTTCCTCTCCTACCAGACCGGTTCGCTGCCGCAGCCGCCGGGCAGTCCCGCTCGCGCGCTGAGTGTGCCGGGCGCGTACGCGGAGGCCGGGATCCAGCTCCTGGTGTCCGGCGCCGCGAACGTCATCGCGGACAGCTCGGGCGGCTGGACCGACTCCGAGCTGCACGGGGCCATGCAGACCCACTTCAGCCTGTGGCGCAACACCCCGCAGTGGAAGGCGTGGCTGCTTGTGGCCGGCTCCTACGAGGGCCTTGCGGGGGTGCGCGGCATCATGTTCGACGCCGCCGACTCCTTCCAGCGGCAGGGCTGCGCGGTCTTCTACGACCAGATCAAGGGCGCGGACCCCGCGTCCCAGCGCGCCCAGCTCCGCACGTACGTGCACGAGATCGGGCACTCCTTCAACCTGCTGCACTCCTGGCAGAAGAACCTGGCCCGGCCGCCCGCCCCACTCGGCCCCAGGGGCGGGTTCGGCGATCTGTCCTGGATGAACTATCCGCAGAACTACCAGTCACCGTCCGGTGCGAGCGGTACGGCCGCGTACTGGAGTGACTTCCCCTTCCAGTTCACCGACAACGAGCTGATCCATCTGCGGCACGGCTTCTACCGCAACGTGGTCATGGGTGCCAACCCGTTCGCGACCGGGGCCGCCGACATCGCGCCCGAGGTCTTCGACGAGCCGCTGGCCGACGAGTCGGGGCTCCGCCTCGGCCTGCGGGTGGCCAAGAGCGGCTTCGCGTTCGGCGAGCCGGTCGTCGTGGAACTGAAGCTGGAGACCACGGACCTGCGCGGCCGCTTCACCCACGGGCATCTCCACCCGGACGACGAGCTGGTCAACATCGCCATCCGGCAGCCCTCCGGACGCACCGTCCTGTACCGGCCGCTGCGGCTGCGGTGCGTGGACCAGGACGAGACCGTGCGCCTGGACACCAGCCGTCCGGCGATCTACTCCAGCGCCTACATCGGCTACGGCCGCGACGGGCACTACTTCCAGCAGCCGGGCACCTACCAGCTGCGCGCCTCCTACCAGGCCGCCGACGGCTCCCGGATCGTCTCGCCGGTGCTGCGCGTCACCGTGCGGCATCCCGTCAGCGCCACCGACACCCAGCTCGCGGAGCTGATGATGGGTGAGGACCAGGGCAAGCTGCTCGTGCTGCGCGGTTCCGACTCGCCGTCGCTGCGGTCCGGCAACGACGCGTTCCAGGAGGTCATCGAGCGGCACGCCACCCACCCCTTCGCGGTGTACGCGCGGCTGGCGAAGGGGCTCAACGCCGAGCACGAGTTCAAGAGCCTCAGCCCCGACCGGGCCGGGGTGACCGTGCGCGCAGCGGACACCAAGTCCGCGATCGAGCAGCTCACCCCCGTCGTGAAGGCCTCCGAGCAGGGCAAGGGCGTCGACAACCTCACCCTGAACCTCGCCACCCGGCGCCTCGCTCGCGCGTATGCCCGCCAGGGTGACCTGGAGGAGGCCGGCTCCACCCTCGACCACCTGGTGCGCCACTTCGACACCCCGGCGTTCAAGCCGCATGTCGTAGAGGCCGTCCGCGCACAGGCGGACGCCACCAAGGCCCGCCTCATGGCCGACTTCGGCACGAGCTGAGCAACGGACACCGGCCGCCCACGGAGGTCGTCCGCCCGTGGGCGGCCTTCACGGGCTCCGCCGGGTCAGGCGTCAGCTCGCGTCAGGGGGCGCGGGGGGTCTTGGGGCGCCCGGTGGGGGTGTGATCTTCCCGTAGGCGGTGGTCGGGGGCGCGGGTGCGGTGGGGGGCAGCGGTTCCTCGCGGGGCAGGAGGGCGTCGCGTCGGGCGCCTGGGTCCCAGCCCGTTTCCACGACCCGCTTCTGCATGACGATGGCCCCGGCCAGGATCACCCCGCCCAGGAGCAGCATCAGGACGACGCCGCCCACCTTCCCGGCCTTCGCGGCGTTGCCGATGAGCGAGCCGAACCAGCCGAAGTCCGCGTCGCCGAACGTCGTGTTCTCCTTGCCGAAGGCGCCGAGGACCTCCAGGAGCAGTGCGGGCAGGAACGTGATGAGGACGCCGTTGAGGAAGGCCCCGACGACGGCGCCGCGGCGCCCGCCGGTGGCGTTGCCGTACACGCCCGCGGCGCCGCCGGTGAAGAAGTGCGGCACCAGCCCGGGCAGGACCAGCGCGAGCCCGAAGGCCGGCTCGAGGAGCCAGGCGAGCAGGCCGAGGCTGAGCAGGCCGCCGACGAAGCTGGAGATGAACCCGATCAGGACGGCGTTCTGCGCGTACGGGAAGACGATCGGCGCGTCCAGCGAGGGCACCGCACCCGGCACCACTCGGTTCGCGATGCCCTGGAAGGCGGGCACGAGTTCGCCGAGGATCGTGCGTACGCCGAAGAGGATCACGGCTACGGCGATGCCGAATTGCAGGCCCTGCATGATCGACTGCATGACGTACGCGCCGACGTCGGGGGCCGCGGGGCCTCCGTCGAGGGCGAAGGCCTTGAACGCGGTCTCCTTGCCCACCTTGGCGAGGAACACCAAGGACATGATGAGGTAGATGAGCACCATGGACAGGGCCGTCGCGACCATCGAGTCCCGCAGGAAGCGCAGGCCTTCGGGCAGCTTCATGTCCTCCGTCGACCGGCTGCGGCGGCCCACGACCTGACCGGCGGCTCCGGCGACCACGTAGCCCGCGGTGCCGAAGTGGCCGATCGCGACGGTGTTGTTCCCGGTCACGCGCTTGGTCCACGGGTGGGCGAAGGCGGGCAGCGCCACGAGCAGGATGCCGAGCAGGACCCCGCCGACGACGACCACGACCCACGACCTCTGCCCCGCGGTGGCAAGCACCATCGTCAGGAGGGTGGCCATGAAGAGCATGTGGTGGCCCGTCAGGAAGACGTAGCGCAGCGGTGTGAAGCGGGCCAGCGCGAGGCTCACCGCGAAGCCGAGGATCATCAGCCAGGCCACGCGCGATCCGTACTCGGCCTGGGCGATGCCGACGATGGCCTCGTTCGTCGGGATCACGCCGTGCGCGCCTGTCGAGCCCTGGATCATCTCCCCGAGCGGCGCCAGCGCGGCCACGACGAGCCCCGCGCCCGCGCCGATCAGCAGGAAGCCGAGCGTCGCCTTGATCGCGCCACCGAGGATCTGGCCCGCCGACTTGCGCAGTGCGACCAGACCCGCGGCCGTGATCAGGCCGATCAAGTACGCGGGCTGGCTGAGGATTTCATTGACCAGGAACTTCGCTACCGACACCAGCCAGTCCACGGCGCCCTTCCTCCCACTTCTTCCCTGTTGTCCGGCGGTGCGTACGTACGGTGCGTGCGGTCACACGTCGTACGTGTCCCGCAGCACCCGGTCGGTCTCCACGGTGGAGGTGAAGTCGTCGACGACCTTCACGGGGATGCCGACGTCGCCGAGGGTCCTGGCGATCTCGCGGGACGTGAGGATCGCGACGGCCTCGGCCGCCTTGCCCTTGGCGGAGATGGTGTCGGTGGCCTCCACGGACACGTACCGGCTCCATCCCCAGCGGTCGAGGACCTGCTCCAGGGTGTTCTTCAGGAACAGGCTGGTGCCCAGGCCGTTGCCGCAGACGGTGAGGATCTTGTGCACGGTCCGGCCGCCGGGCGCGGCGCTGCTCCTGGCCTCGTCCTCGGCCGGCCCCGGAGGCTTCTCTCCCGCGAGCAGCGCCCGCAGGGCCTTTGGCGTGGGCGCGTCCCGCAGGGCCTGCTCGGTCCGTGGGTCGGCGAGCAGCCGGGCCAGCGAGGCCATCGCCTCGGTGTGCTGAGAGGCGTCCTGGGCGGCCAGCGCGACGACCAGGTCCACCGGGTCGTTCGTCTCGTGCCCGAACTCCACCGGCCGCGTGAGCCGCACCCAGGACATGCCCGTGCGCAGCACGGCGGGTGAGGGCCTCGCGTGCGCGAAGGCGAAGCCGGGCGCCAGGACGATGTACGGGCCGTTGTCCACGACGCTCCGGATCATCTCGGCGGTGTACGCGTCCGTGCTGCTGCCGCTCTCCACGAGCAGGCCGCCCGCCGCGCGGATCGCGCCACGCCAGTCGTCGGCCGTGGCGTCGAGCCGGATCGCCTCGACAGGCAGCAGGTCACTCACAGACACCATGAAGCTGATCGTTTCACAGGCCTCGGTTCTTGCCGAGGGTCCGCGTCATGGCAGCGGGCCGGGAGTCATGCTGGTGAACGCGTCAGAGAGCGGCCCCGTCCGGCCCGGTGGCCGAGCGGGGCCGTCCCTCTCGACTCAGTCGGCCTGCCGGTCCCAGAACGCGCAGTGGTGCGCCGCGGCCGCGTCCACCGGGCGGATGCCGCCCGCGCCGGGGGCCAGGGACAGCACGCGTGCCCCCTTGCCGAAGCGGGGCCAGTCGGGCGCGCCCGGGGAGTTCGGGTCGTCGGTGGCCGCGAACCGGGTCCAGTAGCCGGCCATGCGGGCTGCCAGGGCGTGCTGGTCCGGGGTGAAGCGCGGCTCCGTGTTCATCGGGAACAGGTACGGCAGCTCGAAGCCGTGCGCCGCGCCGTAGGGGTAGCCCTCCACCTCCGGCAGCCCCGCGAGGCGCGGCGCGTTCGTGTCGCTGAACAGATAGGCGTACGTGGGGACGCGCCCGGCAAGGGCGCGGTCGGCCCGCAGCGTGCTGCACGTGAACGAGGCGTCGGTCATCAGGGCGGCCCAGGCAAGGCCCGGCGAGGGGTAGGACGTCAGGGGGTACCGCGCTTCGACGGCCGCGGCCGATGTGCCGAAGGAGAGGGCCAGCCGGGCCCGGTACTCGCGCGCGTCGCGGATCGGGATCGTCGACTGCGTCAGGGCGAGGAAGAGCCGCATCTCGTCGCGGTTGGTTCCCTGGAGCACCGGTACCCGGTGGAAACGGCCCTTCTCCAGCGCCCGGTCGGGGCGCTGGGGCAGTCCGCCGCCGGCGTAGGAGACGAGGGAGAAGGTCTGCGTCAGCTGGGGCGTCACCAGCTGGTCGGTGCGCAGGCGGCGCAGGCAGTCGAGGGTCTTGCCGGGCCGTGCGCAGCCGAGCGTCGTGGCCGCCGCCGTGCCGGCGGTCTCCGTGCGGCTCCGGGGGACGAACGGCTCGTAGCGGGGTTGCGCCGGGACGATGGCGCCGCGCGGGAACGCGGTCATGCAGGACCCGCTCTGCAACGCCGCCCGCTGGAAGAGGCCCGCGGACCTCGGCGAGGTGAGGTGCGCGCAGGTGCTCAGTGCCCCGGCGGACTCGCCGAAGAGCGTCACCCGGCCCGGGTCCCCGCCGAAGCGTGCCGCGTTGGACCGCACCCAGCGCAGTGCGGCGCGCTGGTCGGCGAGGCCGAAGTTCGTCGCGCCGCGCAGCTCGGGGTGGCCGAAGAAGCCGAGGACGCCGAGCCGGTAGTTGAGCGTCACGACCACGGCGTCGCCCTGGACGGCGAGGCGCTCGGCCCGGTACCTGGAGCCCGTGCCGGAGGTGAAGGCGCCGCCGTGCACCCACACCATGACCGGCCGGCCGCGGCCCTTCGCCGCGGTGGACGGGGTGGACGGCACGGTCACGTTCAGGGTGAGGCAGTCCTCGGAACCGGTCATCGGGCCGGAGCCGAACGTCGGGAACTGCGGGCACGGCGGCCCGGGCGCGCCCGCGTCGCGCACCTCGTGCCAGGGCCGCGCGGGCCGCGGGTCCCGCCAGCGCAGCGGCCCGGTGGGCGGGGCGGCGAAGGGGATCCCCTCGAAGGTGTCGTACACGCCGTGGGACAGGCCCCGTACCGGCCCGTGGTCGGTGACGACGACCGGTCTCGCGTCCGCCGGACCGCGTACGGCTGGACGGTCGTAGGCGTCGGCGACCGCGGCGGGCGGGGCGACGGTGGCGGTGAGGAAGGCGGACAGGGTGAGGACCAGCGCGCCGAGCGCGCCGCCTCGGCGTCGTGAGGGACGGGGTTCCTGCATGATGACGTCCTTCGGCGGCCGGGGGCCCACGGGTGGACCCGAGCGCCACAGTACGTACCCCCAACCGCGTGTGGTCACCCGTTGGGAACACGGCCGTACGGGTCGGGCGCCATCAACCACCCGGCCCGCAAACGCGTCGCGCTGTGCCGTCCGAACGCTTGTCATGCCGCCGGATCCGGCGGTTGTCTGGGCGGGGACGCCCTGTACGGCAACGCGACGGAAGGAGCGGATGATGCGCCATGGCGACATCGCCTCCGGCCCGGACACGGTCGGGGTCGCGGTGGTGAACTACAAGATGCCCCGGCTCCACACCAGGGCCGAGGTCCTTGAGAACGCCCGGAAGATCGCCGAGATGGTGAAGGGCGTCAAGGTCGGCCTGCCGGGGATGGACCTCATCGTCTTCCCCGAGTACTCCACCCACGGCATCATGTACGACCCGGGCGAGATGCTGGCAACCGCCTCCCGCGTGCCCGGCGAGGAGACCGAGGTCTTCGCCGCAGCCTGCCGCGAGGCGGGGGTCTGGGGCGTCTTCTCGCTGACCGGGGAGCAGCACGAGGAGCATCCGCACAAACCGCCGTACAACACCCTCGTGCTCATCGACGACCAGGGCCGGATCGCGCAGACGTACCGGAAGATCTTCCCGTGGTGTCCGATCGAGGGCTGGTACCCGGGAGAGACCACGCGGGTGACCGAGGGCCCCAAGGGCATGCGGATCTCGCTGATCGTCTGCGACGACGGCAACTACCCCGAGATCTGGCGCGACTGCGCCATGAAGGGCGCGGAGCTGATCGTGCGCTGCCAGGGCTACATGTACCCGGCCAAGGACCAGCAGGTCCTCATGGCCAAGGCGATGGCCTGGGCGAACAACTGCTATGTCGCGGTCGCCAACGCCACGGGGTTCGACGGCGTCTACTCCTTCTTCGGGCACTCCGCGCTCATCGGCTTCGACGGCCGGACGCTGGGCGAGACCGGTGAGGAGGAGTACGGCATCCAGTACGCCCAGCTGTCGGTGTCGGCCATCCGTGACGCGCGCGCCCACGACCAGTCGCAGAACCACCTGTACAAGCTGCTGCACCGCGGCTACTCCGGTGTGCACGCGGCGGGAGAGGGCGAACGGGGCCTGGCGGAATGCCCGTTCGACTTCTACCGGCTCTGGGTGACCGACCCGGCGAAGGCCGCGGAGAACGCCGAGGCCGTCACCCGTGACACGGCGGGGGTGGCGGAGTGTCCCGTCGGCTCGCTGCCCGTGCCGCGTCCGGAGGAGAGGTGAGTCCTGTACGGGGGTGAGGGCCGGGGCCCGGTGCCGTCGTGGCGCCGGGCCCCGGTGGGTTCAGCCCCTGGTCAGCGGGTGCCGAGTGCGGACAGCGTCGCTGTCGCGTCGGCCAGGCCCGCGCCGCAACCGCCGGAGCAGGCGCCGGGCAGGGCTCGGGCGCTGCTCTTGATGGTCGACTCGACCTGGGCCGGGGTGATGCCGGGCCGTGTCTGGTACATCAGGGCGGCGAGGCCCGCGATGTGGGGTGCGGCCATGCTGGTGCCCTGGTAGGCGGCGTAGGTCTCGCCGCCGATGCCCCGGGTGCCGGAGTTCAGCGTGGACAGGATGCCGTCGGCGGTGTTCGGCGAGGTTTCGCCGCCGGGGGCGGTGATGTCCACGACGCTGCCGTAGTTGGAGTAGACGGCCCGGTTGCCCTGGCGGTCCGCGGCGGCGACGGTGATGACGTTCTTGCAGCTGGCGGGGTTGAAGTTCGCGGCGTTGGCGTTGGAGTTGCCGGCCGCGACGACGACGGTGGTGCCGCGGTTGACGGCGGCGTTGACGGCGCTCTGGGTGCCGGCGTCGCAGGCACCGCCGCCGCCCAGGCTCATGTTGATGACGTCGGCGGGGTAGGGGTTGCCCGCCACGCCCTGCACGGTGCCGCCGGAGGACCAGGTGATGGCGTCGATGATGTCCGCCGTCGTGCCGCCGCACTTGCCCAGGACGCGGACGGGCTGAACCTTGGCCTGGTGGGCGATGCCCGTGACGCCCTTGGCGTTGTCGCCGGTCGCGGCGATGGTGCCGGCGACGTGGGTGCCGTGCCAGGAGTTGTTGGTGTCGCGGGCGGGGACGGGCTGGCCGTTGGCGTCGGTGCCGCACTCGCCGCGGTTCATCCAGTCGCCGGGGTCCGCGGGGTTGCTGTCCCGGCCACCGCCGTCCTGGGCCATCCAGGGGTCGGAGATGAAGTCGTACCCGGAGACCACGTTGGCGGCCAGATCGGAGTGGTTGACGTAGCCGGTGTCGATGACCGAGACGTTGACGCCTTGGCCGGTCGCGCCCTTGGCCCAGGCGCCGGGGACGTTCATGCCCGCGCGGTCCTCGAAGAGGTCCCACTGCCGGGGGTAGTACGTGTCGTTGGGGGCGGCCGCGGCGTACATGCGGGTATCGGGGACGACGTAGGCGACCTCGGGGTCGGCGGCGTAGGCGGCCATGACGTCCTTGACGTCCTTGGTGCCGAGCTTGTCGCCGAGGTCGACCAGGGCGGCGCCGGTGCCCAGGCGCCGCTCGAAGTCGAGGCTCTCGCCGACGTCCTCGCCCTTGGCGCGGGCGTCGTCGCGGGCCTCGGTGTTGGAGGTGGCCTCGTCGGCGCGGGCGGTGTAGCCGACGATGATGCGCTCGGTGGGGACCGCCTTCGCCACGGACGCGCCGGGTGTCGCGGCGGCGTCCGGGCCCGGGGCTGCGAGGACGGTGGTGACTCCGGTACCCAGGAGGGCGGCGGCGGTGGCCGCGGCCAGCAGGGATATACGTATGCTTCTGGAACCGCTCAAGGTGTGCCTTTCACGGGCTGGTCCGGGCATGCCGGACCAGCGGTTCGTGCCGTGCATGACAAATTGCTCCGCTTGCTCCGCGCCTGGCCGTTCGGTGCGTGTGGGGATGTGGGGGCGGCCAAGGCGCGGCGGCGCTCGGGCGGCGGGGGTCCGCCTGCCGGATCCTCGGCACGCTTGCCCCGCACGGGAACCGTGGGGCAGCCCGCACCCCGCCCGTCGATCGGACGGGGCGCGTGGTGGGGGTCCCCGCGGAAGAGCCGTTGCGCGATACCGGCCGACCGCACGCCTGTCCGTCACCCAGGACTAGTACGCCCTGCAACAGATGAACGTTCGACCAACCAGTGGCACGGAACTTATGGCCGGGCGAGCAGCGCGCCTATCCGGGAGGCCCAACCTACGGATACGCAATTAACCAGGGCTGCGGGCCATGTTGGTCTAGTCCTGACCTGCGGTTTTAGCGGACGCGGCGGGCGTCGGCGCCGTCAACGCGGCCTCGGCCGGGCGGCGTTGGTGTCGCGCGGAGGGTGTACGGGATGCCGGTCAGCCCGCTATCGCGGTGGGGTGCCGTCCGTCGGGGACGCACCGAGGTGGTGGTCCGCCGTGCCCAGCTCCTGCCGGGTCGCGGTGCCCAGTTTGCGCATGGCCCGGGCGACGTGCTGTTCGACCGTACGGGGCGACAGGTGCAGGGTGGTGGCGATCTCGCGGTTGGTCAGGCCGTTGCCGGCCAGTTCGGCGACTTCGCGCTCGCGCGGGGAGAGCTGGTCGCGGTAGGCGGGCCGCCCGGGGCGGCGGCGGTGCTTCTCGGGCTCGTGGGCGCGGGAGAGCGCGCGCACGCGGGCCGCGTCCCAGGCGGCGCCGAGGTCACTGAACTGCTCGGCGGCGAAGGCGAGTTCGGCGATGCCGTGTTCACGGCGGTCGTCGAGCGCGCCGCTTTCCTCGCCTGGGGCACGGTGGTCGGGCATGTCACCGTCCGTCCCCTTCAGGGCGCAGCGCCCGGCGCCCTCGGCCGTCAAGGCGCGGGCGTAGGGCCGGGGCAGGACGGCGAAGGCGGTCTGGGCCCGCTGGTAGAGCGGAAGGGCCTGGTCCGGGTCCCCCGTCGTCTCGGCCAGCGCGGCGCGGGTCCACAACAGGGCCGCCTCTGCGGCGGGGGACGCGAGCCCGGTCAGGCCGTGGGCGAAGGTCTCCACGAGGTCCCGCGCGCCCTTGGTGTCACCGTCGCGGGCCAGTGCCTCCACCGCCCAGGGCGCCAGCTCGGCCGCCCAGACGAACACGCCCTTGACGACCACGTCGTTCCACGCGGTGCGGGCCAGCGAGGCCGCGTCGGCGAGGTCCTGGCGTGCCAGGGCCAGCCGGATGAGCGCCCCGGCCAGGGTCGCGCCGAGGGGTGCGGCGGCGTGTTCGGCCAGGGGCGCGTCCGTGCCCGACAGCCATGACGCCGCCGGGCCCCAGCCGCCGCGGGCGAGGTGGAGCAGCCCGAGCACGGTGCGGGCGTCGGCCGAGATGACGGGCATGTCGGCGGTTTCGCGGACGAACGCCTCACAGCGCTCGCTGAGGCCTTCCCACTGCCCGGTGGCCCACTCAAGGAGCAGCCGGGTGCCCATCGCGGTGCGCTCGGTGTAGGGGGCACCGCTGCGTGCGGAGAGTTCAAGGCCTTGGTCGAGCAGTTCGCGCGTACGGTCGTAGAAGCCCAGCCACACCGAGGAGTCCGCGGCGTTGCACAGGCCACGCGCCACGTGGCGGCGGCAGCGGGGGTCGGGGCTGTCGACGGGGAGTGCCTTCAGCAGCTCCCAGCCTTCGGGGTTGCCGTAACTGAGGGCGAGGCCCGCACGGTTCGCGGCCACGGCTGTCTTCACGACCTCGTCGCCGCTGGCCGCGCTGGCCTGCTCGGCGTCCCGCATCCAGGCCAGGTGGACATCGAGGGAGTTGCCCGGCCAATAGGGCATGGCCAGGGCCGACATCGCCCTGGCCGCCAGCTCCGGGCGCTCCTCGCGCAGTTCGGCGGCGGATCGTTCCAGCTCCGCCCAGCCGTGTGTGCTCCGGCCCACCTGGTTGCACAGCAGCAGCCCCAGGTCCAGACGCATCTCGCCGCGTACGGCCTTCGGCAGGTCCTCGTCCTGCACGATCTGCGTGAGTACCTCGACCGTCTGGTCGGAGCGCAGCGCGACGACGGCACTGGCGGCCAGGACGGGGGCGAGGCGCGCTCGCGCGGGCCGGGACACCAGGGGCGAGGCGAGGGTGTCCTCAAGGAGTGTGATGGCTTCCTGGTGGCGTCCCTCGGCGGCGAACTCCTGAGCCGCGCGTTCCACGGCCCGCAGCCAGGCGCGCACCTCGCCGCCGGCCCTGCGGTGGCGGGCCAGGGCCGCCCAGGGCACGGGGTGCCTGCGCTGGAGCACCGCTGCCGCGCGGCCGTGGAGTTCCTGGCGGACGGGGCCGGGGACCGTTTCCAGCACCGCGTCGGCCGCCAGCGGGAGTGGCAGGGCGTAGCGGTGCTCGGGGTTCTCGGTCAGGGCGGCTCGCTCCAGGGCGGCGACCAGGGGGGCGTGGTCGGCGCGGTTGTCGTTGCTGTCGGGGCGGTCGCTCCTGTCGCGGCTGGCGCGGCTTTCGTTGGTGTCGCTCCTGTCGCGGCTGGCGCGGCTGGCGTTGGTGCCGCGGCGGTCGCTCCTGTCACGGCTGTCGCGGCTCTCGTTGCTGCCGCGGCTTTCACGACTGCCGAGGTCGTCGCGGCCCTCGTCCGGGCCCTCCGCCTTGGGTGCCTCCAGCCCCGCCACGGCCAGCAGGTCCGCCCCGGACGCCGGTTCGCCCAGCACCGCCGCCGCCCACACCACACGCCGTGCGGGTGCGGGCAGGCCGTCGGTGCGGTGCAGCATCAGCTCGGTCAGGCGCACGGGCACGCCCGCGGCATCGACGTCCGCTGCGGTGCAGCGCGGCCCCGCGCTGTCCCGCAGCACGGCCAGCAGGTCGACCACCACCCGCGCCACACCGCCCGACCGTTCGTGCAGCCGCGCCACCGCCTGAGGGGCGCACCCCTCCCCCAGGACCTCGTGCACCGCCTCGGCGACCTGACCGGCGTGCCACGGCCGCACCTGGTGGCGCAGTATCACCAGGTCGTCGGGGTAGTGAAGGGGCGCCGCGCCGAAGGGCAGGCCGGGGTGGGCCAGTTCCTCGGGACGGTACGCCGCGACGACGGCCCACCGCCTCCCCGGCCGCTCCACCAGGCCGCGCACCCGGGCCAGGGCTTCCTCGTCCGCCGCGTGGACGTCATCGACCAGCACCAGAGCGGGGGCATCGGCGGCGAGGTCCAGCGGCTCCCGGTGGCTGCCGCAGCGCCAGGACGCCACCACGTCCACGGCCTCGGGCAGCTCGGCCAGGCGCCGCAAGAGCCTGCTCTTGCCGGTGCCCGCGGCTCCTGAGACCAGGATCAGGACGGGTCCGGCGTCCTTCTCGGTCAGTGTCCGCCGTATCCGGCCTGTCCAGAATGCTTCACCCTGCGTGACCACGTTGCTCCTGAACGCCGTCTACCAGGCCTTCCGGCCTTCTTTGCGTATCCGTATTTCGCCCGGCACTGATTGCTTTCCGCCCATCGGGGTTGACAGCGTGCGGAGGGCCCGTGGTGCGACGGCGCGGGCACGGCAGCGGGAGGACCGCATGATCACCGCCCAGTACGAGCACCAGTCCCGAACGGGCACCGGTACGGTCCCGGCCGCCCCTCCGGCGCCCCCTGGTCCGGCCGCCGTGCACCGTGAGTCGCTCGCCACGCTGGCGGCCACCGCTTCCGCGGCCCCGGCCATGCGCCGCTTGGCGACGACGTCCGCGCACGCCTGGCACCTCGATGCCGCCATCCGCGATGCGCTGGCGCTCGTCGTCACTGAGCTGGTCACAAACGTCATACTGCACAGCGGCAGCTCTCATGTCACTCTGCGGCTGCGCCTGCTGCCCGGCGTCCTGCGCGTCGAGGTCCACGACACCGGCCGCTGGCACCGCCGGGTCACCCGCCGCCCCGGTCGGCGGGCCGCCGCGGAGGGTGCGCCGGCGGGCCTCCTGGACGCCGAGTCCGGCCGCGGCCTCGCCCTCGTGGAGGCCTGCTCGGCCCACACGACGATCCGCCCCTCACGCACGGGCACGACCGTCCTGGCCGAGCTTGCCCTGCGCTGAGCCGCGGGTGTCCCCTGGCCGGCCCGGCAGGCGTACGCCTCTTACGCGTCGTCCACGGCCTGGGCCTCGACGATGCTCAGGACGCTCGGCGTGGGGACGACACGGGCCAGGCGCAGGCCCGCCCGCGCCAGCAACGTGCGGAAGTCGTCGTGCGTGCGCTCGCGGCCGACCAGCGAAGCCATCATCAGCAGGTCCAGGTCTTTGGCCTGATGAGGGCGGTTGTCAGGCGCGATGACCGCGTCCACGACGAGGATCCGCCCTCCTGGGGCGAGCGCGCGGCGGCAGGCGCGCAGCAGGGTGACGCACTGCTCGTCCTGCCAGTCGTGCAGGATGCGCTTGAGGACGATGACGTCGCCCTTGGGTACGTCGGCGAAGAAGTCGCCCTCCGCCGTGGACCACCGACCGGCGAGCGCCGCGTCGTCGGCAAGGCGGTGTCCGGCCAGGACGTGGGCCTGGTCGTACAGCACGCCGCTGAGGCCAGGACCGGCGCGCAGGATCGCGGCGAGAAACCCGCCCTGGCCTCCCCCGACGTCCACGACGGTGCCGGTCTCCGGGAAGTCGTAGGCGCCGGCGATCGGCCCGTTCTCCACGCCGGACATGGCGGCCATGCCGTCGTGGAAGACGGCGGCGGTCTTGGCGTCCTGGGCGAAGTGGTCGAAGAACGGCCGGGAGAAGATCTCCTCGAAGACGGATCCGCCGGTGGTCAGACAGTGGTCCATCCGCCCCGCCGGGAGCCAGAACGTACGGTCGGTGATCATGAGGATCCCGTCCCGTACGGAGCCTGGGACGTCGGATCGCAGCGCTCGGCCCGCCGCCTCGAGGCGGAACCGCCCCTGGTCGTCCTCGCCGAAGAGGCCCCGGGTGGCGAGCAGCCGCAGCACGCGGGTGAGGGCCGCGGGATCCGTCCCGGTGGCGGCGGCCAGATCGGCGGGGGTGCGCGGCCCGTCGGCCAGGTGGTCCGCCACGCGCGCGAGGGCGGCCGCCCTGAGCGCGGCGGGGAACACGAAGCCGAGGGCCGCCTCGACGAGTGCCGCGCCGCCCCCGTCTCCGCCGCTCGCGCCGTCCACCGCCCGCTCATCAGCAGAGCCCATGCCGCCCATCGCCCGGCTCCTTCCGCTCCCGTGCCCGGTCGAGCACACCCGTGCCCCACGGTGCGCTCCCTCAACCCCGGCGCCCCGGGCGCGGGTCAGCGATGGCGCATACTCGGCCATCACCGCGGGGCCGACGCCTGCCGGGCCTCTTGCGCGCCCCCGCACTCGGCAAGAGAGGTGGGCCTGGTGTCGCGGCGGTCGTTCGGCCAGCATGCGGCGCATGGACTGGATGCCTCTGCTCTCCACGCTGGCAGGCGCGGCCATCGGCATCGCCGCCACCTTGATCGCCGATCGCAACAGGTGGCGGCGCGAGGAAGCGCGACACGCCCTGGAGGTGCGCCGCGCCGTGTACACCGAGTACGCCTCCGCCCTCAAGGACGCGGGTGAGCAGATACGGGCTGTCGCTCTGGGCGACCACATGTCCGAGTCGGCGCGTGACGCGGCCGTGCGCGAAGCCTTCCGCGGGACCGGGTTGCACAGGGCGAGCGAGCGGCTCTGGCTCGTGGGTCCACCGCTGGTCGTCGCGGCCGGGAACGAGGCGTTCCACAGCCTGCGCCGGATACGGGACGCCTACGCCCGCGGGGTGGCCGTCGGCTCCGCCGAGGACGCGCCCCTGATCCGGCAGCGCCGCACGGCCATGGCGGAGATGCGCCGCCTCATGCGGGAGGACCTGGGCGTCGGGCCCCTCGGGTTCGAGTGACGGCCTGCCCGGGCGGGGCGGCAGACCCTGCGGCCGTCCCACGGGCGGAGGCGACCGCGGCCCGGCTCCGCGCGTCCGGCTCCCAGTCCTCGACGAGGAGTCCCAGCAACACCTCGTCGATGAACTCCCCCATCACCCACGCCGAGGAGCGCAGCACGCCCTCGCGCACGAAGCCGTTGCGCTCGGCGGAACGCAGCATCGCGGTGTTGTTCGAGAGCGTCTCGATCTGTAGGCGACGCAGACCGCGTACGACGAAGCCGTAGTGGCAGAGGACCGCGACCACGTCGGTGCCGTAGCCCTTGCCCCGGCAGTTCGGCAGCAGTCCGAGGCCGATGTGCGCGGAGCGGTTGTGGTGGTCGATGTTCCACAGCACCGCGTGGCCGGCCAGCGCGCCGCCGTCCAACTCCACCACGGAGAACGGGACGTGCCGCTGGTCCGTGTCGTCGACCGCGAGCTGCGAGGCCTTGGAGCCGGGCGTGATCGGCCGCCACGGCCGGGAACCGGCCCGCGAGTAGGTGCCCACGTCGTCGAACAACTCGGCCTGCAAGACCGGGATGTCGTCCTCGTACCGGGCCCTGAGCCCGACCTTGCCGCCCCTCAGCATATGAGCTTCCTACCCGACCGGTTCGGCGGGCGGCAAACCAATTGTTTCGGTGTCCAGGAGCGCCGAAGAGCACAGTTCCCGCGCGGGGCGTGATCCGCTGCCGCCCCGGGTGAGTCGTCACCACCCCAGCGCCCGGGCCGAGTTCGCCGCGTGCGGGCAGGTGTCGGAGGTCTGTCCGGAAGAGCACCGTCCAGGGCGCCCCGGGCCCTCCGTCCTCTGATCAAGCCGCTAGCCTCCGTACGCATGACCGATACTCACATCCACGACCAGCGCGTCGGTGCGCCCGCGAGACCGCCGGCCCGCCGTGTCCTGTGGTGCGCCGCGGGCGCCACCGCGTTCTTACTCGCCGCCGACCTCGGTACGCGTGCCTACCACCACTACGACTCCATCCCGACCATCCGCAGGTTGGTGAACGTCGACGTCGAGGCCAATCTGGCCACGTGGTGGAACAGCACGCTCCTGTTGGCCGTGGCGGGTATGGCGCTGGCCGCCGCGCTGCTCAGTGGGCGCGACGCGCGTCCCGGGCGGCTGTCCTGGCTGGGGCTCGCCGGAGCGACCGCGCTGCTCAGCATCGACGAGACGGTGTCGCTGCACGAGCGCCTCGGCGAGGTCGGCCGGACCTGGAAGGACTGGGCGGGGGGCGCGCTGCCCACGCACGCCTGGGTGCTGCCCGGCGCGCTCCTCGCGGCGGCGGGCACCGTCTGCGCCGTGCTGTGGGCGCGCAAGCTCCCGCGCGATCTGCGGAACGGCGTGCTGAGCGCGCTGGGTGTGTATCTCGGCGGGGCCCTGGTGACCGAGGCGTTCAACGGCTGGGCACTGGAGAACGGCTACAGCCTCGTGCTCATGCTGGGGACGCTCGTGGAGGAGGGCTTGGAGATGAGCGGCTGCATAGTCGCCCTCGCCGTCCTCAGTCGGTACGTGGTCCTTGAGCGTGACCCGGCGTCCGGACGCGCGGCTGTCCGCCTGCGGGACGGCTAGGCCCCGCACGGCCCCTCCTTCGGTCGGCGACTGAGCGGCGAGGGGCCGCCCGTTCACGCCCCGCACGCCTCGACTATTCTCAATTCGGTAATAGTCGGTGATGCAGAGGAGCGGACTCGGTGGCAGCGCACACGGCGGCCCATGGGACGGCGGCCTGGACCCGGGCGGCCCTGCCGCTCTGCCTCCTCGGTGTCCTCGAGAGCGAGGCGAAGAGCTACGGGTACGCCCTGCTCGGCCATCTCGCCGACGCGGGACTCACCGGCGTGAAGCCCGCCGTCCTCTACCCCGCCCTCAGCCGCCTCGAAGAGGAGGGCTCGGTCGAGATCGAGTGGGGCGCGGGAGAGGGCGGGCCGGGGCGCAAGTACTACCGGATCACCGAGGCCGGGCGGCAGCGGCTGCGGCGGGAGCGGGCCGCGTGGCACGCGTTCACCGCCACGGTCACCGCGCTGGCCGGCGGTGTGGGGGACGAGGAGTAGCCGTGGCCACGTCACAGCACGAGTCACAGAAGCAGGCGCGGAAGAACAGGCTCCGTTGGGGCCGCGAGGAGGACGCGGACTGGGCGGCGACGGTCCAGGTGCGGCTCGCCCTCGACCACAACGCGCCCGCCGGTCTCGCCGACGAGGTCCTCGCCGAGGTGCACGAGGTGGTGCGCGAGGAGGGGCGCTCCGCCCAGGACCTGTTCGGCGCGCCGAAGGAATACGCGCGCGTCGTCGCCGAGGAGCGCGTCAGCGAGGCGCACCGGGCGCGGACCGACACGCACGGCCTCACTCCCGGGGAGCGGCTGATCGCCGCGCTCGGCACGCTCGGTGTGGCCGGTGGCATCCTGTGCGCGGTCGGCTGGGTGCGTGACGGGCTGTGGGTGGACGTGAGCTTGCCGGGCATCACGACTTTCGCCACCGTCGTGCTAGCCGTCGGCCTCGCCGCTCTGGCCGTCGTCACGCGGTCCGCCGGGCGGTTCAAGGGCGCGTACGCCTTCGCCGCCGGTGTGCCCGGCGTCATCGCGGCCGGGAGCGGGGTCGGCGTCGCCGTGCCCGAGGGGCAGTTGTTCAGCGTGCCCGTGCCGGTCCTGATGGCCGGGTGTGCGGCGTGGGCCGTGGGGGCCTTCGCCTTCCCGGAGCGCGTCGCCGACCGGTGGTTCGCGGCGCGTCCTCCGGCTGGTCGCGACGACGCCGCGTGGCTGGCCCGGCTCGGCGGGCTGCTGCGCGCACGGCACGGCATGACGGCGGCCGAGGCGCGCGGGCACGTGCGTGAGGCCCAGCAGCACCTCGCCGCCGGGCCACCTGCCCGGCCCGCCGATGACGTCTTCGGCGACGTCGAGATCTACGCCCTCCGGCTCGCCGAAGGGCCGCGCCGCGAGCAGCGCGCGGCCCGTCGCAAGATGTACGGGACGCTGCTGCTCATCGGCGTGGTCACCCTGCTGTTCGTGGGCCAGGTGGTGGACTCGGGCGCGTCCCTCGACTTCTGGCTCGCGCTCTACACCGGCGCGGTCGGCAGCCTGGGCTGGTCGGCGTTCAGCGAGTGGCGCGCGAGCCGCCGCCCGGACGCCGCCGGGACCGGCAGCGCCGAATAGCCCTCCGGCTGCCCGGCCCGGACCGGCGTACTCAGTGCAGGCAGAGGCAGAACGGATGGCCCGCCGGATCCGCGTAGACCCGCCAATTGGCCTCCGGGCGGAGCTGGTCCGTGCGCTCCAGGACGGTGGCGCCGAGGGCGAGGGCCCGCTCCTCGTCCGCTTCGAGGTCGTCCACGTCGAAGTCCAGGTGGAGCTGTTGGGGGTGCTGCTGGCCGGGCCACTCGGGCGGGCGGTAGCCGTCCACGCGCTGGCAGGCCAGGGGCGTCCCCTCGAACCCGTGCACCTCGACCCAGTCGGGCTCCTCCGGGTCCACGACCACCCGGCCGCCGAGCAACTCCGCGTAGAACTCCGCGAGCCGTACCGGATCCGCACAGTCCAACGCGACCGCTTGCAGCTTTCGAATCACTTGCGACACCCCTCGCTCTTCGGCCGCTTACGCGACACCCGTTACGGGACTCGTCGTACCCGCGACCGCGCCGGGAATGCGCGGCGGTAGCCCGGACCGCCGCGCCGCTTCACCCGAAAGCGGACCGGCTCACCGCGGCGGCGCTCCGCGGCCCGTGCCCGGGGCGGGCCGAAGGGCCGGGAGGAGCGGCCCGTAGGCTGGGCTGCCGTGGAAGCACGTACACACACCGACTCCGTTCCCGCGCCCGCCTCACCGCTGCGGGTCTTCATCCTCGACGACCACGAGGTGGTGCGGCGAGGCATACGCGACCTGTTGGAGGCCGAGCCGGACATCGTGGTGGCCGGGGAGGCCGCGGACGCCCGCGAGGCGCTCATCCGGGTTCCGGCCGTCCGGCCGGACGTCGCGGTGCTCGACGTGCGGCTCGGCGAGGGCGGCAGTGGGGACCACGCGGGCGTGGAGGTGTGCCGGGAGCTGCGGGCCCGGATGCCGCAGCTCGCCTGTCTGATGCTGACGTCGTTCGACGACGACGAGGCGCTGTTCGACGCCATCATGGCGGGAGCGGCCGGGTACGTGCTCAAGCGGATCGACGGCTCGGACCTCGTGCACGCCGTGCGCACGGTGGCGGGCGGCGCGTCGATGCTGGACTCGCGCGCCACCGCCCGCGTGATGGCGCGCCTGCGCGATCCGCGGCCTGAGCCCGAGCCCGCCCTCTCGCCGGAGCTGGAGCGCCTTTCCCCGCGCGAGGCGGAGATCCTGGTGCTGATCGGTGAGGGCCTGACGAACCGGCAGATCGCCGACCGGTTGTTCCTCGCGGAGAAGACCGTCAAGAACCGGGTCTCGTCCATCCTCACCAAGCTCGGTGTCGGCCGCCGCGTGCAGGCGGCGGTGATCGCCGAGCGCCTGCGGGAGCAGCAGGGCGCCCGGCGGTAGGCGCGAGGCCGGTTCAGTCGGGGGGCAGCGGCACCTGCCACACGATGCGGGTGCCGCCCTGGGCCGGGGTCTCGACCGTGAGGGTCCCGGCGTGCTGCTCGGCGCGCGAGCGCAGGTTGGCCAGGCCGCCGCCGCGCCGTGGCGGTCGGGGCCCGGCGGCTATGCCCACCCCGTCGTCCGTGATGGTCAGGACGACGCTGTCCCCGGCGGCGGGCACGGCCAGCACCACGTCCGCGTGGCGCGCCCGGGCGTGGCGGGCGACGTTGCTCAGCGCCTCCGCGGTGACGGCCAGGACGTGTTCGGCCACCTCCGCAGGAACGATGGAGTCCACCGGCCCGTCGATCCGCAGGGACGGGCTGAAGCCGAGGGACTGCGCCGCGAGCCGGGCGGTCTCCGGCAGGCGGCGGCGCAGGCCGGGACCGCCCCGGTCGTCGCCGGCGGACCGCAGTTCGAAGATGGTCGAGCGGATGATCTGGACGGTGGTGTCCAGGTCCCGCACCGCGCGGCCCACACGCTCGGCCGCGTCCGGGTGCTCGACCATGCGGGTCGCGCTGCGCAGCGTCATGCCGGTGGCGAAGATCCGCTGGATCGCCAGGTCATGGAGGTCGCGGGCGATGCGGTCGCGCTCCTTGAGGATGGCCAGCTCCTCCGACTCGGTGCGGTGGCGGGCGAGTTCGAGGACGATCGCGGCCTGGTCGGCGAAGCGGGAGACGAGCGGCACCTCGGTGTCGTCGAAGGCCGGGCGGCCGGACCGCCTGCTCAGGCGCAGGGCGCCGGAGGCCGATGTGCCCTGGGGCAGCGGGACCACGATGGTCGGGCCGTGGGCCGCCGCCGCGCCCAGCGGGTAGGCGCGGGGGTCCCGTTCGGCGTCCGCGGTGGCCACGGCCTCGCCGTTGCGGGCGGCGAGGCCTGCCAGTGACTCCAGCGCGGGCAGGGTCACTCCCTCCATGTCCTCGGCTCCGGGGCCGTGCGCGACCTCCACGGTGAGCAGGTCGCCGCCCGCCGCGGCCGGGAGCAGCACGGCGGCCAGGTCGGCGTCGGCCACCTCGGCCGCCCGGCGCGCGATCAGCCGCAGGACCTCGCGTGCCGCGGTCCCCGCGAACAGGCTGCGGGTGATCTCGCTGAGCGCCTCCAGCCAGCGTTCGCGCCGTCGGCTCTCGTGGTACAGGCGGGCGTTGTCGATCGCCACTCCGGCGGCGTTGGCCAGCGTCGTCAGGACGGCCTCGTCGTCGGCGTCGAATCCGGCGCCGCCGCGCTTCTCGGTCAGGTAGAGGTTGCCGAACACCTCCCCGCGCACCCGGATGGGCACTCCGAGGAACGTACGCATCGGCGGATGGTGCTCGGGAAAGCCGAAGCTGGCCGGGTGGCGGCCGAGGTCGGTCAGGCGCAACGGGACCGGGTTGGTGATCAGTTCGCCCAGGATGCCGCGTCCGCAGGGCGCCTGCCCGATCCGCGCGGCCAGCTCGTCGGCCATGCCCACCGGCAGGAACTGCGAGAGGCGGCGGCCGTCACCGATCACGCCGAGGGCTCCGTACTCGGCGTCGGTGAGTGTGACGGCCGCCTCCACGATGTCCCGCAGGACCTGGGGGAGTTCGAGGCCGTGCCCCAGGTTCATGACGGCGTCGAGGAGG
The DNA here is from genome assembly GCF_056431945.1 of Streptomyces sp. NPDC045778. NCBI lineage: Bacteria > Bacillati > Actinomycetota > Actinomycetes > Kitasatosporales > Streptomycetaceae > Streptomyces > Streptomyces sp. NPDC045778. The sequence goes on from NZ_JBWKJZ010000040.1 coordinate 44,272, forward strand.
TTGTGCATGCGGTCCGGCACGTCGAGCCGGAGGCCCGAGGGCGCTGCTGCCAGGGCGGGTGAGTCGGGCATGGGGTGGAACTCCTGAGTCGGTCGGTGCTCCGTAGCGTACGGCCGCCGTCCCTGCCGGGACGCACGGGCGGTGCGTCCTCGCGTCGCCGCGTTCGTCCAGGTCAGCGGCCCGGAGAGAGGGGCCGTTGGGCCCTGTCCAAAGGCTCGTGCGGGGACTGTTCGGCCCTATCCCGACCCGGTGCCCCACCGGCGATCATGTGGCGCGGGCCGGGGAGCGCCGCGCTTGTCCCTCTGTGCTCCCGGCGCTTCCCGGTCCGCTGATGACATGAGCAACGAGGAAGGACGCCCTCCGGTGGACGAGGCGCAGATACAGCAGGTGAAAGCCGTACGGCCCCGAGGCGGTGCCCCGGTGGCGGCCGCGGCGGGCCGGCCGTCGTGGGCGGAGTGGCTGACCACCACCGACCACAAGAGGATCGGGACGCTGTACTTGGTCACCGCGTTCGTGTTCTTCATCGTCGGCGGTGTGATGGCGTTGTTCATGCGGGCCGAGCTGGCGCGTCCCGGCTTGCAGATCATGTCGAACGAGCAGTTCAACCAGGCCTTCACGATGCACGGCTCGATCATGCTGCTCATGTTCGCCATGCCGCTGTTCACGGGTTTCGCGAACTGGATCATGCCGCTCCAGATCGGCGCGCCCGACGTGGCCTTCCCGCGCCTGAACATGCTGTCCTACTGGCTGTTCCTGTTCGGTTCCACGATCGCGGCGGTCGGCTTCCTCACTCCGGGCGGCGCCGCCGACTTCGGCTGGTTCCTGTACGCGCCGTTGTCCGACGCGGTGCACTCGCCGGGCGTCGGAGCCGACCTGTGGATCATGGGTGTGGCCCTGTCCGGGTTCGGGTCGATCGCGGGCGCGGTCAATTTCATCACCACCATCATCTGCATGCGCGCGCCGGGCATGACGATGTTCCGGATGCCGATCTTCACCTGGAACGTACTCCTGACCGCGCTCCTGGTCCTGATCGTCTTCCCCGTGCTCGCGGCGGCCCTCTTCGCCCTTGAGTGCGACCGCAAGTTCGGCAGTCATGTCTTCGACCCGGCCAACGGCGGGGCGTTGCTGTGGCAGCACCTGTTCTGGTTCTTCGGCCATCCCGAGGTGTACATCCTGGCGCTGCCGTTCTTCGGGATCGTCAGCGAGGTCATCCCGGTCTTCTCGCGCAAGCCGATGTTCGGTTACATGGGCCTGGTCGGCGCGACCATCGCCATCGCCGGTCTGTCCGTGACCGTGTGGGCGCACCACATGTACGTCACCGGCGGAGTGCTGCTGCCCTTCTTCTCCTTCATGACCTTCCTCATCGCGGTGCCCACCGGAGTGAAGTTCTTCAACTGGATCGGCACCATGTGGAAGGGCTCGCTGTCCTTCGAGACGCCGATGTTGTGGACCGTCGGGTTCCTGGTCACCTTCGTCTTCGGCGGGCTGACCGGTGTCATCCTCGCCTCGCCGCCGATGGACTTCCACCTCTCCGACTCCTACTTCGTGGTGGCGCACTTCCACTACACGGTCTTCGGCACGGTCGTGTACGCGATGTTCGCCGGATTCCACTTCTGGTGGCCCAAGTTCACCGGCAAGATGCTGGACGAGCGGCTCGGCAAGCTCACCTTCTGGACCCTCACGGCCGGTTTCCACCTCACGTTCCTCGTCCAGCACTGGCTCGGGGCCGAGGGCATGCCGCGCCGGTACGCCGACTACCTCTCCGCCGACGGCTTCACGGTCCTCAACACCCTGTCCACGATCGGCTCGTTCCTGCTCGGCCTGTCGATCCTGCCGTTCTTCTACAACGTCTGGAAGACCGCCAAGTACGGCGAGCCCGTCAGCGGCGACGACCCGTGGGGCTACGGCCGGTCCCTGGAGTGGGCGACCTCCTGCCCGCCCCCGCGGCACAACTTCACCCGGCTCCCGCGGATCCGTTCCGAATCACCCGCCTTCGACCTGCACCACCCGGAGATCGCCGAACTCGAAGCGGTTGTGAGGTAGGCCGTGCCGCACGCCGTCCTCGCCCTGGGCACCGCACTGGTCACCGCCGCCGGTTCCGTCTGGTACGTGCCCGCCCTCTCCGAAGCGCGCGCGGGAGCCGACCGGCCCGCCTCCCGGCGTACGGCCGCGGCGGCCTGTGTGAGCGGCTGGGCCACGGCCGCCGTGGCCGCCGTGCTGCTGCTCGTGGACCGGACGTGGTGGGCGCCCGGCACCGCGGCGGCCACGGGCGCCGTGGTCACGGCCGTCCTGCGGGCCCGCTCCGCCGTGCGGCGGCGCCGCGAGTCGCGGGAGTCCGCGTACCACTGGGCACGGCTGCGCGTCGGCCCGCCCCCGGCCGGACGGGGCGACTCCCGGCACGTCGTGGCGGCCCTGCTCGGCTGCGGCCTCCTCACCGCGGTGGCCGTCGCGGTCGTCAAGGTGGCCGACGGGCCCCGAGGGGGTTCGGGATGGCTGGCCGCGGCGGCCGCTCCCGCCGCGGCCCTCGGGCTGTTCCTCACCCTCGCGTTCGTCCACGGCCGCGCGGTCCACCGCCGCGACGGAACCGGGCACGCGCGGCCCCCGCGCTAGGCCGGCTTCCGCGTTCCGCACAGGGCCGAAGGACCCCATGGGGAGGGCCGTTCGGTCGGTGCGGCCCGGTGCGAGACTCGCCGAGCGCTCCCGGGACGGGCGGGAGCGCACTCCACGGAGCCCGAGCAGGAGAAGCCACTGTGCACACCGACCCCACCGACCAGTTCGAGGAATACCGCGTCCTGCTCGCACGTCAGGAGGCGAAGCGGCTGCGGGAGAGCCTGCTGGCCCCTGTCCCCACCGGTGCGGCATCGACCGGTGGAGCGAACGGCTGCGACCACCACGGCGGGGCGGACGACCACCGGCTGATCATCGAGTCACTGCCCCACGTCATCCCGTTCGACGGGCTCATCGCGGAGTTGTACGCGGCGATGTTCGACCAGCACCCGTATCTGCGGGGCCTCTTTCCCGAGTCGATGGACTTCCAGCGGGCCCACCTGGAACAGGCCTTCCGCTTTCTGATCGACCGCCTGGACCGCACGGACGAGGTGGCCGCCTTCTGCGCCCGGCTCGGCCGCGACCACCGCAAGCTGGGGGTGCGCCCGGTGCACTACGAGGTGTTCGAGTCGGCCCTGGTGGAGGCGTTGCGCCGCCGTGGCGGCTCCTGGTGGCACCAGGACGCGGAAGAGGCGTGGAAGCGCATGCTGCGGCGGGCCGTGGCGGCCATGGTGCAGGGCGCGCAGGCCGCTCTCGCGGAACGGCCTTTCTGGCAGGCCACAGTGACGCGCCATCAGCTGCGGCGGCCGGACCTGGCCGTGCTCAGGGTCTCCCCCGACGAGCCGTTCCCGTACCGGGCCGGTCAGTACGTCCTGCTCCAGTCGCCGCTCCTGACGCGCGCCTGGCGGCCGTTCAGCGTGGCGTGCGCTCCCCGGCCCGACGGCGAGCTGGAGTTCCACATCCGCCGCGCGGGGCCGGGTGGGGTGAGCGACGCCCTGGTGCACCGCACAGGGGTCGGGGACCCCCTCCTCCTCGGCCCGGCCCGTGGCTCGGTGACCCTCGGGGCGGGCGACCTCCAGCACGACGTGCTGATCGCCGTGAGCGGCACCGGGTGGGCCGGCGCCAAGGCGCTGCTCCAGGACCTGGCCAGGCGTCGGCTTCCCGGCCGCACCGCGCACGTGTTCCTCGGCGCGCGCACCCGTGACGAGCTGTACGACGTGGACGCCGTGGCCGATCTGGAGCGCCGCCATCCGTGGCTGCGCGTCACCACGGTCATCGGGGACGGCGACGCGCTGGCCGAGGCCGTGGCCCGGCACCCGGGCCGGTCGCGCGGGCTCGTCCTGGTGAGCGGACCGCCCGCCCTGGCCGCGACGGTGCGGCGGCTGTCCGCGCTCGGGCTGCCCGCGGACCGCGTACGCCACGACCTCGTCGCCGCCTCGCCGCAGGGGGCTCGGGGCCTGAACTCCGCGTCCGTCCCGGGCACCCCGCCCCGCCCCGCGCCGGCGGTGCGAGGCGGACGTGGCGGCCGGGACGGACGCGCCGCCTCAGCTCACCTCGGTGAGGGGGATCAGGATCATCTTGGTCACCGTGCCGTCCTCGCCCACGACATCGCGGACGTGCCGCGCGTTCAGGCGCCGGCACAGCGCGAGGCTGGCCTCGTTCTCCGCGCCGACCATGCCCCACACCTCCTTCAGCCCGAGGTTGTCGGCCGCGTGGCGCATCAGGCCGTGCACCGCCTCGGTGCCGAAGCCCTTGCCCCAGTACTCCGGAAGCAGTGCGGCGATCAGTTCGTGACCGTCGACGTTGCCGGTCTTCTTGCACTCCGCGTGCCCGATGTACGTGCCGTCGTGCCAGACGCCCCACACATCGAAGAGGCGTTGGGGATACACATCCGTGAAAATGGCCTTGTACAACCTGCGCAGGTCGGTTTCGGGCACCTGGTCCTGGCCCATCCAGCGGCAGACCACTTCGTTGCGCAGCAGCGCGACGAAGTGGTCCTCGTCCTGGGGGCGGTAGGGCGTGAACTCCAGGCGCTCGGTGCGCAGCGGTGGTGGCGTCGGCGGTTCGGTCGGCTCCGTCGGCAACGGCAGCTTCATCATCGGGGTGCTCCCTGTTCCATTCGTTCGCGCAGGCTGCGGGGCCGCATGTCGGTCCAGACCTCGTCGACGTACGCGGAGCACTCGGCCTCGGTGCCCTCCTTGTCCGTGCGGTGCCAACCCGCCGGGACGTCGACGTCTATCGGCCACAGCGAGTACTGGTCCTCGTCGTTGCGCAGCACCTGGTAGCGGGTGTTCTCGTCCATGGTCAGCTCTCCTCTCGTGGATGGGGTGTCGCCGCCCCGGGGCGCCGGCGGTGCGGGCGCCCCGGGGCGGAGTGCGGGGTCACAGGCTGTCGCGGGCGTGCCGGGCTATGTGGTGCAGGGCCGTGGCGAACTCCTCGGCGACGCGGCGCACGGTCTCGGTGTCGTGCAGGCCTGTGCGGTGGTGCCAGGTGAAGGCGAGGCGGCCGTCCTGGACCGCGCCGACCACTTCGAGCGGGTGGGATCCGCTGTCCCGGGGGTCGTGGTCCTGGCCGAGGGAGCCGTGCTCGGCGCGCACGAGGCCGCTGCCGGGCTCCGCGGGCCGGGCGTCCCACTGGCCGAGGTAGTTGAACACGACCTGGCCGTGGGCCGCGGCGCCGAGCCGCTCGCGCACCTCGGGCGGGCCGAAGGTGCGCAGGGCGCCGTAGCCGAGGCCGTTGCCGGGCACCACGCGCAGCTGGCGGCGTACGGACTTGACCAGGGCCCGCCAGTCGCGGGACGCGCCCAGTTCGTCCGGGCGCGTCACCTGGAGGGCGACGGGGTGGACGGTGGTGAACCAGCCGACCGTGCGGGACAGGTCGACGCCGTCGAGGAGGTCCTCGCGGCCGTGGCCTTCGAGGTCGAGGCGGACCCGGTCGCGGCCGGTCCAGCGGGCGAGCGCGAGGGCGAGGGCGGCCAGCAGGACGTCGTTGACGCGGGTGCGGTAGGCGGTCGGAGCGGCGCGCAGCAGCGCCGTCGTGTCCTCCTCGGTCAGCTCCACGGTGACCTGCCGGGCTTCGCCCTCCTGCGCCGCGGGCGGCTCGGCGGCCGGGAGCGGCTCGGCGGTCACCGTCTCCTCCCAGTAGGGCAGTTCGTGGTCGAGGCCGCCCTCGGCGACGTGCGCGGCGAGCCGCCGTGACCAGTCTCGGAAGGAGGTGGTGCGCTCCCCCAGGGCGATGGGTTCGCCCGCGAGGGCCTGCCGGTAGGCGGCTTCCAGGTCGTCGGCGATGATCCGCCAGGACACCGCGTCCACGACCAGGTGGTGGCCGACGAGGAGGAGGAAGGCGGGCCGGTCCGCGTCCCCGGTGAACAGGGCCGCGCGTAGCAGCGGGCCCTGGCCGAGGTCGAAGCCGGTGTGCAGGTCGTCGGCGGCCTTGCGCATGCTCTCGTCGGCCTCCCCCTCGTCGAGGCCGGCCAGGTCGTACTGGACGAGCAGGCCGTCGGTGGGGGTGTCGGCCGGCGGCGGGTTGAACTGGTGCCAGCCGTCGGCGCCGTCGTGGGTGAAGCGCATGCGCAGCGCGTCGTGGTGTTCCAGGAGCGCGTCCAGGGCGGCGCGCAGGGCCAGCGGGTCGGGGGTGCCGTCGAGTTCCAGGAGCGCCGACTGGTTGAAGTGGTGGTGCGCGGCGCGCGGGGTGGTCAGGAACCACTCCTGGATGGGGGTGAGCGGTACGTCGCCGCTCACCGGGCCCTCGCCGGAGCGCTGGGGCGCGGTCCTGACGACGGCGGCGAGTTCGGCCACGGTCTGGTGGGTGAACAGGTCGCGCGTCGCCAGGTGCAGTCCGTCGCGCCGCAGCCGGGACACGACCTGCATGCTCAGGATCGAGTCGCCGCCGAGGAGGAAGAAGTTGTCGTGGGCGCCCACGCCGTCCACGCCGAGGACGTCGCCCCAGATGCGGGCGACCCGGCGTTCGGTGTCGGTGCGCGGCGCGACGTGCGGGCCGGTGGCGGTGTGCGCGGGCCCGGGCGCGGGCAGCGCGCGCCGGTCGGCCTTGCCGTTGGGGGTGAGCGGCAGCCGTTCGAGGGGGACGAACACCGACGGCACCATGTGCAGCGGAAGCAGTCCGGCGAGGTGCTCGCGCAGCTCCGCCGCCGGGAGGTGCTCGGTGGTGTCATCGGCGGGGACGACGTACGCCACGAGCCGGTCGGAGCCGCCGTCGGCGCGGACGACGACGACCGCGTCGCGCACCCGGGAGCTGCGGCGCAGGGCGCTCTCGATCTCGCCCGGCTCGATGCGGTAGCCGCGCAGCTTGATCTGGTCGTCGGCGCGTCCGGCGAAGCGCAGGGCTCCCTCGGCGTCCCAGCGGACCAGGTCGCCGGTGCGGTACATGCGCTCCCCGGGCGGGCCGAAGGGGTCGGCGGTGAAGCGCTGGGCGGTCAGGCCCGGCTGGTTCAGATAGCCGCGGGCGAGGCCGGGCCCCGCGACGTACAGCTCGCCGGTGACCCCGGGCGGGACGGGCCTCAGCGCGGCGTCCAGGACGTACAGGCGGGTGGCGCCCGCCGGGCGGCCGATGGGCGGCGCTCCCGCTCCCGGGGTCAGGGGGCCGGTCCAGGAGGCGACGACGGTCGCCTCGGTCGGCCCGTAGGAGTTGATCATCCGGCGGCCGGGGGCCCACTGCTCCACGAGGTCGGGCGGGCAGGCCTCCGCGCCGACGATCAGGGTGCGCAGGTGCGGCAGGCTCCCCGCGGTCTCGGGTGCCACCGTGGCCAGGGCGGCGGGCGGGATGAGGGTGTGGCTGACGTGCCGCTCGGCGAGGGCCTGGGCGAGGCGCTCGCCGACCAGCGGACCCTCCTCGCCGGTCACCAGGGCGGCGCCGCTGAGCAGGGCGACGCACAGCTCCAGGACGGAGGCGTCGAAGCTGGGCGAGGCGAACTGGAGGACCGTGTCGCCGGGGCCTGCCGCGTACTGCTCGGCGGCGGCCGCGGCGAAGCCCGCGAGGCCCCGGTGCGGCACCACGACGCCCTTCGGCGTCCCGGTGGACCCGGAGGTGTAGATGACGTACGCGGGGTGGTCGCAGGTGAGCGGTGCGATGCGGTCGGCGTCCGTGGGCGCGGTCTCGGGCCCGTCGGCGGCCCAGACCTCCGCCGGGTCGTCCAGGGTGAGCCAGGCGCCCGCGTCGCGCACCATGAACTCCCGCCGCTGCTCGGGGTAGGCGGGGTCCACGGAAAGGAAGGCGCCGCCCGCCTTGGCGACGGCGAGCTGGGCCACCACCGCTTCGGCGGTCCGGGACAGGGCCAGGGCGACCACGCGCTCGGGGCCGACGCCGCGGCCGATCAGATGGTGGGCGAGGCGGTTGGCGGCGCGGTCGGTCTCGGCGTAGGTCAGCTGCCGGGAGCCGTCGTCGAGCGCGATCGCGTCGGGCGTGCGCGCGGCCTGCCGCTCGAAGAGGCGTGGCAGGGTGGCCGCCGGGACCGGCCGTGCCGTGCCGCGGCCCTGCTCCAGGAGGGTCTTCAGCTCCGCGTCGGACGACAGCGGCAGGGCGCCCAGGGGGCGGTGCGGGTCGTCGGCGACGGCGGTCAGGAGCGTGCCGAGCTGGTCGGCCATCCGCTCGGCGGTCGCCGCGTCGAACAGGTCGGTGTTGTAGGTGAGCAGGCCGTGCAGCGCCCCGGATTCGGTCTCGGCGAACTCCAGGGTGAGGTCGAACGCCGCGTGCTGGAGCTGGGGCTCGATGTCGGAGACGTCGAGTCCGGGCAGGTCGAGGTCGCCGGTGGGCGTGTTCTGGAGGACGACCATGACCTGGAAGAGCGGGGTGCGGCTGGTGTCGCGCACCGGCTGCACCTCGTCCACCACCCGCTCGAACGGCACGTCCTGGTGCGCGAAGGCGTCGAGCACGGTCTGCCGTACGTCGTCGAGGAACTCGGGGAAGCCGCGCTCGGGCTCGACCCGTGAGCGCAGCACGAGGGTGTTGACGAAGAAGCCGACCAGGTTCTGCACCTCGGGCCGGTCGCGGCCGGAGGTGACGGTGCCGACGGCGATGTCCCGGCCGCCGGACAAGCGCGCGAGGTAGGTCTGCGCGGCGGCGACGAGCGTGGTGAACAAGGTGGCGCCGCGCTGCCGGCCCACCTGCGCGAGGCGCCGGGCGGTGCGGGGCGCGAGGGTCAGGCGGGCGGTGGCGCCGTGGTGGGTGCGTACCGCCGGGCGCGGCCGGTCGGTGGGCAGGTCGACGGGTTCGGTGTCGGCCAGGTGCTCCTTCCAGTAGGCGAGCTGGGCGTCGGCGTCCGCGGCACCGGCGGTGCGCTGCCAGTGCGCGTAGTCCGCGTACTGGACCGGCAGCGGCGGCAGCTCACCGGCGCCGGTGCCGAGCGCCTGCCGGTAGAGGTGGGCCAGGTCGCCGGTGAGCACGGCCGTGGACCAGCCGTCGGTGATGATGTGGTGCAGGGTCAGCGCGAGGACGTGGTCGTCGTCGGCGAGGCGCACCAGGGCGGTGCGCAGGAGCGGGCCGTGGCGCAGGTCGAAGGGGCGGGTGCGCTCGTCCGCCAGGAGCTGGGCGAGCCGGGCCGGGCGGTGTGTCTCGGACGTGCCCGACAGGTCGTGCGTCGGCAGCGGCACCGCGCGCGGCGGGTGCACGAGCTGTACGCCGTGGCCGTCGACGGTGTCGAGGGTGGTGCGCAGCGACGCGTGCCGGGCCACCAGGCCGCTCAGGGCCTCGGTCAGGGCTCCGGTGTCGAGCCGTCCGCGCAGCCGCAGCGCGAGGCCGGTGACGTACTCGGCGGTGCCGCCGGGCGAGAACTCCGCCAGGAACCACAGGCGTTGCTGCGCGTACGACATGGGGGCGGTGGCCCGGGCGACGGGGACGATGGCGGGGCGGGCGGCGCCGGGGGCCCGGTCCGCGGTGACCAGGGTGGCGAGCGCGGCCGGGGTGGGGTGGGTGAACACCGCGCGCGGCGAGACGTCCGTGCCGAACTCCTCGGCGAGGCGGGACGCGAGGCGGATGCTGAGGATGGAGTCGCCGCCGAGGGTGAAGAAGTCGTCCTCCACGCCGGGCGGGGCCGCGCCGAGGACGTCGGCGAACACGTCGGCGACGCGGCGTTCGGCGTCGGTGCGGGGCTCGACGCGCGCGGCGCGCCCCGCGCAGGTGTCCGGCTCCGGCGCCGGGAGAGCGGCCCGGTCGACCTTGCCGTTGGCGCTGAGCGGAAGGGCGGCCAGGGGGACGTACGCGGAGGGGACGAGGTAGTCGGGCAGCGAGCGGGCGGCGAAGGAGCGCAGCTCCTCCAGGTCCTCGCCCGCGGGGCCGACGAGGTAGGCCACCAGGCGCCGGGCCCCTGGCCGGTCCTCGCGGGCCACCACCGCGACGTCCAGGACGCCGGGGTGGGCCGCGAGGGCGGCCTCGGCCTCGCCGGGCTCGACGCGGAAGCCGCGGATCTTCACCTGGTCGTCGGCGCGGCCGAGGAAGACGACGGTGCCGTCCGGGTGGCGCCGGGCCAGGTCGCCGGTGCGGTACATGCGGGCGCCCGGCGGCCCGTAGGGGTCGGCGAGGAAGCGGCCCGCGGTCTCTCCCGCGCGGCCCAGGTAGCCGCGGGCCACGCCCTCGCCGGCGAGGAACAGCTCGCCCGCGCAGCCCGGTGGCACGGGCCGGAGCCGGGTGTCGAGGACGTACGCGCGCATGGCGTCGAGGGGGTGGCCGATGGGCACGGTGTCGGGGACGGCGGCCGCGTCGGCGAGGGCGAAGGACGTCGCGAAGGTCGTGGTCTCGGTGGGTCCGTAGCCGTCCACGACGGTCAGGCCGGGGCAGGCGTCGAGGACGCGGCGCACGGCCGCCGCCGGGACCACGTCGCCGCCGGTCCACACGTGGCGCAGACCGGTGAAGCAGTCCGGGGCGTCCTGGGCGAGGAGCCGGAAGACACCGGCGGTGAGCCACAGCGCGCTCGGGCCGCCGTCGCCTGCGAGCCGTCGCAGCAGGGCCGCGTCCACGGCGCCGTCGGGGGCGACGACCACGCTGCCGCCGGTCAGCAGGGGCGCCCACACCTCGAAGGTGACGGCGTCGAAAGCGACCGGGGAGTGCAGCAGGACGCGGGCGCACACCCCGTCCGCGAAGCGGCTGTCGGTGGCGAGGGCGGCCACGTCCCGGTGGCGCACGGCCACGGCCTTGGGCAGACCGGTGGAGCCGGAGGTGAACATCACGTAGGCCAGCTGGTCGGGTTCGGGCCGCCCGGCGACCGGCGGCCCGGCGGGGCCGGTGCGCGCCGCGGCGACGTCATCGGCGGTGAGCCGGACGGTGGCGCCGACCTGGTCGAGCAGGGCGCGGCGGCGCTCCTCGGGGGCGCGGGTGTCGACCGGCACGTAGGCGCCGCCCGCCTTGAGGACGGCGAGCTGCGCGACCACGAGTTCGGCGGAGCGGTCCATGAGCAGGGCGACGCGGTCCTCGGCCCGTACGCCGTCCGCGCGGAGCCGGGACGCCAGGCGGTCGGACCAGTGGGCGAGTTGACGGTACGTCACCTGCCGGTCGCCGTCCCGGAGAGCGATCGCGCCGGGGGTACGGTCGGCCTGGTCGGCGAACAGGGCCACCGGGGTGCGCGGAGGCGTGGCGTCGGCGGCGGTGGTGTTCCACCGCTCCAGCAGGGCCTTGTCCTCGGCGGTGAGCAGGTCCAGGTCCGCCACGTCCCCTTCGAGGCCGTCGGCGAGGTGGGTGAGCAGCGTGGCGAGGCGGTCCGCGGCGCGTTCGACGGTGGCCCGGTCGAAGAGGGCGGCGTCGTAGGCCAGGTCGAAGCCGAGCCCCTCGGCGAGGTGGGCGCGCAGGCACAGGGGGAAGGTGGTGGCGTCGTCGGCGTGGACCTCCTCGACGCGCACGCCGGTCCTGGCCGCCGCCGACTCGTCGACGGGGTAGTTCTCGAACACCACCATGCTGTCGAAGAGGGCCTCGCCCGACGGGATGTCGCTGAGAGCCTGGATGCGGGGCAGCGTGAGGAAGTCGTAGCGGCGGGCGTCGCTCTGCCGCTCCTGGAGGTCGCGCAGCCAGGGCAGCACGCCGCCGGCCGGGACGCGTACCCGGGTGGGCACGGTGTTGATGAACATGCCCACCATGGAGTCCACCCCGGGCAGTTCGGCGGGGCGGCCGGAGACGGTCGTGCCGAACACCACGTCGTCGCGTCCGCTGTAGCGGGCGAGGAGCAGCCCCCAGGCGGCCTGCACCACGGTGTTGACGGTCAGGCCGGCGCGGGCCGCCGTCTCCCGCAGCGCGTGCGAGACCTCCGGGGCGAGTTCGCGCGCGACGGCCGCGCCGGAGCGGGCGCGGTGTGCCTCGGCGGGCACGCGGTCGTACGGCAGCGGGGTGCGCGCGGCGCATCCGGCCAGCTCGCCGGCCCAGTGCGTCTCGGCATCAGTCTCGTCCTGCTCCGCGAGCCACTGGAGGAAGTCCGCGAAGGGGCGCCGCACGGGCTCTGCGGCGTCCGGGCCGCCGGTGAGCGCGGCGTAGCGCTCGCACACCTCGATGAGCAGCTGACCGCTGCTCCAGCCGTCCAGGATGAGGTGGTGCGACGACCACAGCAACAGGACCTCGTCGCCGGGCAGGGCGGCCAGGGTGATCCGGGTGAGCGGCGCGGTGGTCAGCTCCATGCCCGCGGCGCGGTCCTCGGCGAGCAGCCGCTGCACGGCGTCCGCGCGCTCGTCGGGCGTCAGCTCGCGCCAGTCGAGGTGGGTGACGGGCAGCTCCGCGCGGTGGTGGACCATCTGCACCGGGTGGGGCAGGCCCTGCCAGTGGACGCTGGTGCGCAGGGCCGGGGTGCGGTCGGCCACCTGTTGCCAGGCGGTGGCGAGCGCGCGGGGGTCCGCGACCCCGGACAGGCGCACCGCGGTGCGGTCGAAGTAGGCGCCCGCGGTGTCGACGAGGCCGTGGAAGAGCATGCCGGCCTGAAGGGGTGTCAGCGGCAGGACGTCCGCGATGTGCCGCCCGTCGCCGACGAGCCGGTCCAGGTGGTCCTGGGTGAGGCGGGCCAGCGGGAAGTCGGAGGGTGTGCGGCCGCCCGTGTCGGGCCGTGCGCAGTGGGCGACGATGTCGCGCAGCGCCGCGTGCGTCTCCTCGGCGAGGCGGCGCACGGTGGCCTCGTCGTAGACGGCGGTGGGGTACGTCCACCCGAGTTCGAGGCGCCCGTCGTGGACCACGCCGGTGATGTCGAGGAGGTAGGGGCGGGTCTCGTCGGGGTCGGTGTCGCGGCCCGCGGCCGGCAGGGCGGCACCGTACAGGCCGCCGTCCTGGGAGCCGCCGGTGTCCCACTGGCCGTGGTAGTTGAAGCCGACCTGCGGCACCTGCCCTCCGGCCAGCGGGCTCTCGGGCAGCAGGTGGCGCAGGGCGCCGTGGCTCAGGCCGTGCAGCGGCACCGCGCGCAGCTGCTCCTTGACCGAGCGCAGGGTGTCGCGCCAGTCGGCGTCGGGGGTGACGGTCAGGGCGAGGGGGAACTCCGCGGTGAACCAGCCGACGGTCCGTGACAGGTCCACGTGCTCGAAGAGGTCCTCGCGGCCGTGGCCCTCCACGCCGACGAGGACGGTGTCGCGCTCGCACCAGCGGGCCAGGGTGCGGCCGATGGCGCTGAGGAGCACGTCGTTGACCTGGGTGCGGTAGACCTCGGGGACCTGCCGCAGCAGGGCGTCGGTCTCCTCGGGCGCGAGGGTGACCGTGAGGGTGGCGGCGGAGCCGTGGGTGTTGGGCCCGGGGCGCCCGGCGGGCAGGTCCGCAGGGGCGGCGGCGGTCCGCCGCCAGTGGGCGAGGTCGGCCTCCAGGGCGCCGGAGCGGGTGTGTGCGTCGAGCCTCGCGGCCCAGTGGCCGTAGGCGGTGCCGACCGGGGGCAGTTCGACGGGCCGTCCGGCCGCGGCGGCGCGGTGGGCGCTCTCCAGGTCGCCGAGCAGGATGCGCCAGGAGACGCCGTCCACGGCCAAGTGGTGGACGGTGAAGACGAGTTGCGCGGGCCGGTCGGGGCCGCGGTCGAAGACGAGGACCCGGACCGTCCGGCCCGCGGTGGGGTCGAGCGAGGCCTGGGCGGCGTCCGCCGCGCGCTGCACCTGCGCCTCCAGGGCGGCCTCGTCGAGGCCGGTGGCGTCGTGGGAGGTGAACACGGGCCCCGGGGCCTCGGTCAGGAGTTCCTGGCGCCAGCCGTCGCCGGTGTGGCGGAAGCGGGTGCGCAGTGCCGCGTGGTGGCGTACGACGGCGTCGACCGCCTGCTCCAGGGCGGGCAGGTCGGTGCCCGGGGCCACTTCGAGGCGCTGGGTCATGGTGAAGCGCAGCGCGTCGCCGGGGCGGCGGGCGTCGAGGTACCAGCGCTGGATCGGGGTGAGCGGCGCCTCGGCGGGCGGGGCGGCGCCCGGTGCGGGCCCGGCCGGGTCGGCCGCGGTGGCGCACAGGGCGAGTTCGGCGACGGTCGGCGCGCGGAACACGTCCTTGGTGGTCACGGCGAGGCCGGCCCGGCGGGCCCGGGAGACGATCTGGATGCTGAGGATCGAGTCGCCGCCGAGGGTGAAGAAGTTGTCGCGCGCGCCCACCCGGGCCACGCCCAGGACGTCCGCCCAGATCGCGGCCAGGCGCTCCTCGGTGCCGGGCCGGGGCGCGACGTACGGCGTCCGCGGGTCGGGCTGCGCGGGCGGGGCGGGCAGGGCGCGGCGGTCGGTCTTGCCGCTGCTGGTGCGCGGGATGCGCGTCAGCGGCACGAACACCTGCGGCACCATGTGGTCCGGCAGCGTCCGGCGAAGCCGGGCCCGCAGGTCCTCGCCCGCCGGGGCGCGCTCCCCCGCGGGCACCACGTACGCCACGAGCAGGGTGCGGCCCGCGTGCTCGTGGGGCATCACCACGGCCTCGGCAATGTCCTGATGGGCCGTCAGGGCGGCCTCGATCTCGCCGGGTTCGATGCGGAAGCCGCGGATCTTGACCTGCTCGTCGACGCGCCCCAGGAACTCCAGGAGGCCGCGGTCGTCCCAGCGGGCGCGGTCGCCGGTGCGGTACATGCGTGTGCCCGGCGGCCCGTAGGGGTCGGCGAGGAAGCGTTCCACGGTGAGGCCGGGCCGGTTCAGATAGCCGCGGGCGACCTGGGTGCCCGCCAGGTACAGCTCGCCCGGGGTGCCGGGCGGCACGGGGCGCAGCGCGCCGTCGAGGACGTAGGCGCGCAGGCCCCGGCCGGGGCGGCCGATGACCGGGCGCTCGGGCCGCTCGGCGCACGGGCCGTAGACGGCGTCGACGGTGCACTCGGTGGGCCCGTACACGTTGTACGCGGTGACGCCAAGGTCCCGCGCCGCGCACAGCTCGCGCCAGGTGTCGGCGCCGATGGCCTCGCCGCCGACCAGGAGCACGCGCGGGTGGTGGCGGCCGGGTGCGAGGAGACCCGCTGCGGTGAGTTCGCGCAGGAAGGACGGGGTGACGTTCACCAGGTCCAGGCGGCGCTCGGCGACCTGGGCGCAGAACGCGTCCGGGTCGAGGCGTACGTCCTCGTCGACGAGGTGGACCTCCTGGCCGAGCGCGAGGAGCAGCGGCCCCTCCCAGGAGGTGTCGAAGGAGAACGACGCGCTGAGCGCGGCCCGCAGCCGGCGGCCGTCGGTGGTGTGCGGGGCGACGAGGCCTTCCTGGTGGTCGTGGCAGAGGCTGACCAGCTGGCGGTGTTCCACGGCGACGCCCTTGGGCCGCCCGGTGGAGCCGGAGGTGTAGATGACGTACGCGGTGCTGGCCGGGCGCAGCGGCGTGAGCCGGTCGGCGTCGGTCGGGTCGTGGGCGGGCAGCCGGTCCCAGGGCACCGCGCGCAGCGCCTCGGGGGTCAGGACCGTGCGGGGCGCGGCGTCGGCGGTGAGGTGGGCGACACGCTCCTCGGGCAGGCCGGGGTCGAGGCACAGCAGGGTGCCCCCCGCCTTGAGGACGGCGAGCAGGGCGACCACCTGGTCACAGGTGCGCGGCAGGCGGGTGGCGACGGTGCGCTCGGGTCCGACGCCCTGGGCGATGAGGTGGTGGGCGAGCCGGTTGGCACGGTCGTTGAGGGCGGCGAAGTCGAGCGTGGCGTCGCGGGCGACCAGGGCGGTGGCGTCCGGCGTGCGTGCGGCCCGCGCCTCGAACAGGGCCGGGAAGGTCCCGGGCGCGGCGGGGGCCGGGCCGCCCTGCCACTCCCCCAGGACCTGGCGCCGCTCGGTGGCGGTCAGCAGCGGCAGCGCGCCGACCTCCTGGTCCGGGTCGTCGGCGACGGCTTCCAGGAGCAGCCGCAGCTGAGCGGCGAGGCGCTCGGCGGTGCCGGGGTCGAACAGGCCGGTGCTGTACTCCAGGTGGCCGGTCACCCCGCCGTCGTGCTCGACGAAGTCGAAGGCGAGGTCGAAGGTGGCGTGCCGCACCGGCGGGGTCAGGGCCTCGACGTCGAGCCCTGGCAGGTCCGGTGCCTCGGTGCCCAGGTTGTGCAGGGCCACCATGACCTGGAAGAGGGGGGTGCGGCTGGTGTCGCGCTCGGGCCGGACCGCGTCCACCACCCGCTCGAAGGGCACGTCCTGGTGGGCGAAGGCGTCGAGCGTGGTGGCGCGCGCCCGGTCGAGGAGGCGGCGGAAGGACAGGCCGGGGGTGACCTCGCCGCGCAGCACGAGGGTGTTGACGAACATGCCGACCACGTCGTGGAGTTCGGCGCGCTCGCGGCCCGCGGTCACGGTGCCGACGGCGATGTCCCGCTGGCCCGTCCACCGGGCGAGCAGGACCTGGCACGCCGTCAGGAGCGTCATGTACAGGGTGGCGTCGGTCTCGCGGCCCCGCGCGCGCAGTCGCTCGACGAGCGCGGCGGGGAGCGGGAACGTCACCAGGGCGCCGTCGCGGGTGCGTTCGGCGGGGCGCGGCCGGTCGGTCGGCGGCTCCAGCGGGGCGAGCCCGTCGAGGACCTGCTTCCAGTGGGCGAGCTGGCGCTCGGCCTCGGTGGTGCGGCCGCGCTGCCAGGCGGCGTAGTCGGCGTACCGCACGGGCAGTTCGGGCAGCTCGGGGCGGCGGCCCTCGCGCGCCGCCGTGTACAGCTCGCCGAGGTCGCGGCCGAGGACGCCGAGGGACCAGCCGTCGGTGACGATGTGGTGGAGGGCCAGGACCAGGACGTGCTCGTCGGCGGCCAGGCGGAGCAGACGGGCCCGCAGCAGGGGGCCTGTGCTCAGGTCGAAGGGGGTGGCCGCCTCGCGTTCCAGGAGGGCGTCAAGGGCGTCGGCCGCGGTGCCCGTGAGGTCGTCGACGCGCAGGTCCACGCCGTGCGGCGGGCCCACGATCTGCCGGGCCGTGCCGTCCTGTTCGGCGAACGTGGTGCGCAGGGCCTCGTGCCGGGCGACCAGGGCGTCGAGCGCGGTGCGCAGGGCGGCCTCGTCGAGCGTGCCGCGCAGGCGCAGGGCCGACACCGTCGTGTACTCGGTGCTGCCGGGCTCGAAGCGGTCGAGGAACCACAGGCGCTGCTGTGCGTACGACAGCGGTGGCGCGGTGTCCGGGTCGGCGGCCGGGATCACGTCGGGGGCCGCGGATCCCGCCGGTTCGCCGAGGGCGGCGGCCAGGGCGCACACGGTGGGGTGGGTGAACAGGAGGCGGGGCGAGACGTCCGCGCCGAAGTCCGCGCGCAGCCGGGAGGTGACGCGGACGGCGAGGATGGAGTCGCCGCCGAGGGCGAAGAAGTCGTCGTCGACGCCCACCTCGTCCGTGTTGAGGACGGCCGCCCAGGCCGCGGCGACCAGGCGTTCGGCCTCGGTGCGCGGCGGGGTGCGGTCGCCGCCGGTGGCGAAGCCGTCGGCGCCGGGCGCGGGCAGGGCGCGCCGGTCGAGCTTGCCGTTGACGGTCAGCGGCAGCGCGGCCAGCGGGACGTAGGCGGCGGGCACCATATGGGCGGGCAGCAGGCCTTCCAGGTGCGCGCGGAGCGCGGCGGGCGCCGGGGCGCCGTCCTCGCCCGCGCCGACGACGTGGGCGACCAGGCGCCGGGTCCCGGAGGTGTCCTCGTACACGCCGACGGTGGCGGCGCCGACGCCGGGGTGGGTGTGGAGCGCGGCCTCGATCTCGCCGGGTTCGATGCGGTAGCCGCGGATCTTGACCTGGGCGTCGGCGCGGCCGAGGTACTCCAGGGTGCCGTCGGGCCGCCGCCGGGCCCGGTCGCCCGTGCGGTACATGCGGCTGCCGGGCGGACCGAAGGGGTCGGGCAGGAAGCGGGTCGCGGTGAGGGCGGGCAGGCCCAGGTAGCCGCGGGCCAGGCCCTCGCCCGCCACGTACATCTCGCCGACGGCGCCGGGCGGGGCCAGGGCCAGGTCGTCGTCGAGCACGTACACGCGCAGGTCGGGGATGCCGGTGCCGATGGGGCTCGCGGTGCCGGTGCGGGCCGTCGCCCGGTCGAGGGGGGCGTAGGTGACGTGCACGGTGGTCTCGGTGATGCCGTACATGTTGACCAGGCGCGGCGCGTCGTCGGCGTGGCGGGCGTACCAGTCGGTGAGCCGGCCGGTGTCGAGGGCCTCGCCGCCGAAGATCACCTGACGCAGCGCCAACCGGGCGCTCAGCTCGGGGTGTTCGGCATCGGCGCGGGCCAGCGGGTAGAAGGCGGACGGGGTCTGGTTGAGGACCGTGACGCCTTCGTCCGCGAGCAGGCGCAGGAAGTCCTCCGGGGAGCGGGCGGTGTCGTCGGGCACGACGACGAGCCGGCCGCCGTGCAGCAGCGGGCCCCAAAGCTCCCACACGGAGAAGTCGAAGGCGTAGGAGTGGAACAGCGTCCACACGTCGTGCTCGTCGAAGCCGAACCAGTCGCGGGTGCGCGTGAACAGCCGTACGACGTTGGCGTGCGGTACGACGACACCCTTGGGCTTGCCGGTGGAGCCGGAGGTGTAGATGGCGTAGGCGGGGTTCTCCGGCAGCGGGCGCCGGGCCGGGTCCGGTCCTGCGGCCGGGCGCCGTTCCAGGTCGGCCCGTACCGCCGGGTCGTCCAGGAGCAGGACGGGCAGGCCGGTGCCGGCGGCGGAGACGGATGTGTCCGTGGTGGTCACCAGGGCCACCGGGGCGGCGTCGGCAAGGAGGTGGGCGACGCGTTCGGCGGGGAGCCTGGGGTCGATCGGCAGGTAGGCCGCGCCGGACTTCAGGGTGGCCAGGACCGCCACGACCAGGTCGGTGGAGCGGGGCAGGGCGAGAGCCACGAAGCGCTCGGGTCCGGCTCCGGCATCGGCGAGGCGGTGGGCGAGGCGCCCGGCCGCCGCGTCGAGCGCGGCGTAGTCGAGGCGTTCGTCCCCGCAGGTGACCGCGGGGGCCTGGGGGGTGCGCGCGGCCTGGGCCTCGAAGAGGTCCACCAGGGTGTGCGCGGGGCGTCCTTCGGCGGAGCCGTTCCAGTCGGTCAGGATCCGGTGGCGCTCCTCCGCGGTCGTGGCGGCGAGGTCGCGCAGCGGCCGGTCGAGGTGGTCGGCGAGCTGTGTGAGGAGCAGGCACAGCCGGTCGGCGAGCGCCCGCGCCGTCGTGGCGTCGAACAGGTCCGGGTCGTAGGCCAGGTCGAAGCCGAGCCGCTCGCCCTGGTAGGCGCGGAGCACCAGCGGGTAGTTGGTGGCGTCGCGGGAGGTGACGTCCAGGAGGCGGACGCCGGTGGTGGCCGCGCGGGCCTCGTCGAAGGGGTAGTTCTCGAAGGCCACCATGCTGTGGAACAGGGGGGTGCCGGACGGCACGTCGCTCAGCGCGGTCAGCTCGGCGAGGGAGACCGCGGAGAAGCGCCGGGACTCGGCCTGCGCCTCCTGGAGTTCGCGCAGCCACGCGCCCGCCGTGCCGCCGCCGTCGACGTGGACGCGGGTGGGCAGGGTGTTGATGAACATGCCCACCATCGACTCGACGCCGGGGAGGTCGTCGGGGCGTCCGGACACGGTGGTGCCGAACACCACGTCCCGCTCGGCGCCGTGGCGGGCGAGCAGCAGCGCCCAGGCGCCCTGGACCAGGGTGTTGGCGGTGAGCCCCGCGGCCCGCGCGGTGCGGGCGAGGCGCGCGGACACCTCGTCGGACAGGCCGGTGGTGTGGACGCCCGCGGAGCGGGCCTGGTGCGCCTCGCGCGGGGGGCGGTCGGCGGGCAGCGGGGTCGGCGTGGCGAAGCCCGCGAGGACCTGCTGCCAGTGTGCGCGGGCGGCCGTGCCGTCCTGCTCGGCCAGCCAGCGCACGTAGTCGCCGAAGGGGCGGCGCACGGGCACCTGGGTGGTGCTGCCGGTGGTGAGCGCGGCGTAGCGCTCGCCGACCTCGGTGAGCACCTGGGCGAGGCTCCAGCCGTCCAGGATGAGGTGGTGGGAGGTCCACAGCAGGTGCAGGCGCGCGTCGGGCAGCCGGATCAGGGTGAGCCGCATGAGGGGGGCCGTGGTGAGGTCGATGCCGCGCGCGAGGTCGTCGGCGCGCAGCCGGTCGAACCGGGCGGCGCGCTCGTCCTCGGTCATCTCACGCCAGTCCTCGTGGGTGACCGGCACGCGGGCGGCGCGGTGCACGACCTGGAGGGGGGCGGGGACGTCCTCCCACACCACCGACGTACGCAGGACGGGCGTCACGTCGGTGACCTGCTGCCAGGCCAGGGCGAAGGCGTGCGGGTCGGCCATGCCGTCGAGAAGCAGCGCCGCCTGGTCGACGTACACGTCGTCGGGGCCGCCGACGAGGCGGTGGAAGAGCATGCCTTCCTGGAGCGGGGTCAGCGGCAGCAGGTCCTCCACGGTCCCGCCGTCGCCGACGAGGCGGTCCACACCGGCCTGGTCCAGGCCGGCCAGCGGGAAGTCGGAGGGGGTGCGCCCGCCCGCGTCCGGGCGGGCGCAGTGCTCGGTGATCGCGGTCAGCGCGGTGACCATGCCCGCGGCCAGGTCCTCGACGGTGGTGGTGTCGTGCGTGTCCTGGCTGTAGTGCCAGGTGATCTCCAGTTCGCCGTCCGCCACCACGGCCGTGACGTCGATGAGGTGGTCGAGGGGCTCGTCGGCGGCGAGATCGCGGCCGGGCACGTCGGCGGCCGGGGCGAAGTCGCCGGTGCCGGAGGTGTCCCACTGGCCGTGGTAGTTGAAGGACACCTGGGGCAGCGGCAGGTCCCGCAGGGCGCGGGCGGCGGGGTCGGGCGAGCCGAGGCGGGCCAGTGCCTCGTAGCTCAGGCCGCGCCGGGGCACGGCTCGCAGCCGCTCCTTGACGGCCTTGAGCGTGGCGCCCCAGTCGGGCGCGTCGGGCGGCCCGACGGGGGCGAGGGTGACGGGGTACTGGGTGGTGAACCAGCCCACCGTGCCGGACAGGTCAAGGGTGTCGTCCTCGCGGCCGTGGCCCTCAAGGGCGACGGTGACGCGTGCGGCGCCCGCCCAGTCGGCGAGCACCCGGCCGAGCGCGCTGAGCAGTACGTCGTTGACCTGGGTGCGGTAGACGCCGGGCACGCGGCGCAGCAGCGCTTCCGTGGTGGCGCGGTCCACGCGGGTGCGGACGGTGCGCACCGAACCGGCGAGCGGGGCCGCGCTCCGGTCGACGGGCAGCGGGGTGCGGGGCTCGGCGGCCTCGGCCGTCCAGGCGGGCAGGTCGTCGTCGAGGCCGCCGGAGCGCACCCGCTCCGAGAGGTTCCCGGCCCAGTCGGCGAAGGGCGTGGCGGCGGGTTCCAGGTGGATCGGCTCGCCCGCGGCGGCCTGGCGGTAGGCCTGTTCCAGATCGGCGAGGAGGATGCGCCAGGAGACGCTGTCCACGGCCAAGTGGTGGGCGGTCAGGAACAGTTGTGGCCGCTCCCCCAGGGCCCCTGCCCCGGTGTGCTTCCCGGCCGCAGGGCGCAGCAGTGCCGCGCGCAGCAGGGCGCCGGTGGTCGGGTCGAGGGCGGCGCGGGCGGCGTCGGCGGCGGCTTCCCGGGCGGGCGCGGCGTCGGTGAGGGGAAGGTCGTGGCGGGTCAGCAGGCCGGTGGCGGGGCCTTCACCGGGGTGCTGCCGCCAGGTGCCCTCGGTGTGTGCGAAGCGCGTACGCAGTGCCGGGTGGTTGGCGGCGAGGGCGTCCACGGCCTGTTCCAGGGCCTGTTCGTCGAGGTCGTGCGGCAGGTCGAGCAGCAGGGACATGCTGAAGTGCCGCAGCGGTCCGTGAGTGGCGAAGAACCACTCCTGGACGGGGGTCAGCGGGGCGGGCCCCTCCGTGCGCGGCCGGCGGGGCGCGGGCACGTCGGTGTTCCGCCGGGACGCGGCGGCGGCCAGGTCGGCGACCGTCTGGTGCCGGAAGACGTCCTGCGAGCTGAGGCGCAGTCCTGCGGCGCGGGCGCGGGACACGGCCTGGATGCTGAGGATGGAGTCGCCGCCCAGCTCGAAGAAGTTGTCGGTGACCCCCACCCTGCTGGTGCCGAGGACCTCCGCCCAGATGGCTGCGAGGGTCTCCTCGTCGGGGGTGCGCGGGGCGACGAACTCCCGTTCGCGCGGGCCGGTGTCGAGGTCGGGGGCGGGCAGGGCCCTGCGGTCGAGTTTGCCGTGGGCGGTCAGCGGCAGCGCGTCGAGGACGGTGAACGACGACGGCACCATGTGGTCGGGCAGGGCCCGGCGGCACGCGGCCCGCAGCGTGGAGGCGGCGGGGCGCGCGACGCCGGGGGCGGGCGCGACGTAGGCGGCGAGGCGCAGATGGCCGTGTGCGTCGGGCACCGCGACGACCGCCGCCCCGGACAGGTCCGGCAGGTCGAGGAGCACGGCCTCGATCTCCCCCGGCTCGATGCGGTGGCCGCGCACCTTCACCTGGTCGTCGGCACGGCCCAGGTAGTCGAGCCGGCCGTCGCCGGTCCAGCGGGCCAGGTCGCCGGTGCGGTACATGCGGCTGCCGGGCGGCCCGAACGGGTCGGCGACGAAGCGGCCCGCGGTGAGGCCCGGGCGGCCCGCGTAGCCGCGGGCCACCTGCTCGCCCGCCAGGTACAGCTCGCCGCCGACGCCGGGCGGCACGGGCTTGAGCCGCCGGTCGAGGACGTAGGCCCGTACGCCCGGCAGCGGGCGGCCCACCAGCGGCCGTCCGTCGCCCTCGATCCGGCAGGCCAGCGCGTCGACGGTGCACTCGGTGGGGCCGTAGAAGTTGTACGCGGCCACGTCCCGGTGTCCCGCGAGGTCGCGCCACAGGGCGGGGCCGATGGCCTCGCCGCCGAGCATCAGGACCCGGGGGTGGTGGCGGGGGTCGCTGAGCAGTCCGGCGGGCAGCAGCTGCCGCAGGTACGAGGGCGTCAGGTCGAGGAAGTCGACGCGGTGCTCGATGACGTACTCGACCAGGGCGGCGGCGTCGAGCCGTGTCGTCTCGTCGACCAGGTGCAGCGGATGGCCGTCGGCCATCAGGAGCACGCCCTCCAGCGAGGTGTCGAAGGAGAACGAGGCGGTCAGCGCGACGCGCAGCGGACCGCCTCCGGCCGCGGCGACGAAGCCCTCGCGGTGGCCCGCCAGGAGGTTCGCCAGGGAGCGGTGGGAGACGGTGACGCCCTTGGGGCGGCCGGTGGAGCCGGAGGTGTAGAGGACGTACGCGGTGGTGTCCGGGTCGAGTGCCACGGCCAGGGGCTCGTCGGCGGGGGCGGTGTCGGGCACCGCCGCGAGGGCCGCCTCGTCGAGGACGAGGGCCGGGCGGGCGTCGTCCAGGAGGAACCGTACGCGTTCGTCGGGCAGCGCGGGGTCCAGCGGCAGATAGCCCGCGCCCGCCTTCCACACGGCGAGCATCGCCACGATCATGTCGGCGGTGCGCGGGAGCCGGAGCGCGACCAGTTGTTCGGGTCCGGCGCCGCGGGCGGCGAGGTGGCGGGCGAGGCGGTCGGCGCGGGCGTCGAGCGTCGCGTAGTCGAGGCGGTCGGCACCGGCGACCAGGGCGGTGGCGTGGGGGGTGCGGGCCACCTGCCGGGCGAAGAGGTCGGGGTAGGTGGCCGCGGGGGCCGGGGCCGCGGTGGCGTTCCACTCCTGGGTGATCCGCCGGGTCTCCTCCGGGGAGAGCAGCGGGACGGTGCCCAGGGGGCGGTCCGGCTCGGCGGCCGCGGTGTCGAGGAGGCGCACCAGCTGGTCGGCCATCCGCTCGGCCGTGGCGGTGTCGAACAGGTCGGTGCGGTACTCCAGGAGGCCGACGAGCTGGTCCCCGTCGGGCACGAACTCCACGCTCAGGTCGAAGGTGGAGGCCCGCCGGGGCACGGTCACCGGGGAGGCGCTCACCCCGTTCATGCCGGGCGCCTCGGGCGGGGCGGGGTGCAGCAGGACCATCACGTCGAACAGCGGGTTGCGGCCTGCCTCACGGGCCGCGCCCACGGTTTCCACAAGGCGCTCGAAGGGCGTGTCACCGTGCGCGAAGGCGTCGTTGACGGTGTCGGCCGTGGCTC
This sequence comes from Streptomyces sp. NPDC045778, assembly GCF_056431945.1. Lineage (NCBI taxonomy): Bacteria > Bacillati > Actinomycetota > Actinomycetes > Kitasatosporales > Streptomycetaceae > Streptomyces > Streptomyces sp. NPDC045778. Next base: position 68,084 of record NZ_JBWKJZ010000040.1, read on the forward strand.
CCAGGAGGTCGCGGAAGGACCCGGTCTCCTCCACGGGGGTGCGCAGCACGACGGTGTTGACGTAGAAGCCGACGGACCGTTCCAGGTCGGTGTGGGAGCGGCCGGGGGTCAGCGAGCCGATGGTGATGTCGTCCTGCCCCGACCAGCGGGCGAGGAGCGCCTGGCAGCCGGCGACCAGGGACGTGAAGAGGGTGGTGTGCCGCTCCTTGGCGAGCGCGCGCAGCCGGGCCGTGGTGCCCTCGGGCACGGCGAAGGTGTGGACGGCGCCCGCCCCCGCCTCCTCGCCGCGGCGCGGCCGGTCCAGCGGGAGGGCCGGTGGCACGGCGCCGGTCAGCTGCTCGGACCAGTAGGCGAGGTGCCGCTCCAGGCGCGGCCCGGAAAGGCGCTCGCGCTGCCACACCGCGAAGTCCGGGTACTGGGCCGCCACCGGCGGCAGCTCCGGGGCGGCGCCCCGGGCGAGCGCGTCGTACGCGGCGCACAGCTCCTCCAGGACCACGCCCATCGACCAGCCGTCGGTGACGATGTGATGGGCGGTCAGGAGCAGGACGTGCGAGGTCTCGGTACCCGGCTCCCGCAGCAGCAGGGCGCGCAGCAGCGGGCCGCCGTTCAGGTCGAACGACCGCTCGTACTCCGCGAGGAGGGCCTCCTCCAGGGCCGCCGTCCCCGTGGCGGGCAGGTCCCGTACGGGAAGCGGCACAGGGCCGGCCGGGCTCACGGTCTGGGCGGGGCGCCCGTCGGTCTCCTGGAACGTGGTGCGCAGGGCCTCGTGGCGCTCCACGACGGTGTCGAGGGCGCGGGAGAGGGCCGCACAGTCGAGGGCGCCGGTGAGCCGGAGCGCGACGGCACTGTTGTAGCGGGAGTCGCCGGGCCGCAGCCGGTCCAGGAACCACAGCCGCTGCTGGGCGAAGGACAGGGGCAGCGGGCCGGACCGGTCGGCGCGCGGGATGCCTTGCCGTCCGGCCGCGCCGGGTGCTCCGTCCTTGCCGGCCGCCGTCGTTCCCTGGGCGCCCGCGCGCCCGGCGAGGCGGCGGCGGAGCGCCTCCTGGAGGTCCTTGGGCAGGGCGGCGGCGCGGTCTCGCTTCGAAGACGTCATGGTCTGGCAGTCCTCATCGTTCGTCGTGGTCGCTGTCGCCGCGTGCGGCGTCTTCGAGTTCGCTCAGCACCTGCTCCTCCACCAGGTCCGCCAGGGCGGCGACCGTGCGGTGGACCAGGACGTCGCGGGGCGTGAGGGTCACACCGAACGCGTCGTTGGCCCGGGAGGCGATGAGCAGGGCGCGCAGGGAGTCACCGCCCAGGGAGAAGTAGTCGTCCTCCACGCCCACCACCGTCTGAAGGACCTCCTCCCACAGGTCGGCGATGGCCTCCTCGGTGGGGGTGCGCGGGGCGACGTGCTCGGACGTCTCCTCCTGTTCCGGTGGCGGCGCGGGCAGGGCGGCCCGGTCGGTCTTGCCGTTCTCGGTGAGCGGGAAGCGGTCGAGGACGACGTACGCCGAGGGGACCAGGGGCCCTGGCAGGGTGCGGGCGGCGAGGGCGCGCAGCTCCGAGGCGGCGGGCCGCTCTGTGTCCGGCGCGGCGAGCAGGTGGGCGACCAGGCGCGGGAGCCCCGGCTCGTCCTCGCGCACGGTGACCACGGCGTCGAGGACGGCCGGGTGACGGACCAGCACGGCCTCGACCTCGCCCGCCTCGATGCGGTGGCCGCGCAGCTTGAGCTGGTGGTCGGTGCGGCCCAGGTAGTGCAGCTCGCCTTGGGCGTCTCGGCGTACGAGATCGCCGGTGCGGTACATGCGGGAGCCGGGTGGGCCGAACGGGTCGGCCGTGAACCGCGAGGCGGTGAGGCCCGGACGGTTGAGGTACCCGCGGGCCAAGGCCGGGCCGCTCAGCCACAACTCCCCCGCCACACCGTCCGGAACCGGCCGCAGCCGCGCGTCCAGCACATATACGCCGGTCTCGGGCAGCCGGCGCCCGATGGGCGGAGCGGAACCATCCGGCGTCAGCGGCCCCGACCAAGTGGCGACGACCGTGGCCTCGGTGGGCCCGTAGGAGTTGACCAGACGGTGGTGCGGCGCCCAGCGGGCCACCAGTTCCGGGCCGCACGCATCGGCGCCGACCGTGAGGGTCTTCAGATCCGGCAGGGTGTCGGGGGTCTCGGGCGGCAAGGTGGCGAGCGCGGCCGGAGGCAGCAAGGTGTGCGTGATGCGTTCGGTGCGCAGGACTTCGGCGAGTTCCTCGCCGAGCAGGGGCCCCGGGGAGGGCACGACCAGGCTCGCGCCTTGCGGCAGGGACATGCACAGCTCCAGGACCGACGCGTCGAAGCTCGGCGTGGCGAACGCCAACACCCGATCCCCCTCCGCCACTTCATAATGCGCCGCCTCCGCAGCGGCGAAGCCCGCCAGACCACGGTGCGTGACCACCACACCCTTAGGCGTACCCGTGGAACCCGACGTGTAGATCACATACGCCGGATCGTCCAGACGCAGCGGACGAACCCGATCCGCATCCGTCGGCCGCCCCTCCCGCGAGCCGTCCGCCAGCATCTCCGCGACCTGATCCGCATCGAGCGTCACCACCGGCGCCGCATCCCGCAGCATCAACGCCACCCGCTCCGCCGGATACCCCGGATCCACCGGCACGTACGCCGCACCGGCCTTGGCCACACCCAGCTGGGCCAGGACCATGTAGGCGGAGCGCGGCAGCACCAGGGCGACGAGGTCGCCGGGGCCCACGCCCCGGGCGATCAGCTGGTGTGCCAGACGGTTCGCGCGGACTTCCACGTCCGCGAAGGACAACGCCAGGGCCGGTGTCACCAGCGCCGTCGCCGCAGGCGTGCGGTCCACCGCGGCCTCGACCAGGGCAGGCAGCACCTGCGGCTCGACCGAAGTCGGCTCGGGGCGCGCGGGCCCCCGCAGCAGCCGTGCGCGCAGCTCCGGCGGCAGGGTGTCCACCGCGTCGAGCCGCGTCCCGTCCGGTGCGGCGATCAAGGTGCGCAGGGTGTGGACGAGCTGCGCGGAGAGGGAGCGCGCGGTGGACTCCTCGAAGTAGCGGGGGTCGTAGCCGACGACCACGCCCATGCGGCTGCCCGGCAGGATCACCACGGTCAGGGGGTAGTTGGTGGACTCATGGGCGTCGAGGTCGCGGACCTGGACGCCGTGCGCGCCCGCCGTGTCGTCGCCGACCGGGTAGTTCTCGAAGACCAGCAGGCTGTCGAACAGCGGTGTCCCCGGGGGCAGTCCGCTGGCGGCCTGGAGGTCGGTGAGCGGCACGTGGTCGAAGCGGCGGTCCTCGGCCCGCGCGGCCTGCGTCTCGCGCAGCCACGCGGCGCACGGGGCGTCGCCGTCCACGGTGACACGGGCGGGGAGCGTGGTGATGAAGAGGCCGGCGATGGTGTCGGCTCCCGGCATGTCCGCGGGCCGCCCGGAGACGGTCGTACCGAAGCACACGTTCCGGTCGCCGCTCCAGCGGGACAGGAGCAGCGCCCAGGCGCCCTGCACCACCGTGTTGAGGGTCAGCCGGTGGCGCCGGGCGAAGTCCGCGAGGCGGTCCGTCTCGGCCTCCTCCAGGTACTCCGCCAGCCAGCTGCCGGAGCGGGCCGGGGCGCCCTGGGCGGGCCTGCGGTCGTAGGGCGGCGGTGTCGGGGCGGTCAGGTCGGCGAGCGCGGCCGTCCAGTGCTCCTCGGCCCGCGCGGTGTCGCGGGCCGCGAGCCAGGCGGCGTAGTCCGCGAACGGCCTGCGTTCCGGCAGCCGCGGCTCCTCGCCACGGGAGAGGGCGGCGTGACTGGCCACGACGTCCCCGAGGACGTGGAAGACGCTCCACCCGTCGAGCAGGGCGTGGTGGAAGGTCCATACCACGCGCACCTCGTCCGGGGTGAGACGGATCACGGCGACCCGCAGCAGCGGCACGCGGTCCAGGTCGATGCCGCGGGCCTTGTCCTCGGCGAGCAGGCCCTCCAGTTCCCTGTCGCGCTCGTCGGGTGCGAGGTGGCTCCAGTCGTGCTCGGTGACCGGCACCGTGACGGCGCCGCGCACGGCCTGGAGCGGGACGGGCACCCCGTCCAGGACGACGGCGGTGCGCAGCACGGGTGTGCGGTCCACGACGTGCTGCCAGGCGGCGGCGAGCACGCGGGCGTCGGACACACCGTCCATGACGAACGTGATCTGCTCGACGTACAGCCCCTCGGCGGGCTCGTCCATGCCGTGGACGAGCATGCCCGCCTGGGTGGGGGTGAGCGGGTAGAGGTCCACCACGTCGCGCCCGGTGCCCACCAGACGGTCGACGGCAGCCTGGTCCAGCGGGGCCAGCGGGAAGTCCGACGGGGTGCGGCCCCCGGCGCCGGGCGCGGCGCAGTGCCGCACGATGGCCCGCAGTTCGTCGGCCATCTCGGCCGCGAGCCGGGCGACGGTGTCGCTGCGGTGCACGTCGCGCGAGTAGGACCAGGTGAACTCCAGGCGCTTGTCCGTCACGCGCCCGATGACGTCGAGGAGGTGCGGCCGGTCCGCGGCCGTGTCCATGCCGCCCGCGAGGTCTCCGTACGGGGCGAGCAGCAGATCCCCGGTGGCGTTCCAGTCCTGCTGCCCCAGGTAGTTGAAGGAGATCTGCGGCAGCCCGGGCAGGCCGGCACCCGCTGCCGGGTGCAGATGGCGCAGGGCGCCGTGGCCGAGGCCTCCGTGGGGCACCGCGCGCAGGCTCTCCTTGACGGACTTCAGCGCGCTGGCGGTGTCCGCGTCGCGCGGGACGTCGAGCGCGACAGGGAACACGCTGGTGAACCAGCCCACGGTGCGGGAGAGGTCGACGTCGTCGAAGAGTTCCTCACGGCCGTGGCCCTCCAGGGTCACGGCCACCCGGTCCCGCCCCGTCCAGCGGGCCAGGACCCGGCCGAGGGCGCACAGCAGCACGTCGTTGACGCGGGTGCGGTAGACGCCCGGCACGTCCTGGAGGAGCTGCCGGGTCTCCTCGCTGTCGAGGCCTACCGTCACCGACTGCTCGCTCGCGGCGGTGTTCGCCCCGCCGAGGTCGGTCGGCAGGGCGTCGTCGTCGGACACGGTCCGCCAGTGGTCGAGTTCGCCGTCGAAGCCTCCGGCCTCGGTGTGCGCGGCGAGGCGGCGGGCCCACGCCTGGAAGGAGGTCGTCTTCGGGCCGAGGTCGGGCGTGTTCCCGGCGCGCAGCGCCCGGTAGGCGGTGTCGAGGTCCTCCAGGATCAGGTGCCAGGACACCGCGTCCACCACGAGGTGGTGCGCGGCGAGGACCAGGACGGGCCGCCGCTCCTCCCCGCAGCGGCACAGCGCGGCCTTGAGGAGGGGGCCGGACTCCAGGTCGAAGTCCGAGCACAAGGTGTCGACGAGAGCCGCGGGCACCTCCCCCGGCAGGTCGTGCGCCTCCAGGTGGACGGGTGTTCCCGGGGCGGTGCCGTACTGGCGGCGGGTTCCGTCGGTGTCCTTCGGGTACCGCAGGCGCAGCGCGTCGTGGTGGTCGTGGACGGCGGCGAGGGCGGCGCGCAGCGCGGTCTCGTCGATGTCGGCGGCCAGGTGGTAGGAGACGGCCTGGGTGAGGCGGGCCGGGTCGCCGGTGAGGGTGTCGAACAGCCAGTGCTGGACCGGCGTCAGCGGTGCCTCGCCGACGACCGCGCCCTGTTCGGCCGTCGTGCCGGGGGCGGGCAGGTCCTCCGCGGCGGCGGCCAGTTCGGCGATCGTCTGATGGCGGAACAGGTGCCGTGGCGTCAGCGCGAATCCGGCCCTGCGGGCGGCGGCGACGATCTGGATGCCGAGGATGGAGTCCCCGCCGAGCGCGAAGTAGTTGTCCTGCGCGCCCACGTCCGGCACGCCGAGGACCTCGGACCAGATCGCGGCGAGGGCCTTCTCCGTGTCGGTGCGCGGCGGGGTGCCGCCGCCGTCGGCCGGGGCCGACCACACCGGGTCGGGCAGAGCGTTCCGGTCGAGCTTGCCGGTGGCGCCGAGCGGCAGGCGCTCCAGCGGCACGATGACCGCCGGGACCAGGTGGTCGGGGAGGGTGCGGGCGAGGAAGTCCCGCAGCGCCGCGGGGTCCGGGGACGCGTCGCCGCGCGGCACCGCGTACGCCACGAGGCGGCGGTGGCCGTCGCGCTCCGACACGCGGGCGGCGGCAGCGGCCACGTCCGGGTGCCCGGCGAGCGCCGCCTCCAGCTCCCCCAGCTCGACGCGGAAGCCCCGCACCTTCACCTGGTGGTCGGTGCGGCCCAGGTAGTGCAGCTCACCGTGGGCGTCTCGGCGTACGAGATCGCCGGTGCGGTACATGCGTGAGCCGGGCGGGCCGAACGGGTCGGCGGTGAACCGCGAGGCGGTGAGGCCCGGACGGTTGAGGTACCCGCGGGCCAACGCCGGGCCGCTCAGCCACAACTCCCCCGCCACACCGTCCGGAACCGGCCGCAGCCGCGCGTCCAGCACATACACACCGGTCTCGGGCAGCCGGCGCCCGATGGGCGGAGCGGAACCATCCGGCGTCAGCGGCCCCGACCAAGTGGCCACCACGGTCGCTTCGGTGGGGCCGTAGGAGTTGACCAGACGGTGGTACGGCGCCCAGCAGGCCACCAGTTCCGGGCCGCAGGCGTCGGCGCCAACCGTGAGGGTCTTCAGATCCGGCAGGGTGCCGGGGGTCTCCGGTGGCAGCGTGGACAGCGCGGCCGGAGGCAGCAAGGTGTGCGTGATGCGCTGCGCCCGGAGCACCTCCGCAAGCTCCGTACCGAGCAGGGGCCCCGGCGCGGGCACGACCAGGCTCGCGCCTTGCGGCAGGGACATGCACAGCTCCAGGACCGACGCGTCGAAGCTCGGCGTGGCGAACGCCAACACCCGATCCC